>JAXHUA010000099.1:0-11820 GCA_034189695.1 Chloroflexota bacterium | reverse complement strand
TCGGCGGCAACTACCAGGCCGAGAGAAGGATGGAGCTTCTCCAGAACACCCTGGAGCAGTTCGGGATAGAACGCCAGCGACTCAGCCTGCAGTGGATGCCGAAAGCCAACATGGCGGAACTTCAGAGCGCGGTAAACGCTTTCGCCGACAGGATCGCCACACTTGGCGCCGTCTGAGGGCCGCCGCGCTGCACATTGTCTGACACAATAGACCCGCACTGCGCTGGCTCGACCTGTTAGGACGACGAACCCCTGCCAACACAAGCGACACGCAGGAAGGCAGGGGTTCGCTATGCTCAGCGCCGGGTACCCCGGTATGGACCCACCCGGCTCGAAGAGCCCTGATACCGGCTGATCATGCGACCGCGGAGGCCCAGGATGAGACGAAAGTCACATACGCACGCAGGCCCCAGCGTATAGACTCCTCCATGGCTCGAACAGTCACGCAAGGGCCCGGAAAGGAGAGACTGTCATGAAGTGGTGGCTACGTTCCTGTCCACGATGTGCCGGTGACCTCTACGAGGACATATACGGCGACGGCGATGACTGCGTGTGCCTCCAGTGCGGGATGGTACTCAGCCGCCAGGCTGTCGCCGAGGCTGTCGCTGAGCCGGTCTCACATGGCGATACACGCGTGGTGGGCATCCCGGCCGCAGTGGAAAGCGCGGACCAGCGACTGTCGTAGCCCCTGGGTACCAGGACAGTCCTCGATACGTCAGAGGCTATCCGTTGCCTCGCTTCTCCATGTCGACACTCACTTGCCCCTGTGGTGCCGTCACGCATCTCCGTGGATAGCCCCGGCTTCGAACCCCGCAAATGGCTGGCGGACGACCCGACAAGCCCTGCGATTGATACCACCCAGGCTGTGCTGCTAAACTGGACTGGCGCGGCATGGTCTGTCCAAAGGAATGCCGTGCTACAGGGGCCAGGAGGCGATCGAAGTGAGGTTCTCCGACGAGGACGTTGCCCGACATTGGGACAGTAACGCCGAACCGTGGATCGATCAGGTGCGCCGGGGTTGGGACGTTTGCCGTGACTGCTGGAACAACCCGGCGTTTTTCCGATTCCTCGGCGATGTGAAGGACAAGACAGTCCTCGACGCCGGCTGCGGCGAGGGCCACAATACCCGGCTCCTGGCACGAATGGGGGCAAAGGTCACCGGAGTGGACATCTCGAAGAAGATGATCGACGCGGCGCGAAAGGAGGAGCAAAGGGAACCGCTGGGCATCCGGTACGAAGTCGCGTCATTCGTTGACCTGTCGGCGTTTTATGACCATGCCTTCGACAGGGCAGTGTCGTTCATGGCCCTTATGGGCGGCCCTGACTACGCGGGCGCCGTCAGAGAGGTCTACAGGGTGCTCCGACCAGGAGGTGACCTGGTGTTCAGCATCACCCACCCCTGTTTCATGACCCGGGGCTTCGACTGGATGGACGATGAGCAGGGCCGCAAGGCCAAGCTCACCGTCTCAGACTACTTCGATGGAGAGCCCTGGCTGGAGCACTGGGGGTTCACCGATGCGCCCACCACCGGAGAACCGATTCTGTTCGCCGTACCGGCCTTCCCCAGGACAATCTCAGAGTACCTCAACACCCTGGTCCACGCCGGATTCATCGTGAAGGAGATAGAGGAGCCGCGGCCCTCGGATGAGGCGTGCAGACAGCACCCCTTCATGCAGGGCTGGCGCGACCATGCGGCGCTGTTCCTCTACGTACGCGCGGTGAAACCGGGCTGACACACGATGGATGCCCCACGAAGAGCCGCTCCATGCAGCGAAGCTCTTGAGATGGTATAATGCGGCGGCGCCCCTTGCTAGCCAGGCCAAGCGAGGGCCTCGGAACCAGGTCCTTCCAGTATTCCCCAGGCCGAGACAGGCGTGGCACGAAAGGAGTCAATCATGGAAGAAGCCAAACAGGGTAACAGGGTCAAGATACACTACAGCGGCAGACTCGATGACGGCTCGGTATTCGACAGCTCGATGATAACCGACCCTCTCGAGTTCACCTTAGGCAATGGAGAGGTGATACCCGGCCTTGAAGAGGCCATCCTCGGCATGACCCCCGGGGAGAAGAAGATTGTGACGATCCCGCCAGACAAAGCGTACGGCCAGCGGAACGACGAGATGATGATAGTGGTGGAACGGGACAAGTTCCCACCTCACATCGTCCCCGAGGTCGGCCAGCAACTGGAGATCAGGCGGCATGAGGACGGCGGCACCTTCCCCGTCACAGTGGCCGGCGTCTCCGAGGCAAGCGTCACGCTGGACGCCAACCACTACCTGGCAGGCAAGGACCTCACGTTTGAGATCGTTCTGGTAGAGGTCGTCTAGGGGCCGTCACCGTCTGCGCCCGGGCTGTCGTGGAGTTCGTACCACTATCTGGAGATAGAATAGCATCACGCAAACCCGCCTCTAGGCCCCCCAGAGGTCTGCGGCAACATCCTTGAGGCCAAGTTCCACCAGCTTCTCCCTGGTCGGCTTGCCGCTCTCCCAGTCCCACTTCCTGTACTCGTAGTAGTCCTTGAGCATGACCTCCATGTCGGGCGACCTGCCCACGGCGGACCCCTCCCCCAGCGGCTGGAGGTTAATGCTGGGGAGTCTGTCGTCTGCACGCGTCGCGCCCAGCTCGCAGTTGATCGCCCGTTTGAGGTTCAATGACCTGTCTCCAGCCACCTCCACGTCGGTCGGGCTGAAGTCCCATCCGGTGATGCTGTTGAGGGCTGCTGTTATCTGAGTGAGCGATATGGGGCAGAACTTGCACAGGAGAAGAGCATCGTACATATCGCGCAGGCTCTGGTACTTGGCGGCGGGGACAGCCTTGCTCTCAGACTGAAATCGGTCGAACGCTGCGATGCCCAGTTCGGGAACACTGCCCATCAAGTCAATGTTGTAGTAATCACCCTTCAGGTGGCACGCACCCCTTGGACCGGTCGCGTAGGATACCGCCAGGCCAGCGTAGGCTCGCGCATCGTGCATAGGCATCTCGAGCCCTTTCACATGCGCCGCTTCCTCGGGCGCGGCGCTCAACTCCTCCGCCATTCTCTTCGCGCCCTCCCCCAGCAACTCCCCTATGCCCTCCCTCTTGACAATCATCTCCACCAGTTTGACGATCGCGGCCCCGTCGCCCCAGTTGACCTTCATTCCTGCCCTGCCCTCGTTGAGAACGCCCTTCTCATACAGGTGCATAGCATACGCCACGCAGACGCCGGCCGAGATAGTGTCCATGCCGTGAGCGTTGCAGAGGTGATTGGCGTAGACAATGGAGTCCAGGTCATAGTTCATGCAGAGCGGCCCGAAGGCCGCCGCCGTCTCGTACTCGGGACCATCGACCTCGCTTATGTCGTTCCTGAACTGCCTGATGACGCGACCGCAGCCAATGGGGCAGCCGATACACGAATAGTTGTCCATGGTGTAGGCCTGCCGGAAGGCCTGACCAGTCACCTTCTCCACCGCATAGACGCTCTTGCTGAAGTACTTCGCCGGCACATCACCCAGGAACATGCCCATGTCCATGTAGAGCAATGTCCCGTATTCCCGGTATGCCGGCGTCAACATGTGCCCCCTTATGGAATCCCTGGCCTGCTGCGTGAGCTCCCTGACCTTCTCACCATCCGCCAGTTCCGCCCGCTGGTCCCCAGTGACCGCCACTGCCTTCAGGTTCTTCGAACCCATGAGTGCTCCCATGCCACAGCGGCCCGCCGCCCGGCCGCGGTCGTTCATCACCGCGGCGTACCTGACCAGGTTCTCCCCAGCCGCCCCGATGCACGAGACGCTGAGGCCAGCCTCGTCCAACTCCCCCTTCAGCACCTCCTGCGTCTCGTAGATGTCTTTGCCCCAGAGATGCGAGGCGTCCCTTACCTCAGCCCTGCCATCCCTGACGTGCAGGTACACCGGCCTGTCGGCCTTGCCGGTTATGAATATGCCATCAAACCCCGCAGCCTTGAGCCTGAACGGAAACGAGCCGCCCGTGGTCGCCTCACCCCACAGGCCGGTCAAGGGCGACACGCCGCAGACAGCGGACCGGCTGACCATGGGAATCGTCGTCCCCGTGAGCGGGCCAACCGCGAACACGAGCGGGCTATCAGGGCCAAGCGGGTCCATACCCTCTTTGACCTTGCCGTAGATGAGTCGGGCGGCAAGGGTGGCACCGCCAAGGAAGTTGCTCAGGTCATCATCCTTGAGGGCGAGATCCCTGGTCTCGCCGGTGGTCAGGTTGACCTGAAGGAACCTGCCATGATATCCGAACATCGTGTCTCCTCCTAGAAATCGACGTCCTTGCCGTCGTAGGCATACTCCAGCAGTCTCCTGGTCTCCTCGAGGGTCGGGGGCCGGGCGCTCTGGAAGTTTGCCGGGTCCTCGAAGGCGTACAGAGACAGCGTGTCCAGTTTCGCCTCCCACTCGTCCCTGGGGATTCCGAGGCCCTTCAAGTCCGTGGGCACGTCGAGCTCTTCCGTCAGCCGTCTCACCCTTGACACCAGGGCATCCAGGTTCTTCTCCCTGGAGTCTTCCCTGATGTCGAGAGCCCTGCACACCTCGAGGAACTTGTCGGAAACCGGGGCGTAGAACTGGAGCGCGTAGGGCAGGAATATGCCCACGGCCATTCCGTGATGTACGGCGTAAAGCTTGCCCAGCGCATGCCCCAGGCTGTGCGTCACCGCCACGCCGCCATTGCTGAAGGCGATGCCCGCCATTGTGGCGGCGATGTGCATCCGCAGTCGCGCCTCGCGGTCACGGGGGAAGCGGTACGCCCGAGGCAGGTACCTGAATATCATCTCGATCGCCTTGAGCGCCAGCGCATCGCACAGCTCGTTGCTCGTGTATGACGTGACGTTGTCCATCGCGTGTGTCAACGCGTCAAGGCCCGTGCCAGCCGTCAGCTTGGGCGGCATGCCCATGGCGAAATCGGGCACAAGAACGGCGAAATCGGGGAACAGCTCTGACGACACCAGCGGCACCTTCCTCTTCGCCGCCATGTCCGATACCACCGCGATACCGGTGCACTCTGAACCGGTGCCGCTCGTGGTGGGGAAGGCGACCAGGAATGCCTTCTTTCTGAGACCGATCGGCGCAATGGGCGTGATGTTGGCCAGGTCCTTGATGTCAGGCCGTTCGTACAGGACCCACGCCGCTTTGGCGCTGTCCATGACCGAGCCGCCGCCGATCGCCGCGATCACATCCGGCTCGAACTGCGTCATGGCGTCGGCACAGGCCCTGACATTCTCCAGCGGCGCTTCGGGCTCCACCCTGCTCCACGTCTCCGTGGCAAACTGACCTCCCTCCAGTGCCCTCGCAACCCGACCCGCGTGGTTCGCCGCATTCTCGTCGGTGACCAGAAACGCCCTCTTCTTCGCGCAGCGGAGCGCCAGCCTGTCGACAAGGGTCATCCCCAGGCCCCGCCCCTCCGGCAGGGCATTCGCGCCCATCACTATGGCGGGCACGGTGAAGGTAGAGGAGAGCCCTTTGAGGGCCGTGGCGCTTGCGAGAGGTATGAGGTTCCTCACGATGGGATTGGTGAACCAATACGTCATCGCCTGCACCTCCTTCCCAGATTGTCTCATACGTGGGAACGCAATTGTACACAGTTGGGCCCACGACGACAAGTGCTCCGTCGCACCATAACCCTGGCGCGGCCCACAGGCCGGACACGAGTCGCCGCCGCGCTGCCACGCTTCTCAAGACACCTTTCGTCGAACCCGCCTGTCGGCTGGCCTGGCCGAGGGGCGGTCAGTTGACTGCAGACATGTCCCCCAGCCTTCTTTCTTCGGCTCCTCTCCTCACAATACTTGAGCCCCCCGACCGAGTCGGGGGGCCCAAAACCTCAAACCTTTGCTCGCCGTACGTCTCTAGCCCAGTCCCTGCACCGTCCTCTGGATAATGTTGTCCTGCGTCTTGCGGCTGATGTCCACAAAGTGCGCGCTATACCCAGCCACCCGCACTATCAGCTCCTGGTACTTCTCGGGCTCCCGCTGCGCCGCTCGCAGCGTCGCATCATCCACCATGTTGAACTGCACATGGTCCAGCCCCAGGTCGGCCCACGTCTTCATGTACGCCTTCCATAGCTGGTACCCCTTCTCCCCTGCAAGCTGCGTCGGCGATAGCCTCTGGTTCAGCAGGAACGCCCGACCATCACTGATGTGGTTGATCTTGCCACACGACTTCAACACCGCCGTCGGCCCCTTCTTGTCCAGCCCGGGACCAGGCGATATACCACCATCGTACAGCGCGTCGCCCCATCTCCTGCCATTGGGCAACGCATGTACCTGGTTCGAGAAGTGAATGTTCCCACTCACGTTCTCCGGCAGGCACGGCCACGGATTCCCGCACGGGTCCTTCAACTCGTTCGAGTGACGCGCTACCTCCCTCAAGCACCGCACCATGATATCGTCCACGTAATCGTCGTCGTTGCCCCACTTCGGCGCGTTCTTCACGAAGTCCAGCCTCATCTCCTCGTACCCTTCCCAGTTCGCCTGCAGCGCCGTGACCAACTGGTCCATGGTGTACTTCTTCTCATCAAACACCATCTTCTTCACCGCCGCCAGCGCGTCGGGATTCTCCACCCACGTGAAGAACGTTACCCAGCTGTTGCCTCGCTCCCCCGACCTCGGGTCCACCGCGTCAAATCCGCTCTCCACCGACCTCTCCGAGATCCCAGACAGGAACGGCCGGCCCCAGTTCTGGTGAGACTCCACCCTGCCCTTGTTGACGATACGCACGCCGAAGTTCATCAACCACTCCATCTGCTTCACCCACGCCTCGAACAACTGCTCGAAGTCGGTGAACTGCCGCGCATCACCCGTGTGCGGCCCCATCTGCATCTGCAAACAGTGGTCATACCCGTCATGCAGGGCATACTCGATCATCTTCGCCGTATTCATCGTCGCCGACGCCATGCGGCATGGCTGATACCCGTACTTCGTCGTCGGACACGGCGACATGCACGCCTGGTGTACCCACGTCCTCATCTCCTCCAGCGGATGCTTGTGCCAGTACATCCCGTTCGCTATCAGCACTGGGTCGTTCCGCAGTGACGGGTACCCCAGCCCCTGCCGGATGCACTCGAATACCTCCCGCATCACCTCGTCCTTCACCTGCGGGTGCCACCGGAACCCGAATGTCGGGTTCGACACCCGCACCAACCTCGCCGCCTCAAGAAAGGCCATCGTCAGGTCGGTGCAGGCATCGCTGCCGTCCTTGTTCACTCCACCAAGCGTCCACACCCACGTCCCGACAATCCCCTGCAACGCCTCGGCACCCATTCTACCGAGGAAGTGGCCCATCTCGTAGCCGCGGATGAGGAACTCGCCCACCAGGTCGAGCGCCTCGTCCTTCGTCAGCCGCTTCTCGACGTTCACGTCGTTGTTGTAGTACGGCCACCCGTAGTAGTCCGGCCGCGTCGGCCATGCCGACTCAGTGGACTCGTTCCTGGTCCACACCTGGATGTAGTGCTGGTATTGCAGGTACTCCTGCAACGTCCGCGCCGGCTGCGCCGGCACACGCTCGCATGTCTCCGCCAGCCGCAGCAGCTCCTCCTTCCGCTTCGCGTCCGGCTCGAAGTTCTCCGCGATTATCCGCGCCAGCCGCGCGTAGCGCCGCGACTGCCCGATGCACCCCTCCAGAACGACCTGCATCGCCTCCCAGTTGGGCAGCTTCTCATACAGCCCGAGCTCAGCGCCGTCCGGCGTCCCATCGAGCAGCTTGGCCTCCGCGCTGTCGATCTCCTCCTGGATCTCGTCGATCATGTCCTGGAACCCCTTGCCGCCGCCAACCTTCTGGTCCGGCCCGAAGATGTACTCGTAGTCCTTGCCGGCATAGCCGAAGCTGCCACCGTTGGGGAACCCCCACATAAGCGTTGACTTGATGTACTTCACCGCATCCTCGGGCAGGATGAACCGAAACACATCGCCTATGCTGTCACGCGGGTTCCAGTAGGTGTGTAGCTCAGCCAGTCTCTTCAGCGATTCCTCTCTCGGCTCCGGTATGAGGATGGGGTCGTTGTAGATCTCATCGTTGGTGAACCGGCTACCGGCAACGAGGTAATAGATCGTGTTGGGAAGGGTCCCCTCGAAGCCGACCAACTGTGCATGGTCGGTGATGAAAAGCGTCTTGTTCTCCAGCATCCAGGCCAGCGCCTTGGCTCGCCTGAGAGAGATCGGGTCGCCCTCGGCTGCCTGCCACGCCTCGGTGAACAGCTCCTGGCCCTCGATGTCGATCTTCAGCCCGGGCTCATACTCCCCACCCCTCCGGCCCTTCTTCCACGCCGCCTTCCTCAGGTAGTCCAGCCTGGGGGACCGTTTCTTCTCCGAGGCCCACCACCATGCCCGCTCTTTCTCGAGCTCCTCCAAGGGCTTGTCCGGCGCCCCGCTGGTCTTGGCAATTACATCTGCCATCCCGTTCTACCTCCTCATCTGAAATCTTATAGCCAAACATCTCCGTCGAATCGCAACGCAACTCGGAACAGCCAACCACCTCCTCTAAATATCGCGTCGCTGTGCTGCACCCACATCAAAGGCCCAGACCAACTACCGACACAAGCCGCCGCTTTCTCAACAGCCCGGCACGTTCGCCTTCAGTCGGAGGTTTCACATCACTTCCTAGCCCAGGCCCTGCACCGTCCTCTGGATGATGTTGTCCTGCGTCTTGCGGCTGATGTCCACAAAGTGCGCGCTATACCCAGCCACCCGCACTATCAGCTCCTGGTACTTCTCGGGCTCCCGCTGCGCCGCCCGCAACGTCGCATCATCCACCATGTTGAACTGCACATGGTCCAGCCCCAGGTCGGCCCACGTCTTCATGTACGCCTTCCATAGCTGGTACCCCTTCTCCCCTGCAAGCTGCGTCGGCGATAGCCTCTGGTTCAGCAGGAACGCCCGACCATCACTGATGTGGTTGATCTTGCCACACGACTTCAACACCGCCGTCGGCCCCTTCTTGTCCAGCCCGGGACCAGGCGATATACCACCATCGTACAGCGCGTCGCCCCATCTCCTGCCATTGGGCAACGCATGTACCTGGTTCGAGAAGTGAATGTTCCCACTCACGTTCTCCGGCAGGCACGGCCACGGATTCCCGCACGGGTCCTTCAACTCGTTCGAGTGACGCGCTACCTCCCTCAAGCACCGCACCATGATATCGTCCACGTAATCGTCGTCGTTGCCCCACTTCGGCGCGTTCTTCACGAAGTCCAGCCTCATCTCCTCGTACCCTTCCCAGTTCGCCTGCAGCGCCGTGACCAACTGGTCCATGGTGTACTTCTTCTCATCAAACACCATCTTCTTCACCGCCGCCAGCGCGTCGGGATTCTCCACCCACGTGAAGAACGTTACCCAGCTGTTGCCTCGCTCCCCCGACCTCGGGTCCACCGCGTCAAATCCGCTCTCCACCGACCTCTCCGAGATCCCAGACAGGAACGGCCGGCCCCAGTTCTGGTGAGACTCCACCCTGCCCTTGTTGACGATACGCACGCCGAAGTTCATCAACCACTCCATCTGCTTCACCCACGCCTCGAACAACTGCTCGAAGTCGGTGAACTGCCGCGCATCACCCGTGTGCGGCCCCATCTGCATCTGCAAACAGTGGTCATACCCGTCATGCAGGGCATACTCGATCATCTTCGCCGTATTCATCGTCGCCGACGCCATGCGGCATGGCTGATACCCGTACTTCGTCGTCGGACACGGCGACATGCACGCCTGGTGTACCCACGTCCTCATCTCCTCCAGCGGATGCTTGTGCCAGTACATCCCGTTCGCTATCAGCACTGGGTCGTTCCGCAGTGACGGGTACCCCAGCCCCTGCCGGATGCACTCGAATACCTCCCGCATCACCTCGTCCTTCACCTGCGGGTGCCACCGGAACCCGAATGTCGGGTTCGACACCCGCACCAACCTCGCCGCCTCAAGAAAGGCCATCGTCAGGTCGGTGCAGGCATCGCTGCCGTCCTTGTTCACTCCACCAAGCGTCCACACCCACGTCCCGACAATCCCCTGCAACGCCTCGGCACCCATTCTACCGAGGAAGTGGCCCATCTCGTAGCCGCGGATGAGGAACTCGCCCACCAGGTCGAGCGCCTCGTCCTTCGTCAGCCGCTTCTCGACGTTCACGTCGTTGTTGTAGTACGGCCACCCGTAGTAGTCCGGCCGCGTCGGCCATGCCGACTCAGTGGACTCGTTCCTGGTCCACACCTGGATGTAGTGCTGGTATTGCAGGTACTCCTGCAACGTCCGCGCCGGCTGCGCCGGCACACGCTCGCATGTCTCCGCCAGCCGCAGCAGCTCCTCCTTCCGCTTCGCGTCCGGCTCGAAGTTCTCCGCGATTATCCGCGCCAGCCGCGCGTAGCGCCGCGACTGCCCGATGCACCCCTCCAGAACGACCTGCATCGCCTCCCAGTTGGGCAGCTTCTCATACAGCCCGAGCTCAGCGCCGTCCGGCGTCCCATCGAGCAGCTTGGCCTCCGCGCTGTCGATCTCCTCCTGGATCTCGTCGATCATGTCCTGGAACCCCTTGCCGCCGCCAACCTTCTGGTCCGGCCCGAAGATGTACTCGTAGTCCTTGCCGGCATAGCCGAAGCTGCCACCGTTGGGGAACCCCCACATAAGCGTTGACTTGATGTACTTCACCGCATCCTCGGGCAGGATGAACCGAAACACATCGCCTATGCTGTCACGCGGGTTCCAGTAGGTGTGTAGCTCAGCCAGTCTCTTCAGCGATTCCTCTCTCGGCTCCGGTATGAGGATGGGGTCGTTGTAGATCTCATCGTTGGTGAACCGGCTACCGGCAACGAGGTAATAGATCGTGTTGGGAAGGGTCCCCTCGAAGCCGACCAACTGTGCATGGTCGGTGATGAAAAGCGTCTTGTTCTCCAGCATCCAGGCCAGCGCCTTGGCTCGCCTGAGAGAGATCGGGTCGCCCTCGGCTGCCTGCCACGCCTCGGTGAACAGCTCCTGGCCCTCGATGTCGATCTTCAGCCCGGGCTCATACTCCCCACCCCTCCGGCCCTTCTTCCACGCCGCCTTCCTCAGGTAGTCCAGCCTGGGGGACCGTTTCTTCTCCGAGGCCCACCACCATGCCCGCTCCTTCTCGAGCTCCTCCAAGGGCTTGTCCGGCGCCCCGCTGGTCTTGGCAATTACATCTGCCATTTCGCGCCTCCTTCAACAGTTTCACCGTCGAAGCCGGAAATCTCGCCTGTTGGTCCCTTATGCGCTACCACCCCCTTGCCTTGTCCTTCAACTGGCGTGTATCGACCTACTCCTTCATCATCTGCCTGACGTGGCGGCTGTACCGCGGGTCGAATGCCTGGCCAATGTCCGTGTCGACTAACTCCATCTCCTCGTAATACGTGCACTTGCTGGCGTCCCTTCTGATCTCGGTCTGGTAGTTCGCTTCCCCCTCGCTCACAAAGACCGGCGGATCCTTGGTGATGTTGGTCCCCGTCTTGAGCTTCGTGCAGTCACCACCGGCGGCGCCGAGAGAGGAGGAGGCGAAGAAGTGCTTGCACTTCCCGCATGCCTTCTCCGGCATCTCTTCCTTGACCTGCTCCTGCGCTCCCAGAAAGTCCTCCCTGGCCGTCCCGAATTCGCTCTTTCTCCGTGGCATGACTCACCTCCTCTGCGTTATCCGAAGGATTATACATTATGATATTCCCTCTAAGTCTGCTTGTCAATATCTCTACAAAATTATGCAATATAGTTTTCCGATATAGCAACTGGTAGCTCTTTGCGATGCGCGCATATATGCTATCTCATATTGTAGGCACGAACACCATCTGACACCCGCTTCGCCACGCTTCCCCCGGTCCACCACGCGGCACCTGCATACCGCCATCGCCC
>JAXHUA010000098.1:0-11158 GCA_034189695.1 Chloroflexota bacterium | reverse complement strand
TGAAGCTGAAGCACAAGAGCAGGCAAGGGGCCAAAGTGCGCAAGGTGTACGACGAGGCCACGACCCCCTACCACGGCGTGCTGAACGCCGAATCCAAGCAAGCTCTGGAGAAGCTGTACCGCTCCCTGAATCCGGTAAGACTTCACGAACAGGTCAACCGTCAACTGGAAACACTATGGGCCATGGCTGAGCATGCCCAAGGAAAGGAGGCTTCGGTAACCTCATTTATGAGGCAACCAACCACCGTTCGGTAACACTTTCTATTGACGCAACACGCTGCTAGCGCCTCTTTCATCGGAGGTGAAGTATAGCTAAGCCAGGTGCTGAGTGGCAATCATGACCACGCCCAGTATGGTCAAAACAGCGCCGATGATACGCCCAAGAGTCCTTTCACTGACCCGGTTGGCTACCCGCGCTCCGAGGCCGGCAGCCAGAACTGTGGATACACTGGCAATTAGGGCTACATATATGTCGATATTGCCATGAATGGCGTAGCCTATGGTACCTGAAGTAGCAGTTATTGCCATAATAAGGGAAGAGGTCCCGACTGCCAAATGGATTGGATAGCGGAGCACAAAAATGAGGATAATGAATATCATTCCGCCGCCCCCCGCCCCGAATAGACCGCACATGATGCCCACGAATAGTCCCAGCCCAACTGCGATTAGCCTGCCTTTTCGTGTTTCTACAGGTAATGTGTTGTTCGCAGAATTGCTTACGCCTCCGGTTGTCCGTCGAATGCCTCTGACCCACAACAGTATCCCCATGGGGATGAGCATCAGCCCGAAGAGATTGCTCATACCCAAAGCAGGTATCATATCAGCAAATATGCTCCCTGCCTGAGCGCCGACAACCGAGCCAAGGGCAATCCACAGCGCGGGCTTGATGTAGAGGTTCCGGTGACGGTAGTAGATAAAAGAGGTAATCAGGGCAGCTACTATGTTTATTAGCAGGCTGGTGCCGATGGCCGTGTGGACCGGAAAAGATAGCAGCAGGGTCAGCATCGGCACCACCACCATAACGCCGCTGCCGCCCATGATGCCGACCATTATACCGCCCCCGGCCCCGATGAGCAGGATTATGACTATCTCAATTAGAGAGAACACTATTTACTATCTCCTTTTCTCAGGCTGCCAGCGAGGACAGGTGCTTTATCCTTTTGAGCATGTTAGGGTGGGTGGTTAAGAGTTCCATCATCTTATCGGCGGTGCCCAGATGCACCGTCTTGCCCTGCAGCTCCATTAGCTCCTCGCTGTCAATCGTGCCGCTCATATCCCGGTCAACCTGAGTCAGCTCCTTTACTTCATACCAGGCGCGGGACGGGTCGTTAACGAAGAAGGCTTTTACCCCTTCAACCTGTTTCAGTTCCTGTTTGCCGCGGAAGCGGGCGTTACCGTAGACCAGCTTGTAAAGAGCGGTCGCCAGATGATGCGGCTCATTGCCTAGCTCTACGCTCCCTTTATCGGCATAGTATTCCCGGATGCGGGAGCCGTAAAGCACTAGCAGGTTGGTGATGAAGTAGAGGAGAAAAGCTCCCATGCCGATAATGATAGCCGCGCCGCCGCCTTCCCTCCTCCCGCCAAGCATCCCCCGGAACATCGTGCTCCAGGCAATCCAGTACATGATGAGAGGGATGGCGGAGAGCAGGGTGATAATCGCCATATCCCGGTGCTTGATGTGGGACATCTCGTGCCCCAGGACGGCTTTGAGCTCGTCCCGGCTAAGGAGATTAAGGATACCCTGGGTGACACAGACCCGCCCGTCTTTCTGTGTTCTTCCGAAGGCGAAGGCGTTGGGGATGGATAGCTGCGAGACACCTACCTTAGGCTTGGGCAGGTGTGCTTTCTCTGCCAGCTCTGCCACCATCCGGTGCAGCTCCGGGGCTTCCTTCTCAGAGACCCACCTTATCCTCATTGTCCAGGCCACTATTGAGGGGCCGATGAGGTACTGTAGACCCAGGAAGACAAAAGCCAATATAGTATAGGACACAGCGTTGCCGGCACCCATCCAGGTGCCAATGCCGGTAATCACACCGTAGAGGATGCCGAAAAGCAGTGCTACCAGTAAGAACATTCTCGTCCGAAGCCACATGTTTGTCCTCCTTGCCAGGTTGTCTTTATGGTCTATTGGATTCTGGAAATACTATCGGTCACGATTCATGTCAGCAGGTGATATGGATAAGGGCTGATACCCGCTTCCCTTCATCAATAAGCTGGTTTAGCTGCTTTATCGCTTCTGCTGACGGAGCGCTCAGGAGTCCGATGTTCGCCTCTTTGGCGCAGGCTTCTGCCTCGGAGGTTACCTTTGCTTTGCCATTTGTGCCCGTGCCGACAACGAGTACCTCGGGTTTAGCCCTGACCAGTTCCTCGATGTCAGCCTCCTTGATGGCATGGCTGCCAAACTTCCAGAACCCCCCTTTCCTTTCCCTTACTGTGCCATCGGGGAAAAGGAGAGCATCACGCCCGTACTTCCTTCCGTTGATGACGATAGAACCGAACTGGAAACTATCCACCCTTGTCATTTCCTTTCTCCCTTTGAAGAAATCTCTTTGAATTTGTGGTAAAGTGCTTATCCACTTTTCACGCTGTCACTCGGCAACGTCATAGGGTGTGCCTTCAAAACCAATCAGACGCTTTCTTAATCTTATGACCTTGGGGCCATCAAACTGGTACTCCTCGATTTCTTCTCTTGAGCCTCGCCTGGCGTGTAACCAGCCCCTGGTCTACCATGCCGTTCCAACAGGAAGAATCTCCAAAGAAACCAAAAATATGTTATTCTATCCGCTGGATGAATGACAAGCTACCAGAGGCAGATTATGGCTGCTGGGAGCTTCGTCATACTCATGTTAGTAGGGCGTAAGCTCCAGCACCGCCTCCTTAACGGCGACATCTTTTTCTTGTACCTTATACATTATGGAGTAGAGTGCTTCTTTCTGGAAGGGCTCAAACCTGATGTTTGGGCCATCGCGGCGTCGGCCAGCACGACAGGGGAGGTTGCCGAACGGACTGACGCCGCTGGCAACGACGCCAAGCAGGCAGCGGCGACCGGATTCGAAGCGGCCGAGAAGACCTTCAAGGCAGCTGAGAAGGCTGACCTCGCCGGGGACAAGGCGATCCTGGCGGCCATCACCCTGCTACATCAACTGGTATCCGGTGCAGATGCCGTGGCGGCAACAGCAGCAGCGCAGGCGGCCGCCAGATGCGAAGGCGGCGCTGTAGCCGCGAAGACCGGCGTCGAGCAGGCCATTGAAGCAGCGAACGCCGCCGTTGCCCAGGCCGAAGCGAGCGCCAGGGCGGCTGAGGCCGCCGCCGCTGAGGTCAATGCCAACCCCAGCGCCGAGACGGCAATGAAAGCCGATGAGGCGGGCACCGACGCCAGGCGGGCCGCCGCTGCCGCGTACCGCGCTGCCGAGGAAGTGGGCCGCAAGTCCGACGTGGCGGCTATGGAGGGAGATGAAGCCATCGCGGCGTCGGCCAGCACGACAGGGGAGGTTGCCGAACGGACTGACGCCGCTGGCAACGACGCCAAGCAGGCAGCGGCGACCGGATTCGAAGCGGCCGAGAAGACCTTCAAGGCAGCTGAGAAGGCTGACCTCGCCGGGGACAAGGCCATCCTGGCGGCCATCACCCTGCTACATCAACTGGTATCCGGTGCAGATGCCGTGGCGGCAACAGCAGCAGCGCAGGCGGCCGCCAGACGCGAAGGTGGCGCTACTGCCGCAAAGTCCGGGGTCGAGCAGGCCATTGAAGCAGCGAACGCCGCCGCTGCCCAAGCCGAAGCGAGCACCAGGGCGGCTGAAGCCGCAACCGCTGAGGTCAATGCCAACCGCAGCGCCGAGACGGCAATGAAAGCCAATGAGGCAGGCACCGACGCCAGGCGGGCCGCCGCTGCCGCCTACCGCGCCGCCGAGGAAGTAGGCCGTAAGTCCGATGTGGCCGCTGTTGAGGGAGACGAAGCCATCGCGGCGGCAGCCAGCACGACAGGAGAAGTTGCCAAACGAACTGACACCGCCGGCAACGATGCCAAGCAGGCGGCGGCGACCGGATTGCAGGTGGCCGAGAAGACCTTCAAGGCAGCGGAGGAGGCTGACCTCGCCGGCGACAAGGCTGTCCTGGCGGCCATAGCCGTGCTACATCAACTGTTGTCCGGCGCAGATGCTGCGGCGGCAACAGCAGCAGGGCAGGCGGCGGTAGCGCTCTCTGCGGCCGAAGCAGCGCGCCGAGCGTCTGAGGACGCCGCAAAAGAGGCCGCCGAGGCCGCTATGGCGCGGATCAGCACGCGCGCTGATGAAGCGCTCATGAAAGCCGAGCAGGCCGCCGAGGAAGCGTCCAAAGTCCGCAAGTACATGTCTTCCTGGGAGATGGTCGCCACCTACGCCGCCATCATATTCGCTGCGGTGGCAATCAGCGTCGGCATCGCCTCCATCGTTTACTAGCGACCGTCTACAGTTGAAGCAACGCGACGGCAGCCAGAGCCGTCAGGCGACTCGGATAGCTTGCTTCGATTACCAGCGAACACAGGCGGAGCGGGGGTTCATGGCGAACCCCTCGCTCCGCTCGCCCTCCCGGACAGCCTCTCTTCAAGACGGGCGCCCGCATGCAAGGCGCTCTCCGCAGCTTGACCCCTACTGCCGTGACAACTAAGATGGTGACATCCGAGGTGCACTGTGTTTGAGCTACTATCAGAGAAGCTGGGCAGCGTATTCAGCAGGCTTGGCAACAAGGGACGGCTGACTGAGAAGGACATCGACAACGCGCTGCGGGAGGTAAGGCTGGCACTCCTGGAGGCCGACGTCAACTTCAAGGTGGTGAAGGAGTTCGTCGCCAGGATTCGAGAGCGTTCACTCGATGCGCAGGTGCTTGAAAGCCTCACGCCGTCGCAGCAGGTACTGAAAATCGTCAATGAGGAACTCATCGCCGTGCTCGGCGGCAGTGCCAGTCATCTTGGGCAGGCGAGCCGCCCACCAAGCGTGGTAATGCTGGTGGGACTGCAAGGCTCAGGCAAGACAACCACGGCCGCGAAGCTGGCGCACCATTTGAGGGGAGCGGGACAACGCCCGTTGCTGGTCGCCGCAGACCACCGCAGGCCGGCTGCCATCGAGCAACTCGCCACCCTCGGCAGGCAACTCGACATACCGGTGCACCACGAGAACACCTCGGTGCCGCCAGCCGACGTCTGCTCTCACGCGCTGAAGCGCGCCAGGGAATTGGCCGCAACCTGGGTCATCGCCGACACCGGAGGACGCCTCCACATAGACGAGGAGATGATGGACGAGGCGGCGGGTATCAAGAAGGTGCTCAACCCAGACGAGGTTCTCCTCGTGGTTGACGCTATGACGGGCCAGGACGCCGTGCAGGCCGCCGAGCAGTTCCATCAGAAGGTCGGTCTGACGGGCCTGATACTCACCAAGATGGACGGCGACGCACGTGGAGGCGCCGCGCTCTCGATCAAGTCCGTCAGCGGAGTGCCCATCAAGTTCATTGGCATCGGCGAGAAGACAGCAGACATTGAGGCGTTCTACCCCGACCGGCTGGCCTCACGCATCCTGGGCATGGGTGACATGCTCACCTTCATCGAGAAAGCTGAGAAAGCCATCGAGAAAGAGGACGCCGTAAGGCTGGAGAAGAAGGTGCGCCAGGCTACCCTGGACCTGGAGGACTTCCTGGGGCAGCTCAAACAGATGAAGAAGATGGGGCCGCTCAGTCAACTGATGGAGATGATACCCGGCATGTCCGCCCTCGCCCGCCGCGCCCCCACCGAGATAGACGACCAGAAGCTGGCGAAGGTCGAAGCCATTATCCTGTCCATGACCCCAGGCGAGAGGCACAATCCGGACATCATTGATGGAAGCAGACGACGTCGGATTGCACGGGGAAGTGGAACCACGCCTCAGGACGTAAACCAACTGTTGAACCAGTTCCGGCAGGCCCGGAAACTGATGAAGCAAGTGGCTCAGGGGAAGGGCCTGCCGCCGATGTTCCGATAGAGGGCTGCTTCGCCTCACCTCGGATGATTATCCAGCCATCCCCAAGGTCAATCCGGTCGAGCGTGAATGGCAGGTCTCCCAATCGGCTGTTCGCCTGTCCCATCAGCGCGCCGATTATGTTGTCCGTCAAGGTCTTGGGGATGGGGAGCCTTCCGAGGTAGAACTCCTGCACCGATATCTTGGGTGTGCCATCCTGAACCTGAACCCCGGCCTCGAGGGCCACCTGTACATCGATACCCAGGTCGGCCAGTGCCGAGCCCCGTACTACACCATCCACGAAGTGGACGCGCACGTCTCTCACCCTCAGTGGAAGCTCCCTATCGGCGGCGAGCTGGTTCAGCTTCGACCCCACCTCCTCGTCGACCAGGACGAGGGCCACGCTTTCCCCCGCAGTGGCATTGCCGACCTGCTGATTGAACTCTTCCAGGGCATCTTCGAGGTTCTCCACCGCATCGTCTTCCACCGGCAGAGGCACAGTTGACCACTGCACCGGGGCCGGGCCTGTCAGCAGATAGCCCACGATGCCAGCGGTGATGAGGATCAGTGAGGAGATCGCGCCCAGCGCGAGGAACACGTTCCTTACTACGTTCAATGGTTACCCTATTCCAGGTAATCCTTGAGCCGCTTCGAGCGGCTTGGGTGGCGCAGCTTCCGCAGGGCCTTGGCCTCTATCTGACGGATGCGCTCTCTGGTGACACCGAACTCCTTGCCGACCTCCTCCAGCGTGCGGCTCCGCCCATCCTCCAGCCCGAACCTCAACTGAAGCACCCGTTGCTCTCGCGGGTTGAGGGTGGCCAGCACCTCTTCGATCTGCTCCTTCAGAAGCTGGTGCAAGGCCACGTCTGGAGGCGGTGGGGCGGAGCGGTCCTCGATGAAGTCGCTGAGATGGCTGTCCTCCTCCTCACCGACCGGGGTCTCCAGAGACACGGGCTCCTGGGAGACCTTGATGATCTCCCTCACCTTCTCGGGAGTGACTTCCATCCCTTTGCTGATTTCCTCGCTCGTCGGCTCCCTTCCGTACTCCTGCACCAGACGCCGGCTGGTGCGGTGCAGTCTGTTGATGGTCTCCACCATGTGTACGGGTATACGGATGGTGCGCGCCTGGTCGGCAATGGACCGGGTGATAGCCTGCCTGATCCACCACGTGGCATAGGTGCTGAACTTGTAGCCCTTCCGATGGTCGAACTTCTCGACGGCCTTTATCAGACCGATGTTGCCTTCTTCGATAAGGTCGAGCAATGGCATACCCTGGCCTATGTACTTCTTTGCCACGCTCACCACCAGACGGAGGTTGGCTTCGATGAGATGCCTCTCGGCCCTGTTGCTCTCCTCGTAGACGCTCTTCAGACTTGCCTCGAACTCCCGTTCACGGCCCTTCAGCGAAGCGACGAAATCGGGTTCGGACAAGAGCGTGCTCACCCACATCACGGATTTCCCATCGAGGGCCTCCAGCACACCAGGTGCGAGCAGCGAGCTGTCCAACGAGATGCCGACCAGTGCCCTTTCGATGTCCGGGGCGGGTTGACCCAGCCGCTCGGCCAGGCTCAACACCAGTCGCTGGTCGATCGGCCCGTCGACCGCACGGCGGAAGTCAGGATGACATATCCGCTCGACAAAAGTCGTTGGGCTGAGCAACCCGATTTCCTGTGCCAGGGCTTCGACAAGCCACCATGCCTGGCAGAGTCGCTCCAGCATGGCGAGCATGACGTCGGCAACCGAAGGCCGAACGCCCGTCTTGTCCAGCAAATCGTCCTCAATCTCCTCGATGTGCCTCCGCCGCTCCATGCTGCTGGCGAGTTCTCTCTCCTCGGCTGCGTTGAGCAGAGATATCCGGCCAATCTCGCGAAGGTACATGCGAACGGGATCATCGATGATGTCCTGCGCCTCGAGTTCGCGTACGTCCTCAACCTCAGCCTCGGGTTCGGGATCGGGCTCGTGCTTCACCTCTTGATGCGTCTCAAACTCATCCGGCTCCCGCCCAAGGCCGGCGAGGCCGGCCCGTCTCATCTCCTCAATCACAATACCATTGCTGAGGAAGCTGGCGGCCACGCCCTTCAGCGATTCATCTTCATGCTCCGGCTCCAACCCCTGGATATCCTCCATAGCCTCACGCCTCGGGCCACGTCTCTGTTCGCCCGTCCCCCTGTCCTTTCCTCCCGACGTCATTGGTCCTCACGCTCCTTTTGTCGCCTTCTTCCCGTGCAGAAGAAGGGCCTTGAGTTCCGCATTCGGCTCCAGCGCCCTCTGTAGCAGCGCCTCAACTTGCTCTCTGTTGCCCTCGGACTCCGCCTCGGACAGGAGCACTTCCTCCAGAGCCTTCAGTCTCCTCAGTCGCTGCTCGGCCAAACGCCGCACGCAACCCGAAAGCTCGGTCCGGCGCACCTGGTTCCTCGCCGGTGGGAGCGCTCCGCTCAGCAGACTATCCAGAAGACCCCACAGGCTCGTGTCGAGGCTGTGGCGAATCAGCTCAACATCGCGATGCTCACGCCACGCGAGGAATATCTCACGGTTCTCCGTCCCCTGAAAGCAGTCTGGCGACAGGAACTCACATTCTTCCTCAAGCTCGGGGTGCTGAAGCAGCAGGCACAGGCAGCGCTCCTCAAACGGATAGCGCGCGCCCTCGGCAAGCGGCAGTGACGGCCCCCGCGCTCCCTTCTCTCTCCGAGTCGGTCTCATACGAGCCGCCTTGCCCGCCAAGGTCCGTTCGTCCACCCCGACCAGGCGGGCGACCTTGCTCAGATAGAGTTCCCGTTCAACGCTGTCATCTATCTCCGAGATGAGAGGCAGAAGCTGCTCGGCCGCCTCGGCCCGGCCTTCCTCGTCGCCCAGGTCCAGGTTGGACGTCACCGCCCAGACGACGTAGTCGATGAGCGGCGTCGCTTCCTCAACCAGCTTCCGCCAGGCCTCTACGTCTTCCCTTATCACCTCGTCCGGGTCCTTGCCCCACGGCAGATTGATTATCCTCAGCTTTCCGCGCAGCTTCGCCCCCCCTCCCATCAGGTCCATGTCGCTCGCGGAGACCCGCTCGCTGAGCGCCCGCCGGGCCACTTCGAGGCCCCTCAGCGTGGCCGCCTCGCCTGCAGCGTCAGCGTCGAGCGCCAGGGTGAAGTTGCGGGTAAGCCTCTTGAGAACACCCACCTGCCTCTCGGTCAGCGATGTACCCATTGACGCCACCACGTTGGCAATGCCGTGCTGGTGAGCACTGAGGACATCCATGTAGCCTTCCACGATAATGGCCAGGCCCTGCTCTTTGATTGCCCCCCTGGCCCGGTCGAGCCCGAACAGAATGCTGCTCTTGTCGAACAGGGCCGTCTGGGGCGAATTCAAGTACTTCGGCATCGAATCGTCGAGGGCCCGGCCGCCGAAGCCGACCACCTTACCCGCCTCGTTTCGTATCGGGATGACCAGACGATTTCGAAACAAATCATGGCACGCACCGCCCTCTTTCTCCACCACCAACCCCACCAGCAGAAGGTCGTCGAGCGTATGACCCCGACTCACAAGGTACGTACGCAGGGCATCTCTGCTCTCGGGGCTGTATCCCAGCTTGAACGCCTCGACGGTCTCCCTGGAGATTCCCCGCGCACTCAGGTGACGCATCGCCGCGGCGCCGGCGCTCGTGCCCAGAACGTAGTTGTAGTAGCCTGCGGCGGCCTCGTTTATCCCATACAGCCTCTCGGCCTGCTCATCCTTCGCCTTCTCCTTACCCGGTTGCCTGGGCGCCAGGGGCACGCCAGCCTTGCCCGCCAGCAGCTTGAGGGCCTCGCCGAAACCGATGCCTTCCTTCTTCATGACAAAGGCGAATACGTCACCGCCCGTCCCGCAGCTACCGAAACAGTGCCACGTCTGTCGCTCGGGGAAGACGAAGAAGGACGGCGTCTTCTCCGCATGGAAAGGACACCGCGCTCTGAGATTGCGCCCGGCTTTCTGGAGCGCAACATACTCAGACACGACTTCCACGATGTCGAGCCTGTCCTTTATCTCGTCGACAACGCTCATGCTAGCACACCGTCTCGCCCACGACCTCTTTCCAGACCCTCAGAGCGTAGTTGTCAGTCATTCCAGCGATATAGTCCACGACCATGCGCTCAACACTGTCGCCACGCCTGGAGTACTCCTCCGGCAGACTGTCCGCATGGTCTATGAAGTAATGATACAGGACCCGGACCACCCTCCGAGCATGCTCCGCCTGGTCGCTCTCCACCCGGTACACTCTCTCGAAGAGAAAGCGGCGCAAGACGTCAGTCGCTTCGAACACACGAGGGCTCATCTGGATCACCGGCTCTGGCTCCCCCGTCTCGCCCGTAGCCGCCCAGGAGGAATCGATGACGTCAGACACGAGAGTGTTGATCCGCTCCGAGTGCGACGTCCCAAGCACGCCCGCCACTTCAGCCGGCAGGTCACGGTCAGTAATGATGCTCGCCCTTATGGCGTCGCCTATATCATGGTTGACGTACGCTATGATATCGGCGGTCTTGCACACCTGCCCCTCCAGGGTCTCCACATCACCCCATTGCCCCTCGAGGGAATCCACGCCTGTCTTGGCGTGCTTCAGGATGCCCTCTCGCACCTCCCATGCCAGGTTCAGGCCCTGGCCATCCTTCTCCAGAACATCCACCACCCTGAGGCTCTGTTCATTATGCCTGAACCCATCGTCATAGAGGCCATCCAGAACCTCCTCGCCCACATGGCCGAAGGGCGTGTGGCCGAGGTCATGTCCCAGGGCGATGGCCTCCGTCAGGTCTTCATTGAGATTGAGGGCTCTGACAATGGAACGGGCTATCTGAGAAACCTCCAACGTGTGGGTCAGCCGCGTCACATAGTGGTCACCCAGTGGGGCGATGAAAACCTGGGTCTTGTGTTTGAGTCTGCGGAACGCCTTGGAATGGATTATGCGGTCGCGGTCTCTCTGAAAGGTAGTGCGCATCGGGCAGGGCTCTTCGGGTCTACACCTTCCCCGTGAGAGCCTGCTCCTCATAGCATAGGGCGAAAGCCTCTCTTCCCTCTCCTCGATTCGCTGCCGTATGTCATTGTGAACCATGGAAGCCTAGCTCGCCGAACGAGCAACTCGCCTCCAGATGGAGGGGCTGTTGAGCTTGCCCTCCGCTTTGGCAATTATCTCCCGTGTCTCCTCAATGACATCGGGGCTGACCGACACCGACGTGATCCCCC
>JAXHUA010000097.1:0-3889 GCA_034189695.1 Chloroflexota bacterium | reverse complement strand
CCGCCAACGATGCGGCCGCCGTGCACCCGCCCCCCTATCTCGTACTCGCTCCTCACCTGGGGCCGCCGGTCGATGACCGCTCCCGCCTTGGCGGTGGTGCCGCCCATGTCGAAGCTCAGTATGTTGTCGACGTCGAGGAGGTGGCTCCAGTAGGCTGAGGCGGTCACGCCTGTCGCCGGGCCGGACTCTATGGTGGCCACCGGCATCCGTGCCGCCACGTCGACCGAGGCCAGGCCGCCGTTGGATTGCATTATGTAAAGCGGTGCGGTCACGCCCGACTCCATCACCCTGCGCCCGATTCTCTCCAGGTAGGCGGAGACCACGGGGATGAGAAGGCTGTTGACCACCGTGGTGCTCATGCGCTCGTACTCGCGGTACTCGGGGTTCACCTCGTGGGATGTGACGACCACCGTGCCCGGCAGCTCGCTTTCGAGGACCTCCCTTGCCCGTCTCTCGTGCTCCGGGTTGGCGTAGGAGTGGAGGAACACGACGGCGACCGTGTCAACATCGCGCGCCCTGATCCTGCCGGCAACGCGGCGCAGCCCGTCTTCGTCGATGGGCTGTACCACCTCGCCCAGGTGGTTGACGCGCTCCCTGACGGTGAACCTGAGGGCGCGCTCGACGAGCGGCTGCGGCCTCTGGAAGAACGGGCTGTAAAGCTCCGCGCGGCGCTGGCGTCCTATCTCCAGCACGTCCCTGAAGCCGTGCGTGGTGACCAGGGCCCCCTTCGGAATGTCCAGGCCGAGCTGGCCCAGGAAGAGATTGGTGCCGATGGTCGAGGCATGGACCAGGAGGGAGATGTCGCTGTCGGTCTTCTTTCGGAGCTGCTGCAACGCGCGGATGACGCCGTCGCTCGGGTCGCGAGGGGTTGAGGGGAGCTTGACCACCGAGAAGTCGCCGGCGCCTTCGTCAAAGGCTACCAGGTCGGTGAAGGTGCCGCCGACATCGATGCCGATTCGCAGCTTGGAACTCATATCGTTTGGGTTGATGGCCGGCGCGTGAGGTCAAGGAACGCCATGTGCTCAGCGCGGCCGTTCGCGCGGCGTGGTGGAAGCCTCTCGCGTCGCGCGCTTCCCATTATACGCAAGTGTGACTTCGTTGTCTCGCCCGCCAGGCCGCGTCAGGGGGACAGAGGGCCAGTGATGGATGGCCCTCGCCATTGACAACTGGCGTTGCCGTGGGATACTACTTGAAGTGAGGGGATCCTCCGGCCGAAGTCCCGTTCGGGTAGGGAGGTGTTCACAAGCCGATGCGCCGTTTCGGGGACTGGTATTGAGTAAGCAAACCGTATTGCTGGTGAACTCGAACCTGATGCAGCCGCCGGTGGCGCCGCTGGCGCTGGACTATCTCGCCGACGCCCTTGAGAGGACCGGGTTCGAGGTGGAGGTCCTCGACCTGTGCTTCGCGCCGGACTTCGAGACGGCCATCAAGGCGCGTCTGGCCCGGAGCGAGGCGCTCGCCGTGGCGGTGACCTTCCGCAACATCGACGACAGCTCTTTCGCCACCAAGAGGTCGTTCCTTCCGCTGCTCAAGGGCATCGTCGATTGCATCAGGGCTGGAACACAGGCCCCGGTCATCCTCGGCGGCGTCGGGTTCTCGGTGTTGCCGGAGGCCATCCTGAGCTTCTGCGGCGCCGACCTGGGCATATGGGGGGAGGGGGAACGCTCCCTGCCGTTGCTCCTCGGGAAGATGGAGCAGGGTGAGGAGTTTCTCGACGTGCCGGGCCTGGTGTACCGGGCGAGGGACGGGTTCCGTCGCAACGCGCCTCAGTTCCTCGACCTGGCGAGCGTGCCAGCTCCGCGGAGGGTCTTCATCGACAACCTCCGCTATCTCAGAGAGGGCGGGATGAATTGCCTGGAGACGAAGCGGGGCTGTCCCAAAGGCTGCATCTACTGTATCGATCCCCTGAGCAAGGGGAGGACGGTGCGCCTGCGGTCGCCGGCGAGCGTGGCTGATGAGATCGAGGCGCTGCTGGCCCAGGGGGTCGACTGCTTCCACCTGTGCGACAGCGAGTTCAACATACCCGCGCCCCATGCCCGGGGTGTGTGCGCCGAGATAGCCGGCAGAGGGCTGGGGGACAGAATCAGGTGGTATACCTATGCGTCGCCCGCGCCGTTCTCCAGGGAACTGGGGTCGCTGATGAAACGGGCGGGGTGCGTGGGCATCAACTTCGGGGTGGACTCCGGCTGCGACGACATGCTGGCGACGCTGGGCAGGGACTTTCGGGTCGAGGACGTGCGCCGCACCGCGGCCATCTGTCGCCAGGAGGGGCTTGTCTGCATGTACGATTTGCTCCTGGGTGGGCCGGGCGAGACGCGCGAGTCGCTGAGGCGCACGGTCGAGGTCATGAAGGAGATCTCTCCCGACCGCGTGGGCGCGTCACTGGGCGTCAGGGTCTATGACGGCACCGCGCTGGCGGACATGGTGCGCAGGGAGGGGCCGCTGGCGGGCAACCGCAACCTTCACGGGTTCATCAAGGGGAACGGTGACTTCGCGCTGCCGCTGTTCTACATCTCCGACCGCCTTGGCGATGATGCGGCGGCGTACCTGTCGGAGCTTGTCGGGAATGACGAGCGCTTCTTCCTCCACAACCCGGATGCCGGTGACAGGAACTACAACTACGACGACAACATGGTGCTGGTCAACGCCATCAACGACGGGTACCGGGGAGCGTTCTGGGACATTCTCAGGCGGCTCTCGGAGGGGCAGCGATGACAGCCAGCACAGGCCAAGTCCAGCGCAGCCGCCGCCTGAGCCGGACGGCTCGCAAGGCGCAGTGCAGTCCCTTCGGTTGTCTAGCGCTCCACGGTTGATTCCTGCTCCAGTTGGGCCAGTTCCTTCTGGTACGCCTTCCAGCCGGGACACCAGCCGGTGTGCCAGCGCCAGACCCGTCCGATGACTGATCCGGGCTTCTTCTCAGCATACTTGCGGCCCGGGCAGACCTCGCAGTGTGACTTCATCCCTTACCTCCGCTGGGCGCGCTCTTCCGCTTCGCTTCCTCTCTTACAAACCCGTAGGCTATCAGGAACTGGGCTACGTAGTAGGTCCCCATGATCAGGTAGTCCGCCGCCGGGATAGCGGTCATGTACCGGTTCACGGCAATCATGGAGTCAGAGGCGATGAAGAACAATGCCCCGTAGACAACGAGCATGCTCGGGGACGCTCGAAAGACGGCCAGGATGCCCATCGCGGTTATCACCACGATGTAGACATATACGGGTATTGCCATTGCCCCCAGGTACGGGGTGAGTATCACCGCGATGGCGACAGCATAGACTGCGAGGAGAAACGCGATCGGGATTCTGGAGGCCCGCAGCTTGAATTCTCTCGAGAAGGTCACGGCATACACGAAGTGCGCTGCGAGGAAGAGCGACAGACCGATGATGAAGTACTGCCCCGCGCCAAGCGCCAGCATGATGTCCCCCGCTGCCGACAGCAAGAGGGCTGCGAACAGTAGCTTACCCTTCAGGCCGGTGACTCTGGCCAGCACCAGCGCCGACAGGCTGAGGACCGGCACCGCCTTGACGATGAAGCTGCCAGCGTAGGGCTGGACCGGGATGGTGGCGATGTAGGCGATAGCGAAGATGAAGAACACGATTAGGTAGAGCCTGTGTACTTTTGTCATTCCTCTCCCCCTCTCCATTGATTCGAGAGCGTTTCCACACGGAGCATTCCAGCGAACTGTAGCCTTCAGGGCGGCGTGCTCTCGCAGTCGTACCACGTATCGCGTCCGACAGTGTAGCGCACTGTCGGCCAAGGGTCAACGTTCCGAATTGCCTCATAATAAATGTTACCGGGTGGGGTATCGTTGCCTCAAAAAAGGTGTTACCCAATGAGAGGCATGAGTAGAGCGAGCTTGACAGAGTATACCGAGGTGATGAAGGAGAGG
>JAXHUA010000096.1:0-2481 GCA_034189695.1 Chloroflexota bacterium | reverse complement strand
CCTCTCCTTCATCACCTCGGTATACTCTGTCAAGCTCGCTCTACTCATGCCTCTCATTGGGTAACACCTTTTTTGAGGCAACGATACCCCACCCGGTAACATTTATTATGAGGCAATTCGCTCGCTTGCAAATTGCCGTTTCTTGCTGTACACTCTGTGAGGTGGTTCTGATCTAGGTTATCGATCCCCCTGTGAAGGTTCCCTCAGGGTTTAACCCACAGTCATCGGATGACCGAAGACAAGCCAACTATTGCAGGAAAGGAGGTCATCCGATGAGTTTCGTAGACAAAACGCTACAGTGCTCCGATTGTGGCACCAGTTTCACATTCACTGCCGAAGAGCAGGAGTTTTTCGCTGCCAAAGGCTACACCAACGAACCCAAGCGCTGCCCGTCGTGCCGTGAAGCGAGAAGATCAGAGCGGCAAGGTGACAGCGGCTACAGGCCCAGGCGTCAGATGTATCCGGCCGTGTGTGCTGAGTGCGGAAAAGAGACCGAAGTACCCTTCGAACCACGACAGGGCCGACCGGTATACTGCCGCGACTGCTACAACAAGGTGAGACTGGGCTACAACCGCTAGGTCCAGGGCTACGACCAGGCATTTAGAGGGGGCTGGGGTGCTCTCAGCCTCCTCACACCCGCAAACCGATTGAGGGAGGAGCGTGTTGTGAACATCTATGTGGGGAACCTACCGCTTGAGGCCACGGACGAGGAACTGCGACAGGCGTTTGAGGGTTTCGGAGAGGTTACATCAGTCAACATCATCAAGGACAGGTACACCGGCCATTCCAGGGGATTCGCCTTCGTCGAGATGCCCACCAGAGCGGAAGCCCAGGCTGCCATCAGCGGTCTGAATAGCAAAGAGATGAAGGGACGGACCCTCAGGGTTGACGAAGCTCGCCCTCGCACCGAAGGTGGTCGGGGTGGCGGCGGCAGGCCGGGTGGAGGCGGAGGCTACGGAGGTGGCGGAGGTGGCGGAGGTGGCAGGCGCCGGCCCTCCTGGTAGCTAGTGCATCACAGCAGGACTTCGCCCTCCAGTACAGCTCCCCCTGAACGAACCGCAGCCAACACCGTGCCGTGGGAGAACCGGTGGCACCAACCGGCTCTGGCTCTTCCCGAAGACCGCTGTGTCGCGCCGAAGCGTATGCAACGGGCGGTCACCGGGCAGAGCCAGGGCACGGAGTACAAACCCCATCGTACCGACAGGTCCCTATCCGCGCTAAGGCGGCCATGATGGGGGACGCCTGCCTCCGGCCGGTAGCGCATCAGTCCGCTGGGCTACGTGGCCGGTTCACGGTATCCGCCGCACAAAGGGAAAAACCAGCCCCATGATGAGAGGCAGCAGCATGCACACGCCGCTCATGGCCAGCAACGCCAGCGGCGCGCCGACGGCATCGACCAGTGGCCCTATGACCATAGTCCCCAGGGGGATGAGCCCGCGGTCAAGCGTGTAGACTGACATGACCCGGCCGCGCATCTCCGGAGCGGCGGTCTCCAGCAGGCTGGTGTTGATGAATACCCTCGACGCGGTGCTGGTGAGACCCACGAACGCTATCATGACCAGGGAGAGAGGGTACCAGGTGCACTGGGAAAACGCCATGAGAAGAGCACCGAAGGCGAAGATGCTGACCAGCGTGAACAGACCCGTGCGCGGGACCCTCTTCATCGCCGCAATGAGCAGAACGACCAGCAGGGCTCCCACGCCTGCCGCCGACTGGAGCCAGCCGAAGCCCGAGGCGCCGACGTGCAGCACCTCGTCCGCCAGGACGGGCATGACCGTCATGTACGGCATGCCGAAGACCATCGGAACGAGAGCCAGGAGCACCAGGGCAAGGACGGTCTTCGTCTTGAAGACATAGCGGAAGGTCTCGCCCATGTCAGTCCGCATTGACGTCTTCTCCGCCCTGGCGATGACAGGTGGTACTCTCATCATGATGGTGGTGACGAGTGTCAACACATAGACGCCGGCCGAGATGTAGTACACCCCGCTGATGCCGAGCGGGGCTATGAGCAGGCCGGCCACTCCCGGACCGACAACGCGAGTCACGTTCATGGCGGCGGCGTTCAGGGCAACGGCACTCTGCAGCTCATCGTCTCCCACGAGACTGGGGACGAGAGCGGTGCGGGCCGGCTGGTTGAACGACATCGAGGAACCCATGACGAAGGCCGATAGCAGGACGTGCCACACCTGAACGGTTCCTGTAACCACCAGCGTGGCGATCACCAGGTAGTTGGCCAGGGTGACCGTCTGGCATACAATGAGGATCTTGCGCTTGTCGAAGCGGTCAGCCAGGACCCCGCCGAAAAGCCCGAAGAAGAGCATCGGCATGGCCCTCAGGAGATTGACCGTCGCCAGAAGAGTGGCCGAACCGGTCAACTCCCATATCAGCCAGCTTCGGGCTATCGCTTCCACCCACAGAGCCGCCGAGTGCCCGAACTGCCCGGTCCACAGCAGGCTGTAGTCGCGATTATGCAGGACTCGA
>JAXHUA010000095.1:0-10490 GCA_034189695.1 Chloroflexota bacterium | reverse complement strand
TGGTGTGCTCGGCGGCCCTCTGCGGTCTGGGCCAGACCTCGCCCAATCCAGTGCTGACCACGATACGTCACTTCCGGGAGGAGTACGAGGCCCACATCATCGACAAGAAATGCCCGGCCGCCGTCTGCCAGGCGCTGTTCAGGGCCCCCTGCCAACACATGTGTCCGGTCGGTCTTGACGTCCCCGGATACGTCAGTCTGATAAAGGAAGGCAAGTTCGCCGAAGCCTACAGCCTGATCAAGCAGTACCTTCCCTTCCCGCTCATCGTCGGCCGCGTGTGCAACCATCCGTGCGAGGGCAAGTGCCAGCGCGGTCAGGTTGACAGCGCCGTCGCGATCCGAGACCTCAAGAGGTTCGCCGCTGACTACGCCTATGAGCTGGGGCTACAGTACACACCGGAAGTCAAGGAAAGGAAGGACGAGAAAGTCGCGATAATCGGCGCCGGCCCCGCCGGCCTGTCAGCCGCCTGGGACCTCGCCATCGAGGGCTACCAGGTTACCATCTTCGAGGCGCTGCCCGTCGCGGGAGGGATGCTGGCAGTCGGCATCCCTGAGTACCGCCTTCCGAAAGACATCCTCAAGAGCGAGGTGGACGCTGTGGCCAGGCTTGGCGTCGACATCCGGCTCAACACCCGGATCGACGATGTCGAGTCTCTGCTGAAGGACGGATACAAGGCCGTCTTCCTCGCGGTCGGTGCCCACAAAGGCGACAAAATGGGAATACCCGGCGAAGACCTGAACGGCGTTTACGACGCGATCGATTTCCTCCGGGAAGTCAACCTGGGCCGGGAGGTGAAGGTGGGGAAGAAGGTGGCTGTCGTCGGCGGAGGCAACTCAGCGGTTGACGCCGCCAGAGTTGCGCTGCGACAGGGTGCTGACGAGGTGCACATATACTACCGGCGAGAGAAGAAAGACATGCCGGCGATAGCCGAAGAGATCGAAGCCACTGAGGAAGAGGGTGTGTTGTTCCACTTCCTTACCGTTCCCACGAAGATATGCGGCACGGATGGCAAGGTCTCGGGTATCGAGTGCGTGCGGATGGAGTTGAAGGAGTTCGACAGGAGCGGCAGGAGAACACCACACACTATGGAGGGCTCCGAGTACACGGTCGACGTCGACATGGTCATAGAGGCCATTGGGCAGAGGCCTGACACGTCGTTCACAACGGGCGACGGCGTCGAACTGGGCAGAGGTGGAACCATAGTGGCGGACCGCCGCACCCTGGCCACCGGCCACAGCGGTGTCTTCGCCGGAGGAGATGCAGTCACCGGCCCGTGGACGGTTATCGAGGCTATCGCGGCCGGTCAGAGAGCCGCCTGCTCCATAAGAAGGTACCTTGAAGGCAGAGAGCTCTCTGTGCTGGTGGAGCGGAACGGTCACAAGCCCATTGCCGTCTCCTCCGTACCGCCTACCGAAGAGGAGACGAGGGAGAGGGCAAGGCTCAAGCCCGCCGAGATAAGTATGAGCGACAGAAGGGGCTCATTCAGAGAAGTCGTCTTGCCTTACACCGCTAAGGACGCCAGAGAAGAAGCCTGCAGATGTCTCAGATGTGATCTTGAGGTCGGATAGGAGCAAGGCATGAAAGAGATAACGCTGACAATCAACGACAAACAGGTCAAGGGCAAGGAAGGGGACACGGTTCTCGAGATCTGCCAGGCCAACGGCATCGACGTGCCAACCCTGTGCCATCTTGACGGGCTGACTGACGTCGGCGCCTGTCGGATGTGTGTGGTGGACATCGAAGGGGAGAGGCGGCCGGTGCCCTCATGTACCTACCCCGCCAGGGATGGGCAGGTGGTGAGAACCGACAGCGAGCACCTGGAGAAGTACCGGCGCCAGATACTGGAGCTTCTCTTCACTGAGCGCAACCACTTCTGCATGTTCTGCGAGCAGAGCGGCGACTGCGAACTGCAGCGATTGGCTTATCGATACCAGATGGACAACGTGCGCTACCCGTACCACTTCCCTTCCCTCCCAGTCGATACGTTGAGCGACCACCTGGTGATAGAACATAACCGGTGCGTTCTGTGCGGAAGGTGCATCCGAACGTGCAACGAGATAGCGGCGAACTTCACCCTCGACTTCGGAGGACGTGGCTGGCAGACCATGGTGGTTGCCGATCTGGACCAACCCGTGAGCGAGTCGTCCTGTACGTCATGCGGCGCCTGTGTGCAGGCCTGCCCAACGGGGGCCATCTTCAGCAGGCTCAGCGCGTACCGGGGTGTTCCGAGCGAGTGTGAACGCGTGACAACCGTCTGTCCCGCCTGCGGCGTTGGCTGCAAGCTCGACGTACTGGTGAAGGACAACAACATCGTCCGCATTGAGGCGCCGGCACTCACCTCTCCCAAGGGACCACTCTGCAAGGAAGGGCGCTTCGGCCTGCTCCCGCAGACCCGCAGCCGGGTGACCTCGCCGCTGGTGCGTGGCAAGCACGGGCGATTGGAGGAGTGCAGCCTGGATACCGCAGCCGAAGCGGTTGCGAAGGCCCTGAAGGATTCAAAGGACAGTTTCGGCGGCATAGCCTCTCCACAGCTGCCGAGCGAGACGCTTGCCATGTTCAACACGTTCATGCGCGAGGCGGTGGGGAGCGATCTGATAGATACCATCGATGGAGACAGCTGCCGGGTGATCAGCGAGGGCATAAGGCAGTTCGGCGGCAACGGAAAAGGGCTTGATGTCGAATGCCCCATCGAAGTCATACTCGAAGCCGACCTGGTCCTCGTTGTCGGGGCGGACCCGGATAGGACCAACCCCATCGTCGGAAACCTCGTGCGCCGTGCGGTCAGGCAGAAGGGAGCACGGCTCGTCGTAGTGGACTCATCAAGGAACGTCTTTCTGCTCTGGACAGACCTGTGGCTGAAGCCCAGAGAGGGAAGCGAGGACTCCGTAGTCAAGGGGCTGCTCAGGCTCCTGATCGACAAGGGGCTGGCTGCGCCGGAGAGGCTCACGGCCGAACTCACCAAGTCCCTCAAACAGTATGCAGCACCAGAGGTGACTCGGGCCACCGCCGTCGATGAGGAAAGCCTCGAAGCGGCGGCGAAGCTGTACGGCGAAGCTGAACGCGCTGTCATTGTTTACGGACAGAGCCTGCTCAAACAGAATGACCCGAGCACCGTCACCGCCTTGCTCAACATGGCTGAGGTGACCGAGAACCGTGCCGGTGACAATCTGAGGGTTATCTCGTTGAAACCGGGCGCGAACAGCCGCGGGGCCTGGGAACTCGGCGTCGCCAGCCGGGATGTACGGCAGAACGGCCTGAAGGGAGTCTACCTGCTGCTGGGCGACCAGAAGGACGATGATGAGCTGTTCGAGTGGCTCAAGGGGATCGACTTCATCGCAGTCCAGGCGAGCTACCACTCCCCCACCACCACGATAGCAGATGTGGTTCTGCCCTCGCCAATCTGGGCGGAGCGAGAAGGGAAATACGTGAGCATGGACGGGGCGACCCAGGAGTTGGGGCGGGTGCTCGAACCCCCCGAGGGTGTCCCTGGTGACCAAGAAACGCTCCAAGCGGTCTCCAGGAAGCTGGGTCACGAACTGAGTCTAAGCCAGGAGGTTAACGTTGGCAAAGGTTAAGGTCGCTACGGCATGGTTGGATTGCTGCTCCGGGTGTCACATGTCCCTTCTGGACATAGACGAGGCGATTATCGACCTGGCGGCGGTGCTGGAACTGACCGCTACTCCTATCACGGACATCAAGGAGTTTCCAGACGTTGACGTTGGCATCATCGAGGGAGCGGTAAGCAATGAGCATGACGAACACGTGGCCAGGGACCTGCGCGCCCACTGCAAGATCCTCATGGTGTTTGGGGACTGCGCCTGTTTCGGCGGCATAGTGAGTATGCGGAACCTGTTCACCACTGAGGAGATCCTCGACCGCTACTACCACACCGAGGGCACCATCTGCGACAACATCCCGTCTTCGGAAGACCTGCCGCCGCTCACCAAGGTCCGGCCGATAAACGAGGTGGTCAAGGTGGACTGCTATGTCCCCGGCTGCCCGCCAAGCTCCAAAGCCATCCTCTACGCGCTGTCGGAGCTTCTCGAAGGCAGGATCCCGGTGGTGCCAAGCGACATCATGAGGTTCGACTAAGGTTCATGGATAGAGGGGGACACGATGAGTAAGAAGATAGTCATTGAGCCAGTCACCCGTGTCGAGGGGCACGGAAAGGTAACAATCCTCCTCGACGACACCGGCAACGTGGACCAGGCCCGGTTTCACGTCACGCAGGTGCGCGGGTTTGAGAAGTTCTGCGAGGGACGCCCCTTCTGGGAAATGCCGCTGATAACGGCCAGGATATGCGGCATCTGCCCGGTCAGCCACCACCTGGCCTCAGCCAAAGCCGGTGACGCCATTCTCGGGGTGCAACTCACGCCCACAGCGCAGAAGCTGCGCCGGCTCATCCACATGGCTCAACTGGTGCAGTCACACGCCCTGCACTTCTTCCACCTGGCCAGCCCCGACCTGCTTTTCGGCATGGACGCCGACCCGGCCAAGCGGAACGTGATGGGGCTTATCGCTGAGCTACCCGAAGCCGCCAAGAAGGGCGTGAAGACTCGGGCATTCGGGCAGAAGATCATCGAGAAGATGGGCGACAAGAGAGTCCATCCCAACGCCGCCATCCCCGGGGGGATGAACAGAGCGCTGAGCCCGGAAACGCGTGACGCGATCCTCAGCGAGGTGGATGAGGCAATCGCGAACTGTCAGTTCGCCGTTGAGCTGTTCAAGGACTACTGTGTCAAGAACCCCGACGTGGTCAATACCTTTGCCGACTTCGCAAGCGCCTACCTGGGGCTGGTGGACCAGAACGGCAACGTCGAGTACTACGACGGCAAGCTCAGGCTGAAGGACGGCAAGGGCTACGTGCTCGAAGACGACATACCGCCGGAGAGCTACCTCTCCATCATCGAGGAGAAGGTAGAGGACTGGTCGTACCTGAAGTTCCCTTACTACAAGAAACTCGGGTACCCACGCGGTATGTATCGCGTGGGCCCTCTGGGGCGGCTCAATGTGGCCGACGGATGTACAACCCCTCTGGCGAACGAGGAGTTCGCCAACTTCAAGAAACTGAACGAGGGCGGCATGGTTCAGGCTTCGCTGTACTTCCACTACGCGCGCTTGATCGAGATGCTGAACTGCGCCGAGGAAATCAAGAGGCTTGCTGAAGACGACCACATCTGCGATACGGACATCTGGGTCGATTCGGACCGCATAAACGAGGAGGGAATAGGAGTCATAGAAGCGCCGAGGGGCACCTTGTTCCACCACTACTGGGTGGACCGGACCGGTAAGATGCGGCGCGCCAACCTGATCGTTGCCACCGGCAACAACAACCTGGCCATGAACCGAGCGGTATCGGAAGTGGCCAGAGAGTTCATCAAGGATGGCAACGTCACCGAAGGCATACTGAATCGCGTCGAGGTCGCCATTCGCTGCTACGACCCATGCCTCTCCTGTTCCTCCCACGCCCTGGGGCATATGCCCCTCGAGGTCGCCATCATTGACTCCGACGGTCAAGTTCGCCGCGTGCTGAGGAGTTGACATGCGTACGCTGATTCTGGGCATTGGCAACACAATCCTGGGGGACGACGCCCTTGGCGCTCACGTTTCGCGTGAGTTGTCCAGCAGGATCGTGGACGAAGACATCGATGTCCGGGACGTCAGCTTCGATGGACTGAACCTGCTGGAGCTTTTCGTCGGCTACGACAAGCTGGTCGTCATTGACGCCATAATGACTGAGAACGGCGAGGTTGGCACCATCTACAGGCTCAAGCCGGAGAAGGTCTGTGACCCATCGCGATCCGCCATTTCGCCACACCACTTCAACCTGGCAACGACTATTGAGATAGCCAAGAGGCTTTTCCCAGACGAGATGCCGGAAGAAGTGACGCTGTATGCTGTAGGAATCCGGGAGGTGACGCAGGTCACTGAAGAGATGACGGACAAGGTAGAGCAGGCAATACCGGAGGTAGTGAAGCTCGTCTTGGAGGAGGTGGGAGCAGCCTGACCCACGGTCAGTCTGGGGCGTCAGGACAGCCAGAGAGGCTTGCGACCTCCTCAAGAACCGCAACGGATATCAGTCCTCCCGGTACAATGGCGGGAGCCACCGGGACGGATTTCTGATTCGATACGTGCCGAGCCAGGATGGCTCGGCACATTGTTTCGGCCTAGCGGCGCTTCCTCAGTTCCTCCAACCGCACTTCCAAGAGAATCGGGTCGACACCCAGCTCCAGCGCCCGGTCGATGTCTTCCTGAGCCTGCTCATCCATGTTCAGGACTGTGTACACAGCCGCGCGAGCGACGTAGGCTTTGGCATAGCGCGGGTTGACCCGGGTGGCCTGGCTGTAGTCATCAATCGCCTGTCGCAGGTTCCCAAGCGTTGCATAGGCGATGCCTCGGTTGTAGTAGGCCTTGGCGTAGTGTGGGTCCAGCCGTATGGCTTCGTCATAGTCCTCAATCGCTTCCTGCGTGTGTCCCAGGCCGGCGCGTGCGTTGGCGCGGTTGTAGTGGGAGGTGGACAGTCCCGGTTCCAGTCGGATGGCCTCGGTGTAGTCCTCGACGGCTTCCTTGAGCCTGCCTATGCTGGCGTACGCATTCCCCCTGTTGTTGTACGCCTTCGTGTACTCCGGATCAAGGCGGATGGCCTGACCGTAGTCCTCGATGGCACGCTCAAACTCACCCAACTCCCGATTGGCGTTGGCCCGATTGTAGTATGAGACCGCCAGTTCCGGCTCCAAGCGGATGGCCTCGTCGTAGTCCTCGATCGCCCGCCTGAATTGCCCCAGGTTAGCGTACGCATTCCCACGGTTGTCATAGTCCCCGGCCAGCTCCGGGTCAAGGCGAATAGCGTGGTCAAGGTCTCTGATGGCCAACTCGAATTCAGCGAGTTCCCTGTACGCTATGCCACGGCTGTGGTAAGCCTGGGCAAGTTCAGGATCAAGACGGATGGCTTCCGTGTAGTCCTCGATCGCCCGGCGCAGCTTGCCTAGACTGGCATATGCATTGCCCCGGCTCACGAATGCCTTCGTGCTATTCGGATCAAGCTTGACGGCTTCATCGAAGTCATCAATGGCCGTATGGTACTCGCCAAGCTCGGAGTAAACACAGCCTCGCTCGCAGTATGCCTGAGCCCCCCGATGGTCAAGTCGTATCGCCTCATCCAGGTCTTTGATTCCACGGTAGAAGTCGCCCATGACGCGGTAGGCGACGCCCCGCCTGTAGTAGGCCTCAGCGAGCCCGGGCTCGAGGCGGATGGCTTCGTCGAAGTCCTTGATCGCCTGAAGCGCTTCGTCGACGTCACAATATGCTATGCCTCTGTCCCGATACGCACCGGCGAGTTGGGGGTCCAGGCGTATCGCCTGGCTGTAGTTCTGGATCGCCTGGCGAGGGTTCCCGGCGTGGCCGTAAGCCAGCCCGCGACTGTGGTAGGCCCTGGCCATCCCCGGGTCGAACTCGATCGCCCGGCTATACTCCAGTATGGCCTCGTTCAGACGCCCCAGGTCATGTAGTCGCTTGCCCGCCTGGAAATGCTGTTCAGCGTCACCCATCCCGAGTAACTCCCCACAGGTATTCGCTCTGAACGATTTGCCCTGACCACATCCCCACCCCGATACCTACACCTCAAGGGCCAATAGGACACAACGGCTTGCACTCGGGGGGGTGTAAACCGAGCCTCGGAGAACTCCTTACAGACTGTTCTCTCCGGCGTTGAACAGGGTATCCCTGTCTCTCATCGTAGTGCATGCCAGCTACGACAGAGAAGGGTTCCAGTGTCGGTACCATAGATGAAAGCGTTGGGAGTGTCAACCCCGTCACGCAGATGGGGTAATCACCTCTAGGCCGCAACCCCTGCTCCGGCCGGTGCCCCAGAAACCCGATGGCCGAAACCGGATTGGTCCCGGCCATCGCCACAGCTTCCCTGGGCCCATATTCCCACTACGCTGGTGTATACAATATGAAGGAGGAGAGGTCGGCGGGGTACGCACTGCCCGACTTCTCCTCAGCAGCTAGAAGCGGGAATGCTCTACGCTTTCGAACTCCCTACTTCAGACGAATCGTCGATTTGGCAAGCATCAAGTAGATGTTCACCTGAGTTATCAGCCTCGTACAACACCCACTGGAAACGTTCGCTGTCCCTTCTCTCAACACGCTCTTCGCGCGGCGGGTGCAACGCCATGAAGTACGAGGCTATGAGCACCTCTCTGCGCGCGATTCTGAGAGCGGCATCTACGATTTTATTGCACCACTCCTGGTTCACGCCGAACGTAACGTACCCGCGCTTGTCGTGAACCACGGGCTGCAGCGGCGGACTGAACGACACAACGTAATCGAAGCTCTTGTCCTCAAAGGGGAGGTCCTCGACCCCTGCTAGCACAGCCCTTATCCCGTCCTCACGCAGCCGCTTGATCTTGCAGGGGTCATTGTCAACAGCTACCGTATCCTCGTAGCTATAGGCAAACGAGTTGGTGCCACAGGCAAGGTCGAGCACTGAGCCGTCCAGGTCAACCCCGGCATCGTCAATGAACCGCTTGAACCGCCGCGAACTTGCTCTTCGCTCCTCCTCGTCAATCTTGATGTCCTGCACGGAGGTCCAATCGTATTCATCCATCTTCGCGAGCAGCTCGGACACAGCCACCCCACGGTCAACATCGCCCCTCAGCGGTCGGACCTCGGGATCATCTTCTGCTGTTAAGCGTCCTTGTCTCGCTTTCATCGTCCTCGCCTCCTCGTGCCTGGCGCCTGGCCGATATCCACGCGCTATCAGGCCTGCCTCAACCGCCTCTCCCTCTGAGAATCCCTGATGTGGACGTCCTCCACCTCGTGCCAGTCGTAACCATCCATCTGAACCAAGGATTCCAGTAGAGATACGCCTTGGTTGGAGTGTTCCTTCCTTGGCACCGTCGGCGGCTGGTCCTTTCCCAGTTCAGATCCTAGCTCCGCTCCCATGGTCATCACCTTTCCCGCTAAGCGCCCTTAGTCCTCCGTTCCACATGGGCCGCAAACACTGGCGGGGCACTCACGCCCATGCAGATGGCCACGTATCTGGTCTCTATGGTCGCCCAGCGCGGTCAGTACGATATTGGCGGCTATGGTTCCCTGGTTGCAGGCTGCCAGTTCGGCAACCCATCCGGCTATCTCCTCCAGCGTCCCTACGCTGGTCTCATCGCCCTTCCCCTCGGCAATGTCAGTCACGATGTTGCACATTTGGTGCATGCCCTCGCGGCAGGGAACGCATTTTCCGCACAAGTCATGACGAAGGAAGTCGAGATAGTGCTTGAGCAGGTCGACAATACACACACCCGCCCCAACACGGTGACCTTCCCTCGGGATGACGCTCAGGCCCTTACCCATGATCGCAGTGCGGTACACCTTAGTGGACGGTATCTTCAGCCGCTCACTGACGTGCTCCAGCGCGTCCATGGGCAGCCAATCATACTCGTCCTGGATCTCCTTCAGCGTCTTGGTCAGTGACACTCCCTCGGCATTCTGTTTGTCGATAATCTCGTCCAGCTTCGTGAAGTACACCTCATACCTCCTTCCAGATGTATCTGCGCAGACCTTCTCCTCCGACCCGGGCCTGCCGGCCTCGCTCGGTGGCGTTACCGGCTCCTGGCCAATGGCAGCGTCAGCCTTCTCCCTGAGGAAACGGCGGAAACTGTCGATGCCTTTGCCGGAAAGCTTCAACTCAATCGGCTTGTTCTCTCCCCATCGCTTGTACACGCGGCAACGCCGACAGATGCTGGTGTCGTTGCCCCTTGTCCCGTCGGCAGTCAATTTACAGTAGGTGCCTTCAATCTCCCAGCAAGGGAGTGACGGGTACTTGTAGGCGGGACACTCGCTCCTTATCACGCCCGTGCAGTGACACATCTCCCAGCACGGCGTCTTGCCCTGCCAGAAGTCAGAGCCATCCGCCTTGCGGACGGTACCCTTTCCGGTTTCTGTCTTCTGCGTCATTTCTCTCCACCCCACGTGTATTTGACCACATGCAATGCACCACGCCATCGGTGGAGTGACTGCATTTCCTACGAGGAAAACCACAGGAATCGATGCACGTCCGACTAGGGTTTGCCACACGCGCCGCGCCCTTTTGTTGAGGTTTCCCACACGAACGTGCTATAGTGGTCTTTCCAAAGAGGAGGAGACGTGGGCTATGGCCGACATCAGGATACTGCTCGCCGAGGATCATGTGGTGGTGCGAGAGAGCATACGTCAGTTCCTTGACCGTGAGGAAGACCTGGAGGTTGTCGGCGAGGCCAGCGACGGCGAAGAGGCAGTGCAGCTGGCAGAGAAGCTCAGGCCGGACGTGGTGGTGATGGACGTGGCCATGCCCAAGGTCAACGGCATCGAAGCCACTAAGAGAATCAAGGCCCTCAACCCCAGCACCGCAGTGCTCGCGCTCACCGCCTATGACTACGACCAGTACATTTTCGCCCTGCTGGACGTAGGTGCAGCGGGGTACCTGTTGAAGGATGTGAGCACGAGGGAACTTA
>JAXHUA010000094.1:0-8497 GCA_034189695.1 Chloroflexota bacterium | reverse complement strand
TGAGGATCTTGCGCTTGTCGAAGCGGTCAGCCAGGACCCCGCCGAAAAGCCCGAAGAAGAGCATCGGCATGGCCCTCAGGAGATTGACCGTCGCCAGAAGAGTGCCGAACCGGTCAACTCCCATATCAGCCAGCTTCGGGCTATCGCTTCCACCCACAGAGCCGCCGAGTGCCCGAACTGCCCGGTCCACAGCAGGCTGTAGTCGCGATTATGCAGGACTCGAAAGGGCGGACGTCTCCCGATGGCCCTCAGCAGGCCGGGTGCCGCATCTCTGCCGGGTTCCTCTTCCAGCAATCCTTCCTATCCGTTACACACAACGTGCATCACCGAAGACGTTCGCCGAAAGTGCCACCCAGGGTCACTCGTGGGCAGGCCCTCGCATACAGTCCGTTTCAACGGCCGCCGCTGCCGTCAATCCAGCACTGCGACTTCCTGGTACTGCGGTACAGACACGGGCCAGCCGGTGCTCTGCCTCACGTGGTCAGCGAAGGCATTGGCGGCACATGCCTCGCCGTGAACGACGAACAGGTGCCTTGGTGACCTGTTTAGAGATGCAAGCCAGCGCATGAGCTCGTCTCTGTCGGCGTGGGCGGAGAAACCGTGAATCTGCGCGATCCTTGCCCGCACCCTGTGCTTCTGGCCGAAGATCCTCACCTGCTTGGCGCCGTTGACAATCTGCCTTCCCAGAGTGCCGGCCGCCTGGTACCCGACGAAGAGAATGGTGCTTCCTCTCCGTGAGATGTTGGCCGCAAGGTGGTGCTTCACTCTTCCTCCAGTACACATACCTGAGCCGGCGATGATGATGGCTGAGCCGCGTATGCTGTTTATCGCCTTCGACTGCTCCACCGTCCGGGTCATGGTGAGACCGGGAAAGTCGAATGGCGACCTTCGGTGTCTCATCAACTGCGTCATTTCCTCGTCGAACAGCTCCGGGTGCTGCTGGAAGACCTCCGTGATGTTGATAGCCATAGGGCTGTCGACGAAGACCACAAGCGGCGGTATTCGGCGTTCAATCAGCAGCCCGTTGAGATAGTAGAGGACTTCCTGGGCCCTCTCCAGGGCGAAACTGGGCACGACCACATTGCCCTTCGCCTCAATCGTCGAGACGATGAGCGCCGCGAGGTCGGCGGCGATGGTGCCGGCATCTTCGTGCAGCCTGTCGCCATAGGTGGACTCGACCACAACGTAGTCCGCCGTGTCGAAGACCGTCGGGTCACGCAGTATCGGCTTGTCCCACCGGCCGACATCCCCGGAGAACAGGATTGTCCTCTCATCCCCGTTCCGCCCCACCACCAGCCTGATCATCGACGAGCCGAGGACGTGTCCCGCATCGTGAAAGGTGGCGACCAGTCCACCGTCGAGGGAGACGGGCTCGCCGTAACGAGCTGGCGAGAGAAGCGGCAGGCATTCCTCGGCGTCGGCCACGGTATAGAGGGGGACCTCTGGATACGGGCCTTTCCTGCCCTCTCGCTCATGACGCCTTCGCTTGAACTCCGCGTCCTCTTCCTGAAGCTTCGCGGCGTCGAGTAGCATGATGCGTACGATGTCGGACGTGGCCGCGGTGCAGTGAATCTTTCCCCGGAATCCTTCCCGCACCAGCTTGGGCAACAGTCCGCAGTGGTCGATGTGGGCGTGTGTAACGAGCACGGCGTCGATGGAGTCGGGTGGCACGGGAAAGGGCTCCCAGTCCCTGGACTTGAACTGCCTCTCCTGGTACAGGCCACAATCGACAAGGACCCTGCGGCCGTCGGCCTCGACCAGAAACCTCGAACCGGTCACATTCTGTGCCGCACCAAGGAAACTCAGCTTGATTGCCACAGCTCACGCTCCCGGCCCATCGCACGGTCTTCGTGCGTGCTGGCGTCAACCGCAGTGTTTACGTGTGGCCGTGAGCCGGCCCGGCGCAATGACAACATCACACCTCCAGTCTCGTGCGTTCGTCTCGCTCTTCTCGGCAGGCCCCCCGGCCTACCGGCCCGCCTTCTCCGCATCTCGCTCCTGCTCCCGAGCGGTCAGCGGCTTCTCCCACCAGTGTTTCCACCACAGCACCCTGACCAGGCGTCCTTCAGCGTATCTGACGTTGCCGGTCTTGGATTCCGCAGCCAGTGAAGCGACGTTTCTGCCGTCAACCGCCCATTTGTCCTTCACGATCCCCTGCTGGAGCCAGTACTCGACCATCTTGAGGCTGGTGTATCTGTAGAGTCCCATTCTCCTGTATCTCGCATTGGTCCAGGAGCCGCCGGCCCATGCTTCCTTCTTCGAGAAGTCCACCTTGGCGGGGGGAGGCTCATTCAGGCTGTCTTTGGCCCGCTGCGTGGTGCAGAGCCAACCTATGCTGGCAAGGTCATGCCCGACAAAGACGCAGAATGCCATGGCCCCTTTGTCCAGCCTTCCCCTCGCGTCGCCAGCGTATTTCCTGAACCGCAACCCCTCAGCTTCAAGCGCATCAGCCTCCTCATTCGTGTGAACCACCCTGAAGGCCAGGCCGTCCACACCGGGCGGGAGACCAACGTCGCCACGTTTGCTGAAACTGCTGCCGTCATTCTCATACAGGTAGTACGTCTCGTACCTGAACACCCTCCCGGCTGCAAATGCAGCTGCTTGCCTGGCCAGCGGCATGAGGCCCTCTGTCTCATAGATTGACATCGCTCTTCGGAACGGCTCAGTCAGTCTGTTCACGCCACTCCGTCCCCTGCTGCCGCGTCAGCGGCCTCTCCCACCAGAATCTCCACCACAGGACCCGGAGGTAGCGTGCCTCGCCATGCCTGGTGCGGTTGAAACGGGCGGCCAGCCTCTCGGGGTAGACGGTGTCTTTGCGATACGCCGTCCGGCCGATGGTCACGCCGTTCTGCTGGTAGAACTGGTGTGTCTTCAGGGTGCGGTGCGCCGCCAGCCCCCTTCGCCTGTACCTGGGGTTGGTCCAGGCATCCGCCCCGCATGCCTCGCCGTTGTCGAAGTCGACCTTGAAGGGCGGCTCGGGGAGCGCGTCCATCGCCTCCTGGGTCAGGGCGACCCAGCAGATGCTCGCCAAGTCCTTCCCGACGAAGGTACACAGGGCGACCGCCCCTCCGTCCAGCCGTTCTGGAGTGTTGCGAGCGCAGGAGCGAAATGCGAAGCCCTGCGCCTCGAGCTCGTCGGCCTGCCGGTTGGACCTTACAACCTCGAATCTTAGATTGTCGACCCTCGGCAGGAACTCGGCCTCGTCATATTCTTGATGCGCATCCACCGGCTCCGCGTAAAGCCACAGGCTCCGATACTCGAACAAGCTCTCTGACGCCAGTGACAGAGTGTGCCTCAGCAGGGCCGGTGTCCCCTCGGTCTCGCGTATGCGTCTCGCTCTCTCGAGCAGAGAGCGGAGGCGGTCCATCGAAACGTTCATCTCGTTCAGAGGCATTGTAGCACGCGGCGGCCCGATTCGACCATTGGAGGCCTCGCCTGCGGGCCATCCGGATTGACAGTCGGCCGCGAAGGGTGCTATAAGGGAGACCCCTTTCCGAGCTTGGGGGCTCAGGAGGTGCAGGGATGAGGGCGACTCACAGAGCAAGTGTCACGCTGGTCTACCTTGGAGCGCTCGTCGCGGGTCTATGCCTTTGCGTCTTGCTGTCCGGGCCTGCCGCGGCAACACCCTTCACCTACGAAGGCGGGGTGTCCCCGCTGAAATGGCCGGTGGGCAACCAGACGCACCCCAAGGTGATCAAGGTCTGCATCCAGGAAGACCCCAACAAGCCGCCGGACCGCTCCGCGTTGCTCAAGGAGGGCATGGAGCGCTGGAACGCGGAGTTGGAGCCTCGTGGCCTCAAACTGGAGGTGACGGTGGGAATCCCGGACCCGCCGACGGGTTGCGACGCCACGTGCAAGTACGGCAGCGCCAATGACACGCTGCAAATGGACCAGGGTGACCCCGAAGCACCCAAGCTGGACGGTAACGATGGCCTCGCCGGATGCGGCGGGGGAAACGGCAACATCACGGGCGGCGAGATACTCATAAAGGCCAACCTGCCGGCCCACAACGACCGCTGGCAGGAGAAGATCAGGAATCTGGGTGCGCATGAGATCACTCACATACTGGGTCTGGCTGACGATGACGACGGCAACGTGACCGACCACGACCAGGGCCTGGACAGAGCCGACTTCAACGCCCATGACCGTTCCGAGATATCGACTCTGTATCCGGTGCTTGGACAGAGCGAATCCGAAGCGACCGGGACCCAGCAGAGCTCGGTGCCGCACCAATACGACTGGGCGTTCGTCTACGCCGGTCCCGAGGACGGGCACGTCACTCTCATCAACCTGGACATCGATCCGAGCGTCATCGACACGGTTATCCCACCCGAGGGCTGGGTGGCATTCAACCCCGCCGACCCGGCCCATCTCGTGCCGGAGTACCCGTTCTACCAGGGCTACATGGTGGACGGCCACCCGGTGCCGGCTCCGTGGTCACCCGAGGTGGAGTTCCCCCTGTCGTTTTGAGCCGACAGCGCAGGGGCTGCCCTGAACGTTGCCAATCCCGTACAGGTATTCACCCTCATAGCCAGAGACGATGTCGCCGGAGAGATCCCTGTGTGGGCCGGCGGACAGGTCCAGTGGCTGCCAGGGCCGGTCCCTGAGCCTGCCATCGGCGGCACCACCCTCCCCACCGACAAGCTCGGCCTGCTGATGCCATGGCTGCTCGGGGCAACAGGGCTGGTCGCAGCGAGCGCGGCACTGCTGGCGCGGTCGCGAAAGCGGGGAGCGGCTTCGAAGGGGGACTAGAGGCATGCTGGCTGGCAGCACCCGGGTCGTCTAAACGTAAGGCTGGTAGCTCGCCTCGTACATCTGAGACCTGATGTACGCCGTGAGGTCATCCGGCCTCAGCCTGGCCGCGAGGCCCCGATTGTAGGCTACCTCCGCCACGGCGGCGGCGATGGCCGCGGAGACCTCCCTGATCCCCGTCAACGGCGGGTAGATGCGCCCCTGCTCAAGATCAGCCTCACTCACTTCACGGGACAGCGCTTTCGCGGCGGCGAAGAACATCTCATCGGTCACGCGCGGCGCCCCGAACGTGATGACGCCCATCCCCACACCGGGAAAGACATAGGCGTTGTTCCCCTGCCCCGGCACATACGGCTTCCCGTTGATAGTGACCGGCCCGAACGGGCTGCCGGCTGCAAAGATGGCGCTCCCCTGCGTGCAGGCATAGGCCTCCTCGGCGGTGCACTCAGCCTGCGACGTCGGGTTTGACAGGGCGAAGACGACCGGCCTCTCATTGATCCGGGCCATCACCTCCAGCACCGGTCGGGTGAACGCTGCGCGCTGTCCGGACACTCCGACGATCGCCGTGGGCCTGAGCGATTCGACCGCAGCCAGTAAGCTGCTCAAGGGCTCGTGGTCGCAGGCATAGCGCAGCTTGTGCTCGGCCAAGTCGCTGCGGCTCTTGACCACCAGGCCTCTGGAGTCCACCAGGGAGCAACGGGCCCGCGCCTCATCATCGGACAACCCCTCATCGACTAGCGCGGTCACAAGCAGGTCCGCGATCCCGACCGCCGCCTGGCCCGCGCCGAGGAAGAGGACCTTCTGGTCCTTCAGCCTGCCTCCCGCGATGCGCAGGGCCGAGTATATACCGGCCAGCGCCACGGCCGCCGTCCCCTGGATATCGTCGTTGAAGGTGCAGACCCGGTCCCGGTACTTCTCCAGCAGGCGGATCGCGTTGACATTGGCGAAGTCCTCGAACTGGATGAGGGCATGGGGAAAGAGTTCCTGCACGCCCGTGACGAACTCCTCGACCAGCTCGTCGTATGCCTCTCCACGAAGGCGCCGCTGCTGGATGCCGGCATAGAGGGGGTCGTCCAGCAAGGCCTCGTTGTCGGTCCCCACGTCGAGCGTGACGGGGAGGCAATGCGACGGGTGAATGCCGGCGCAGCACGTGTAGAGGGTGAGCTTTCCCACCGGGATGCCCATCGCGTTGGCGCCCAGGTCTCCGAGGCCCAGGACGCGCTCTCCATCGGTGACCACAACGATGCGAACGTCCTCATGCGGCCAGTTCCGCAGCAGACTGACCACCCGTCCCCTGTCCTTCGCCGAGATGAACAGACCTCGCGACCTGCGGATGATGTGCCCGTACTCCCGGCACGCCTGCCCCACCGTCGGCGTGTAGATGATGGGCATCATCTCTTCGAGGTTCTCCGTCACCACCCGGTAGAACAGGGTCTCGTTCCAGTCCTGGAGACCGGTCAGGTAGATGTGCCGGTCGAGGTCCGTTGCCTTCTTGCGGCAGTCCTCCAGGACACACGCCACCTGCTCGTCCATCGAGTGCACACGCGGCGGCACCAGCCCCTGTAGCCCCAGTCTCTCTCGCTCCTCCTCGGTGAACGCCGTTCCTTTGTTCAGAAGTGAATCGTTGAGCAGGTGCACCCCGCTGGGAATATCTGTCATAGAAGCTGAGTCTCCTGTCCTCTCTCCTCATGCCTGTTGCCGGGCCTGCTGTCCGCCTACAGCACAGCCTCCGTGTGACGGGCGCAGTGACACTGGGGATTGATGGCGACGGGCAGAGCCGCGATGTGGCACGGGTAGACCTCGCAGTGGACCGCCAGCGCGGTGACCGTCCCGCCCAGTCCCTGCGGGCCGATGCCCAGGGCGTTGATCTTCTCCAGAAGCTCCCTCTCCAACTCGGCGATCTCGGGATCGAGATTAGGCGTGCCGACGGGACGCAGCAGCGCCTTCTTGGCCAGGTTCATGGCCCTTCCCGACGTGGCCCCGACGCCGACGCCGACGACCAGCGGCGGACAGACGTCGCTGCCAACCCTCTCTATGGTCTCGACCACGACGTCGACCAGCCCCTGCCGTCCCGACGCCGGATCCAGCATGGCGACACGGCTTCCGTTCTCCGCGCCCTCACCCTTGGGCATCACTATGATCCTGAGCTGGTCCCCGGGGACCACCTCGTACCGCACAACGGGAGGCGTGTTGTCCCCGGTGTTGATTCTCGCTGAAAAGGGCCGGCGCACCATTGACGGGCGCAGATACCCTTCCGTGTAGCCCCGGTGCACCCCCTCCTCCACCGCCCTCTCCAGTTCGCCGCCGACCACGTGAACGTCCTGGCCCAGGTAGACGTATATCACGGCAATCCCGCAGTCCTGACACAGGGGGATGCGCTCCCTGGCGGCGATGTCGGCGTTCTCCAGTATCTGGCGCAGAGCCTCTCTCCCCCAGGGGGATTCCTCCTCTTCCAACGCCCGGCGCAGGACGGCGACGACGTCCTCGGGCAGGTAGAAGTTCGCCTCCCGGCACAGGCGGCTCACGGTCTCGGTGATGGTGTCGACACTTATTTCCTTCAAGCCTGTCTCTCCCGGACCACGGTCCTCTCAGCAATTCGCTCCGTCGTACCTGCTGACCCGGGCGATCCTTCCGGCTGTCAACGCCGGTGGCCCTGGTACATGACCCTGCCCTCTTCGAAGAGGTCCCGCCCATGGACATCGTTGGCTACAATAGCGGGCAGGTCCTCCACCTCGAGGAGAAGGACCGCCTCGGGCCCCATGTCCCCGTAGGCCACTACCTGCACCTTCTTGACGGACCTCGAAATGAGGGCGCCTGCCCCTCCTGTAGCGGTACAGTAGACGGCCCTGTGCCTGCGCAGAGCCTCGCGTACCGCTGGGGAGCGCTTTCCCTTACCGATCATGGCTCTCAGGCCCGCGGCAAGGAGGCGGGGCGTGTAGGTGTCCATGCGCGCGCTGGTGGTCGGTCCCACCGAGCCGATGAGCCGCCCGGGCCTAGCCGGAGAAGGCCCCGCGTAGTAAATGGTCTGGCCGGCTATATCGAAAGGCAGCTCCTCGCCCCTGTCCAGCGCCCTGGTCAACCTTTCGTGGGCCGCATCGCGGGCGACGTATATCGACCCGCTGATAAGCAGATGATCGCCTATCTTGAGTTCCTCCACCAGTCGGGGCTCAAATGGCGAAGCGACGCGTATCGGTTCGCCCTCGCCGCCGGCAACGTCGGCTGGTGTCTCGCCCGTCTTGTCTGCTGCCATGCCCATCCCCTCATGTTCAAGCTCGCCAGGCGTTCTGGCGGGCTCTCGCCGGCCCGCCGCGCGCCCACGATACGTGCCGGTGTTGCCTCCCTGACGGGAGCTACAGGGCCAGTGGACGGCCATTATTACACACTATCCACATGGGCGCAAGTTCACCTCGGCGCGAGGTTTCCCCGCCTGTGGCTGGCACGACTTCTCAAGCACAGAGAGCGACCGCTGTGAAACGGCCGGCTCCGCCGCGACTGGCGGTGCTGCGCCTCCTCCACCGGGCCGCCTGGAGCATCGGCTCCAGGCGGGGGCGGAGCGGATGCTCCGCCCTACCCGCGCATGTTGGCGCCAGGACGGGCCAGAGGTGGCCTGAGCGAGTACGGCCTCCGTGTTGCGTCAATAGAAAGTGTTACCGAACGGTGGTTGGTTGCCTCATAAATGAGGTTACCGAAGCCTCCTTTCCTTGGGCATGCTCAGCCATGGCCCATAGTGTTTCCAGTTGACGGT
>JAXHUA010000093.1:0-3734 GCA_034189695.1 Chloroflexota bacterium | reverse complement strand
GCAAGCAATCCGACTGTCTGCAAGCCAAAACCGTGTCGGATACCATTCGCAGCTATGCCATGATACTACTCCCCCCAGTAGGTTACAATGTTCTGCATTCGGTGGCACATATGATGCAATGACCCCGGCTGAACCCGCGAGACGCTAAAGGTGATCTGCCTCCTAGGGCTCGAGGTTGTCGAGAACTCGTTCCCGGCCGTTGAGAGCACGATCGAGGACATCCGCGGCCAACTGCCTGTCGCACCGCTGATATGACTCCTCGGTGTAGATGCGCTGAACCTCTCCATAGCCGCTGGGCGCAGAGCAGCGCATCACGGCAGCTTACAGGACATGGTAGCGGGGGATACGCCTGCTTGGCAAGCGAAGACCGGAAGGCACTGGCGCGCCCGGAGGGATTCGAACCCACGACCCTCGGTTCCGAAGTCTGTCCCCAAGTGTCAAAAACAGGCTATTTGAGTACAAACGCGTCTATGTCATAGTCCAATTGTTAGGCGTGAGTGCTATCCCGTTTGAACACGTCTATGGGCAAATTATGGGCAACTTCGCTCGTATGATTCGAGCGCGAAACAGGAAGGAGGTGGAGACGATGAAGGGCTGACAGGCAACACTTACAGCGACACGAAATCACGAAGGGAGGTATGACATGAACGGCTATTTCGTAACGGCTGCCCATTGGAACCCAGACGACCCCGCAACACCCGTACTCATTCCAGCGATGCTTGACGACATCGGCATTGAAGATGGCCCGGCTAGAGAGGCGGCCCGCCGGTTCTGCATTGCGAGTATTGAGGAGACTAACGCTTTCTGCGAGCCAGGCTCGCTACGAATTGGGGCCCTTCAATACGAAGCCTCGGCCTTCTTGGCAGGCTACCAAGCCTGTCTAGCGGAGCAATAACACGGTGGAGGTTGAGCTCGCCAACTGAGGAAAAGGCGAGAGGCCGGCTTTCGAGCCAGCCTCTCTGCCAACTAATAGGAGGCTAACCCCTGGCTTGCTCAGGGGCAATCTACACTATGGCTGTTTGCGGCACGTCCTGCGCATAACGCGGAGTCAGGACTGCAACGGCCGAGTAGTAGTTATTGCCGCTGGCGGGCGCCGACAAACAAGCTCGGACGTAGGGATAATCTGAATCCAGTTCAGCGCAATCAATCTCTATCCCTATGACAGCGTTGTCGTCACCATCGCCAATAGCGATGCCTGTTGATTCGGCCGCCGTGAGCGCTCCCCAGGTGTCGGACGTGGTCATTTTCCTGTAGTTGAACGCAATGGCCGGATGAGTAGACGGCGTCACGTCGTCGCACTTTTCAACAGTCAAAGTACACCCTTTCGAGTTCGTGCCCGTCTGAATCAGGATCAACGCATGGTGATAGTTCGCCAGGTGTATCACATCCGTTGCCGTGGCGTTGGTCGTTATGTCGGCCGGATGTATCATCGGCACTACATGGTATTGTCCTATCAGGTTCATTTTCTATCTCCTCAGTTTTGGTTAAGGGGGAGGGAAAATCCCTCCCCCTTTTTCTAGCTCTGTCTCGCTCCCAAGGCAACGCACCAGCTAAGGGAATCGCCGCTATTCGCTGGCGTTACAGCCTTATTCCAGGAACCTTGGCCGTCGCAGCGCACTACAGCGCGGTAGTCCTGCAAGTCTTCCGTCCATCCAGGACTATTCGACTTGTCCAAGACTATCTCCTTCCGAAGCCCTATCACATACTGTGACAGGTCTACCAACAGCAAGTCACCCGCATTGCCAAGGTCCGGTAGCTTCTCTGTGAAGATTATCGGACGAGTGAGCAATGTCAGGCCGCCATCGGCCCGCTGAATTGCCGGCACAAAGGACGCTGCCGTGTCAGCAATCGTCTCAATCGACATGGTCATAAGCTGGGGAATCGTCCCCGAAGACGCTAGCCAAACCGAGTTCTGGACACACGCCGGGTGAAGCCTGGCAAACATCTTGACGCAGTTCAAATAGACGATTGTCTCGTCTGTTTGTTCGGATTCCTTTGCCACTGTGACCAGTGCGGGATCGTTCAAGACTCCCAATGGCTCACCGGCACCCGAACCCCGGAGAAAGGCGTAGTCCATGTACCAGCCGGTAGCGGCAATCAAAGCCCTCCCCAACTGGTCTTCAAAGGAAACGCCATCTTCAACCATCTCGCGTGATGCCTGGGTGTAGATGGCCAGCTTCTTAGCCTTCAGTTCCAACTGACGGAGCTTGGGCGTCTGCCTGGTACCAGTTCCGCCCTCTGCTAGCCATTCGCCAGAGAAGCCACCGAAAAGGTTGCCCGAATGGTCATTAGAGTCCCACGCAGGAACTTTCCTGACGTTTGTCTCCATTGGCCAGACCTGGGCCCTTGGGCGCACAATCTCTTGCTCCAAAGAGCGGTCGAATATGAAGGCACCGTATTGAACCGGCACCATGTATCCGCCGCTCGCTCCGGTGCCTTCAAGCATCGTCTTGGTTTCCAGTCTGGGATCGGACCTTCCGCTGTCGAAAACCTTCAAAAACTCCTCGAACGAGGCAAAACCATTGGTCTCCAGTGGAACCCCGGGAAACATCCCCTTGAAAGTTCGGTCTTTGGCGCGCCCACTGGAAGCACCGACTTTGGCCCGAGTGGAAGCCTTGTTCCCGTTGAACGTGTATGGCCCACCGATCCCGCCCTCATCATTCAGTATGCCCATTATCCCGATAACCGGGCCTTCGCTTTGAGCGTTCTGAATGTCCCGAACCATCTTCAGGAGGCGGTCAACCTCTTCTCGTTCTTCCTTCGTCAGTTCGGGTCCGCCGAAAAGCGGTCGGTCAAGCAGTTCCCCGCACCGCTTCATATACCGTTCTACTTGTTCTTCTGTGCTAATCACTCTATTCTCCTGTATCTGTTTTCGCGGCGCGCCCCTCTGAACGGTCCGTTACCCGGCGGCAAGCGCTGGTGACCCGGCTGGACAGGCAAGGCAGCAGGCGCCTTCACCTGTGGAGCCAGTTCGGCTGCGCCTAAGCCCCTATTGAGGCTGTGTCCTCACAACGAATACTCATTAGAACATCGGTTCTAGTATACCACATGCCAATGGAGGGTGGGCGGCGAAGGCACCCACCATCGGCATGTCAATTCAACAAATCATCAAGCAGACCGTTCAGCCTGTTGTCGCTAGGCTCCGGAAGGTCGAGAACGGCCCTCGATGCCGGCGTCAAGCCAAACTCCCGGGCCAGATGCCGGAAGTCGTCAATAGCACGAGCTTGTATCGCGAACGCCGGGTGCTTCTTGTTCCCGAGAATGACACCCTCCCGCCCCAATATCTCATCGCATTGACGAATGCGTTCATAGGTGGTGCACAAAGCAACAAACGCCGCTCGGTCCAATGGCGTCAGCAGCCCCCTCTTCTTCAATTGCGGCGCCAATTCTCGCCATAGAGAACGTGCGTATCCCGTTAGGAATCGTGGCATCCTTACAGTGCCTTCAACAGGCGGCACCGGCCGAAGGCGGTCCGCTCGCAACGTACCCTCTAGTTCCTTCAAGGCTCGTGGTTTCTTGTTGTATCCGCCTTTCACTCTCTCTTACCTCCCAAAGGCTTCTGCTGACAGGACGCGCGTCTTACTGGCCGCACGGTCTAGCGCGTCTCAGCCCCAGAGATTTGACACCCCCCTGGCGGGGCTCCTGCCGTCGGTAGGTCCCGCGTCCGATTGTCCCCTGCCGTGTCTCTAGGCACCATCAGCGCCCCATTCGGTGGCTGCACTAGTCGCACTACC
>JAXHUA010000092.1:0-10126 GCA_034189695.1 Chloroflexota bacterium | reverse complement strand
GACCTCACACCATGCCACGCGAACTCATGGGCATGGCCAATTGCCCTGAGATGAAGGACGTACTGGCCCGCTATCGTCTGGCAAGGGACTTTGACTACCAGACACCTCCCGGGCAGAGGCCGTCACTCAGGGCGTTCCTGCTGTGGGTTGCCCAGAGGAGGGCTATCCCAGCGGCAAGCCTGTGGGTTCCCGTACCGTTCTATCTGGCCGCTCCAGGAGACCCCAGAGCATGGCGAAGGATGCTCGAGTTCTTCGACGCGAGGTTCGGCCTCGGGCTTGACTTCGCGGATGTGGACCAGGGCATAGCGGAGCAGGCACGCAGGATAGCTGAGCTGAGGAACCGTCTCCCGGAGATAGACGCCTACATAAGGCGTATGGAGAGCTTCCTTGGACTCAATGAGGAGGAAGCTCAGAAGCTCGTCACCGAAATGGCCCACTTCCTCAGCAAGCACGACTAGGCCTAGCCCGCTCCTGGCAGAAACCACGGCAAGGAGGCGCTAGATGTCTGGTAACCAATTGTCGCTGCACGGCAAAGTCGCTCTGCTCACTGGGGGCAGTCGAGGCCTCGGAAGGGCTACCGCTCTCGGATTCGCCCGCGCCGGGGCTGACGTCGCGATAGCCAGTCGCAAGCTTCCTGACCTCGAGACGGTGGCTCAGGAAATACGTGAGCTGGGAAGGAAGTCGCTGGCCGTGGCAGCCCATGTGGGCAAGGTCGACGAGATCGGCAACCTGGTGAACACCGTCCAAAACGAATTCGGCAGAATCGACATCCTCGTCAACAATGCCGGCACCAACCCCACCATGGCCCCCGCCATCGACATAGAGGAAAGGGCCTGGGATGCCATCATGAACCTGAACCTCAAGGGCCTCTTCTTCTTGAGTCAGGCAGTCGCCAGGTTGATGAAGGACCGGGGTGGGGGCAGCATAATCAACGTCGCCTCAGTGGCAGGCTTCAGGCCAGGTGGCTTGCCAGTCTATTCGATCAGCAAGGCGGGTGTCATAATGGCGACCAAGGTGATGGCCAAGGAGTGGGGGCCGTTCAACATCCGGGTTAACGCCATCGCGCCCGGTCTCCTCAAGACCCGCTTCAGCGAAGCTCTGTGGAACCGTCCGGAGGTTGAGGCCGGGGCGGCCAGTATGATCCCGATGAAGCGACTCGGCGTTGCTGAGGACATAGTCGGCACCATGCTCTACCTGGCATCAGACGCTTCGGCCTACGTCACCGGCGCGATTGTTGTCGCCGACGGCGGTCAGTCTCTCTAGCGCACCCACGCGACACCCATTCGTCCGGGGACCACCCCCGGCCGCTAGCTCACTACGTGATAGTAGTATCGACATTCGAAGACTGGGGAGGTGAAACGCATGGGAGTGAAGACCTTCGATGAGTACTACGACCGGTTGAGGAAGATGAGGCCCAACCTCTACATGGGCGGTCACAAGGTGGACAGGACCGACGAACGGCTCGCCGGGCAACTGTACGTGATGAGGGAGACATACGACAGAGCAAACGAGCCCGAATGGGAAGACGTCTGCACGGCCACATCGCATCTGACAGGCCACAAGGTGAACCGCTTCACCCACATTCACCAGAGTGTGGACGACCTTCTCAGGAAACAGCAAATGACCAGGCTTCTGTGCCATCGAACTGGTGGCTGCATCATGCGATGCATGGGGATAGACGCCATGAACGCCCTGTCGGTCATCACTTTCGAGATGGATGAAGCCCTGCGTACAGAGACCAACCGCAACTTCCTGGACTACCTGACGTACTGGCAGGAAAACGACATCTGTGCCAACTGCGCCCAGACCGACACAAAAGGCGACAGGCTGAAGAGACCCCACGAGCAGGCCGACCCCGACCTGTACCTGCGCATACTGGAAAGCAGGCCAGACGGAATCGTGGTGCGCGGCGCAAAGGTCGACAACACCACGGCACCGGTCAGCGACGAGATAATCGCTCTACCGACCAGGTTCATGACTGACAGAGACAATGAGTACGCAGTTGCATTTGCCATTCCGGCCGATTGGGATGGGATCAAGATGCTGGTCAGACCGGCAACCCAGCACAAGAGGCGCTATTTCAGCGCTCCAGTCTCGGAGGCGGGAGACGCCGAGTCCTTCACCATCTTTGACGACGTGTTCATCCCCAGGGAAAGAGTCTTCCTCGACGGCAAGGGCGACCCGAGACAGACGCCGTACGCGGGCTTTCTCGCCCTTCTCTTCGCGCACTACCACCGGCACTCGTACACGGGCTGCAAGCCGGCTGTGTCCGAAGTGCTGGCGAGCGCCGCGGCGCTTGTGGCGGAGTACAGCGGTATAGAGAGGCAGTCACACGCCCGGGAGAAGCTATCCCACATCATAGGCACGGCAGAGCTCGTGTTCGCCGCGGGTCAGATGAGCGCCTACCGCGCCGAGCGCTCCCCGTCGGGTACCTACATACCCGATGAGATCCTGACCAACGTTGGCAGACGGCTTGCGGGGGAGGAGATATACAACGAATACAGGATCGTGGCTGACCTGGCCGGTGGTCTCTGCGCCACCATGCCATTCGAGGAGGAGTTCTTCGCCGACGAGACCAGGGAACTGGCCAACAAGTACCTCATGAGGAACCCTGACATACCGGCGGAGAGACAGCACCAGTGCTTCCGGGGCATTGAGAACCTCATCGTCTCCGAAATCGCCGGCGTCATGCAAGTCGCAGGCCTGCATGGCGGCGGTTCCCCTCAGATGGAGACCATAACCATGATGGCACGATATGACCTCGAAAACCTGAAGACCATTGCCAAGTACCTGTTCGGTATACAGAAGGAGTTGCCACGCTACGAGAGGCCTACAGTGACCCCAAGGGAAATGCTGAAGAGATTCCGAGGTCAATACGGGCGCTAGCATCCTGCAGCAAGTCCGTACACGCCCGGTGGGTCACGGCCGCTGTAGCAGCCGGCGGTGATGTCGAGTCACCCGGCGTCTTCCCGCATACCTCGCCTCGCCCGATGGCCCGTCTCGCGGACAAGCAGGACGAGAGCCGCCGGTATCAGGCCGAGTCCCGCAACGAAATAGACCCCCAGAGCTGCCACCGCCGTGCCGCTCATCACCACGCCCATGAGCCATGGGATGGCGAAACTGCCGATGCGGTTGAAGGTGAAGACGCCTCCGAAGGCGCTCCCCGCCAGCGCCGGGCCGATTTCCTTCAGTTCCATGATGATGCTCCGAAGCTGCGGCAGACCGAACCCCGCCAGCAATCCACTGAGAATCCAGACCGCATACAGCGGCCACCCCCACAGGACGGCTAAGAGAGCGATCAGGGCGGTATTCACCAGCAGGAAGGGCCAAATGAACACCTTCCTCAAACCGACCCTGTCCGAGAGCCACGGCCCCACGACCATCCCCAGTACTGAGACCCAGTTGGCCAGGGAAACAAACACCCCCGCTTCGGTATCCGACATGCCTCTGGAAACGAGGAAGCTGGGCAGCAACCCTACAATCGCCGCCATCCGGCCCACGATGAACAACTCCACGAAGCAGATCACCCATATCTCCTTCACGGTGAAGACGCGCCGCAGGCCCTCTCGCACACCCGGGCGCGAGCGTAGGATCTCAGCCATCGTCCCAGCCGGTTCCCGTTCCCGTGCCGCTGCAAGCCAGAGCACCCAAACCAAGAGGCTCAAGCCGCCACCAAGGAACATCACATTCTGCCAGTTGCCCAGTGCCGCCGCGAGCGGCGCCCCTGTCATCAGCCCGAGGCCTGCCCCCATCGAAGGTCCCACGAGTAGAAGACCGTTGGCACGCCCCAACTCCGATGGGCCAAACCACATCGCCACGCCCTTGGTCAGGTTCGGAATGACAAAGCCATAGCTGGCGCCCATCAATAGCATGCAGAGCCACAGCGTCCAGTAGTTGTGAGCAAGGCCCCTGGCTCCGCCGAGAACCGCAGCGCAGGCGAGCGCCACGGATATCACTCGTTTCAGGCCGAAACGGTCCGCAGCAACACCACCCACGAGGGAGAAGAGGAGCATCCCCAGGGCCACCGCCCCCCAGATGGACCCAAGCTGAGCGTACCCCAACCCCATCTCGGCAGCGACCCTGGGAAATAACGGAGGAAGCACATGTACCGTGAAGCCGTTGACGACAAGGTTTATCGCGAAAAGGCAGGCCAGCATGGGCCACCTGTAGGCCGCTTTGTCCTCAATCGACATCTGGCTCCCCTCACCCCCTCGGTGCCGGCTCAGTACTCATCCATGCCTCTGACGCCACCGCCATGACCAGTTCGTCAAACCTCTTCAGAACAGCCACCTAGAACGGCAGAAACTGGCCGAAGCCAGCTCCTACATATGCCAGAATCAGGTACTTGGGAAACCGGCCCACCCACAACGCTATCAGGAACCGGTGCACCGGCATCCTGGAGGCGCCAGCCACAATTCCGCCAAGGTCGAATGGTATGAACGGCTGGAACGAAAGCACGACCAATGCCCAGACTCCATACCGCTGCATCCAACCTTCCACCCTACGGTACCACCCAGTGTCCTGCGGAATCCCAACCTTCTTGCCCAAGTACCCGGTATAGTAGCCGGTGAGCTCGCCTATCAGGGCGCCAACGCTGGCGACCAAGGCCACGAGCGCGGGGTTCCACGTAGTCGCCGCAGCCACCATCACCGATGCGGCGAAAGGCACGGGAGCTATCACAGTCAGGTTGCTGGCCAGCGACGCCGCGAAAACGATGAGGTATGCCAGCCAACCGTACTGGTACAGCGGGAAATCAAGTCGCTCCGCTAGATAGCCGAGCAGGTAGGAGAAGCCGAAGCTGAGGCCAATGAGCACCAGAAGCGCTATGGTGAGTCTGAGCCAGTCGACCTGGGCACCTTTGCTTGACGGCGAATTGGCGGTGTTGCGGGCGGTCACGGTCTCGATTCCACGTGGTGGCCCCTATTCCCCCGAGGAGGGGGTGCTCACCAATCGGAACAGCATCGACGCAGACATCCAGCGGCCTGTTGTATCCCGGACCGGGCTCCTCGATGAGACCGTGCTCCGAGTGACGTCCGCCCGTCTGCTATCGTCTCTCCTGCTTCAGGTACCTCTCTATCTCCTCAACGAGTCTCTGGCTCTGTTCCTCAGTCAACGTCAGGTTGGTCTCCAAGCGCCGTATCGAGTCGTCGATGTCAGGAAAACGGGTGCGCATTTCGGCGATCGCCTGATACTGCCTTCTTGTGTCCTCCTCCACGTCCCTCAAGTCAACACCCAAATCAAGCTTCTCATTCAGGAAATGAAGAACCCTGCGTTCGGCTCGTGGGTCTTCCACTCCCAGGAGGTAGAAAGGGATCGGGACCCAGACGTTGAGCCCCGGCAGGTTCCTTCTCTTCGCAACCCACAGCAAATAGGAATTGATGGTGGGCCTTCGCCCCGAAGGTGTCACGTAGTCCCCTCCACGGGACAGATGGTAGCCACCAAGCGTCTCCTTCAACTGGGCACAATTGGACACAGCCAGCAGTTCGCGTGGAACCGTGTGCGCGCCAGGGAACACCATCCCACCAATCGTGTACAGCTCCCTTACGTGACACGCCTCGCCGACGTCCAGCATGGCATCGAGGTAGCCATACCATCCGAAGCTCGGCGCATCCCCTTTGAACACGACAAGGTTCTTCTCTGCACAGCAGTAGAACCGCCCCTCGGGGAACTGGGCCACATCATCCTCGACCGAAACGCCAACCAGCGGGTAGAACTCAGTTGGCTCTATCTCGCAGAAGTCCTCGCCTCCCAGCCTCTCTATCAAGTACTCGGTCACTCTCGCTCCCAGCCTGCCAGCATCTGTGTTCCACCCCACTACCAACCGCGGCTCACACAACTCCGGTCTCCGCCAGAACCTAAGATGAGCGCTCGTCACTACCGTGTCCCTTCTTGAACAGGTCGTCCACGTGCTCTCGAATCCAGCTGGCATCGTCGTCGGTGATGCCACTCCCCTTTCCCTCAAGAGAGGTCCTTCTCTGCTCAATCCTCTCCAACACCTCGGGAGGGAGGCTGTCATACAGCGTTTCCACCACCTCGTCTATGCGCTCTGCCATCCTGTCGAGGGGATCGTAGTCGACCTCGATCCCCAGCAGTCTGCTCAGTACCTCGAGCACCGACTTGGCAGCCCTCGGGTAGGGGAATGGCGCCCTGGACAGGTAGTCCGGGATCTCCCCCATCAGACAGATGCTCTCCAGCCCCCGTTTCTTCGCCAGCCCCAACAGCAGACCGTTCAAGCCAGTGATGTTCCCCTGCTCCTCCAGGCCCTCAATCTCGCTCATCAGGACGGTGTTCTCATACCTTCGCACTTCCTTGTTCAGCCCCAACGCGCTCGTTGCCGCCCAGACCCTGGGCCGTTGCAGGTGATGGCTGGACGCGATGGCAGCGCCAGAAGTGTACACCCTACGGCAGCCGAACCTGGCTGCGACGTCGAGTACCATATTCGCCATTTGATAGCCCTTCGCCCCTTCGGCATACATCCGCCCCGCAGCCGCCGGTTGCTCCTCCGCAAGGAAAAGAATCAGTCCCTTGTCCCCAAGCTTCCTGTAGTAGAACTTGTTGACTGGGAACTCCAGCTCCTCGAGAATTCCAGCCTTTATCACGGCCTTGCGCGGGAAGAACAGATCGTAGGGCTCTATCTCGCCCAGTTCCTCAGCGTGTACCTGCCCCCGCAACGTGTCCACTGCTATGACGCCAACGTTACCCATACCGGGCCAGCTGGCAACCATTTCCACTTCTCCAAGGTCCGGCTCTTTGTACAGTCTGAGACTCATCTCACTTCCTCTGCCTTCAACGAACAGCCACTGGGTATTCTAGCTGTACCCATCACAAAGCACAACCGCCGCCCCACACCGTCGCTCGTCCCCACAACACAACAACCCCACGACAACACAAGAAGCGAGGGGGGCAGTTACCACTGCCGTCCCTCGCCATGCTAACCTTACTGTCGTCTGCCAAAGACCCTAGCAGGCTACCATGTCAATGCACTCGAATCCGTGCACTGCCACGGGCCCTGCGCAATCAGACCACTACCTCCGATTTCAATGTCGTCTCACCCCGCCGCAGCACCATCACCACCCGGCTTCCAGCCTTGAGTCCAGCAAGGGCCTCCTCGCGGTCCTCCGCGTTGCGGGTCGGCCGCAAGTTGACCTCGGTGATGATATCGCCACTCCTCACCCCAGCTCGCTCGCCAATCGACGACGGGGCGACGCCACCAACCAGCGCTCCCAGGACTGGCACGAGACCAAACCTGGCGGCCATCTTGCTGGCATCCGCCACCTTCAGCCCCAAGCTGACACGCCCGCCGTCTCCTTTCCTCGCAACAAGGCGCTCAAGCCCGGGCCGATCGAATCCCACCACTACCTGATCGCCCATTATCGTAACAGGCACTCCCATCTGGCCAGACTTACGCACCATATCCTCAGCCGCCTCGCGGTCTGTCGATACGTCACGCTCCACGAACTGGACTCCTCGTTTTCTCAGGTAGTCCTTCACATGATGGCAGTATGGGCATGTTGCAGTTGTGTACACAGTAACATCCAATCGACCACCCTCCTGAATCACGCTGGGGGCGGGGGCGACGCCCCCACCCCCAGCTCTTATGGGAACCGGGTTCACACCTCCCGAAACTCGCCTTCCACGGTACCTCCATCATCACCACCCTGATATCCGCCACCGTGGTTCCCCTCATCCGTTGTGGCACCGGCCCCAGCGTGGCTATACACTTCCTGGCCAATTCGCTGCATCGTCGATTCCAGGTCCTGCATGGCACGCCTGACCTGCTCAATGTCGCCGCTCTGTTGCGCCGAGCGCAGCGCTGCCACCTTGCCTTCCGCTTCACTCCTCATCTCAGGCGATAGCCTGTCTCCCACCTCACGAAGAGTCTTCTCAGTGACGTAGGCCATGTTGTCCGCCTGATTCCTGGTCTCCACCTCTTCCCGCCGTCGCCTGTCTTCGTCGCCGTGGAGTTCCGCCTCATGTACCATGCGGTCCACCTCTTCCTTCGATAGACCCGAGCTGGCGGTAATGGTTATCCTCTGCTCTCTGCCCGTGCCCTTATCGTGGGCCGAGACGTTGAGTATGCCATTCGCGTCGATGTCGAATGTGACCTCTATCTGAGGCATGCCTCTCGGCGCGGGCAGGACACCATCCAGCATGAAACGTCCGATGGTCTTGTTCTCCGAAGCCATTGGCCGTTCGCCCTGAAGCACGTGAATGTCCACACTGGGCTGGTTGTCCGTCGCCGTCGTAAACGTCTGACTCTTCTGTGTCGGAATGGTAGTATTACGTGGAATAAGCGCCGTCGTGACACTGCCCAGGGTCTCGATCCCGAGCGTAAGCGGGGTCACATCCAGAAGCAGCACATCCTTGACCTCCCCCTTCAGCACCCCTGCCTGGATAGCGGCGCCCACCGCCACTACTTCATCCGGATTGACTCCCTTGTGGGGCTCCTTGCCGAAGAGTTGCTTGACCCGCTCGACAATGGCTGGCATCCTCGTCTGACCACCTACCAGTATCACCTCGTCGATGTCACCAGGCTTCATGCCGCTGTCGGCCATGGCCTGATTCACCGGCTGAACGGTCCGCTCGATCAGGTCAGCGACCAGCTGTTCGAGTTTGGCGCGCGTCAGGGTCATCGTCAGGTGTTTTGGCCCACTGGCATCTGCCGAGATGAAGGGTAGGTTGATCTCCGTCTGCATCACACTCGACAGCTCGCACTTGGCCTTCTCAGCCCCTTCCTTCAACCGCTGCAGAGCCATTATGTCCTGCTTGAGGTCAATCCCCTGCTCGCGTTTGAATTCGGCGACAATCCAGTCCATCACTCGCTGATCGAAGTCGTCACCCCCAAGGTGCGTGTCACCGTTGGTGGCCTTCACCTCGAACACGCCCTCGCCTATCTGGAGAATGGAGATGTCGAAGGTACCACCGCCGAGGTCGAACACGGCGATGGTCTGGTCTCCCTTCTTGTCGAGACCGTAGGCCAGGGACGCGGCAGTCGGCTCATTAATGATCCTCAACACTTCCAGTCCAGCTATCTTCCCTGCGTCCTTCGTCGCCTGACGCTGGCTATCGTTGAAGTATGCCGGGACTGTTATGACCGCCTGGGTGATTGTCTCACCCAGCTTCGCCTCAGCATCCTGCTTCAGTTTCTGCAACGTCATCGCCGAGACCTCCGGCGGCGAGTACGTGCGCCCGCCCATCACGACGTGAGCATCACCATTGGCGGCCTTCTCGATCTTGAACGGCAGAACCTCAGTGTCACGCTGGACTTCAGGGTCATCGTACCTGCGCCCCATAAGGCGCTTGATGGAGAAGACCGTATTCTGAGGGTTGGTGACCGCCTGGCGTTTCGCCGCTTGACCTATGTAGCGTTCGCCGGTCTTCGGACTCACGGCGGCAACCGAAGGCGTCAAACGACCGCCCTCACTGTTCTCAACCACCACCGGCTCGCCGGCCTCCATCACGGCCATGCACGAGTTGGTGGTCCCCAGGTCTATTCCCAGTACTTTCGCCATTGCTGTATCTCCTTTCAAGAGCTATTATCTAATCCAATCTAGACCGGCCTCGAGGGGGCCGCACAGGCAATCAGAACCCCACCGGCCCTGTCATGAAATCTGTATCGGGCTAGTAGTCGTCGTGGTCATCAAGGTCTCGGGGCACGGACACCGGTATCTGGACGGTTTTGGGCAGCTCCCGCTCCCAGGAGGAACCCTGCCAGTAGTTCTGGAACTCCTTGACCGCTCCGCAGTGCTTGCACACACCCACGCTCGTGGGGCCGGAGGCCGGCTCAATTATCCAGTGATGGCGACACGTCTTCTCGTCTCGCACTTTTCGTGCCCCGGCGTCAGTCTTCTTTCCCATCGTCCAACCCCTCTCCTTAGACCACAACCATATTAGGATGAGCGGCCAAATCTGTATGCGACTTTTGTCTCACACATCTGGACTCAACTGGACGCCGGCGGTCCATAGGCGGACTATCACGCGGAGTACGGAAGTGGAGGAGAATAGCACGTCCGTGCTGTAGCTAGGGGTGTACAGCTTCCGAAAGGCCGACACGAGGCCTTGTTGAACATGCAGAGGAAACGGTTGCCGGAGACAGACAGGTATCTACTGGTCGTCGATGAAAATC
>JAXHUA010000091.1:0-15721 GCA_034189695.1 Chloroflexota bacterium | reverse complement strand
CGTCAACTGGAAACACTATGGGCCATGGCTGAGCATGCCCAAGGAAAGGAGGCTTCGGTAACCTCATTTATGAGGCAACCAACCACCGTTCGGTAACACTTTCTATTGACGCAACACGCGGCTCCAGTCCACTCTGTCGGACCGGTCTCGGAAACCGGCCTGGAGCCGCGCCGGTATCCCTCCTGTCGTGCTGGGACCTTGCTGCGGCAGACGCTAGGATGGTCGCATGTAAGTACGGGTTGACATCGCGTAAACGACTGTGGTATAACCCCAGCGACTATCCCGGTCGCGCATCGTGACAGTGACACAGGAGAGGCGCGGCCCGGGAACGCAACGCGATCCGGCGAAAGCTGCCAGATCCCATCTTCAGTGCGGTAAGCAAAAAAACAGGTTCTGGCGTCTGTTTGTCAAGCGGGGGCAAGGAAGCGGAGTCCGGATATGGTTGCTTGGACTCCGTGGAGCTAGTAGCGAAACCGACCGCGAGGTCGGTTTTTTTGTTGTAGTTGGCGCCATGGAGGTGTAACGAAAGCGCGAGAGTCGCGAAGGCGAACAACATAAAGAGAAGACCCCGCGTGAGGTGGTGACTCACCGGGGCCATGGCATCAGGGGCACGCAGCACCCGTATACACTTACAAGATACCATAAAGTGTGTTGGGTGTCAAGAGTGCTAGCCGTGTTGCTTGGGTGGTGATGGCTGGCATTTGATGTCATGTGCACCTGAATTCTGGCGCGACGGTAGAGGAAGGTGGCATGCCGATGAAGAGAATGATGCTCTGCACGCTGGTACTGGCGATGGCGCTAATGCTGTCGATCGGGGCGGTGTTCCTGCCTGGCGGAACGGTTGTCAAGGCCGACAGCCTTCAGGACTGGTTCGACAGCAATGGATACACCATCACCGTCCCCGGTGACGACCTTGGCATTGAGACGTTCACCCCGGGTGTGTACCGGGTCACCGTGCTCGATGGAGTACACTCCTACGGCAACCCCACCGGCTGGTACACAACGTCGACCGACCTGCACCTTCTCTTCGACCCGGCCGACTATGGAGGGCAGGTGCCAGGCGGCACAAAGGCCTACGTTGATTCCTCGGTTCAGTTCGGGTTCTATATCGATTCCAATGATGGTACCTTTTTCACGGAGACCGTGCTCAATCCTGATGGCTTCGACCACGCCTACGTGTTCGCCAACACCAAGGGGCCCGGATACATTGTGGCCTTTGAGGACCTGTGGAATGGAGGCGACCGGGACTACACCGACCGCTTAATGGAAGTGGTGAGAGATAGCGACCAGGACGACGTGCCTGACGAACTGGACAATTGCCCCTACGTGTATAATCCTGACCAGGCGGACACGGATAGCGACGGACATGGCGATGTATGCGACAATTGCCCCACGGACTACAACCCCGACCAGGCTGATTTCGACGGTGATGGAGTCGGGGATGTGTGCGACAACTGCGTTGACGTGTACAACCCCGACCAGGCTGACTCCGATGGGGACGGCATCGGCGACGCTTGTGAGATCGTTCAGCCTGTGGGTGGCACCGCGTTCCCGACCGATCGACTCGGCCTGGTGATGCCGTGGCTCATGGCGGGTGCGCTGGTAGTGGTCGTTGGCCTGCTGCTGGCTACGTACAACAGGAAGTACGGCGCGAAAGGACGGCTGGATAGCTGAGTCAGGTCCGTCCCACAGCAGCGGCGGTCACCCTGGTAGTAGGCCCGATGCGCCGGGTCAGAGCGAGTACAGGAAGAAGGTGGTGAACAGATGAAACGAGCATTACTGCCGGCACTGGCGCTCCTTCTGGCGTTTGGCCTGGTGATACCCATGTTCATGTCGGTGGCTGCCGACTCCACGGGCAACCTGCTGGTGAACTCCGGTGCGGAGACGGGGGACTTGACGGGGTGGAGCTGCAGCACGGGGCCGGGAGGGCAGATGCCCTACGCCCTGAGTGAGATCTCGGAGTCCTGTGGCATGGTCTATCCCTATGCAGGCGGCTATTTCTTCAGCATGGGACACGGGCTGAGCGCGGGAGTGCTGACCGCGTGGATTGAGCAGACTGTCAGCCTGACCGGTCATGGGGGAACGCCGCTCACCTTTGAAGCCGGCGGCTGGGTGCAGACCGAGAAATGGTGGGAGGGCTGGCCCGGTTCGCCTGACCCAGGGGACTATGATCGTGGCAAGCTTGTCGTGACGTTCCTGGACGGCAGCGCTCAACCGCTTGGCGAGTTTGTGGTTGACCTGGTGGAGCACCCCTGCTGTGAAGGGACCGGCGGCGTGCACGAGTACGGTCCGTTTTCCGTTAGTGGCACTGTGCCCGATGGCGCGGTTTCCGCTGTCTACAGGCTTGAGGGGCGTGACATACAGTCGACGTACATCAATGTCTTCTACGATGACCTCTATTTCAGGCTCGACGTAGAAGCCGAGCCGACTCCGATACCGACTCCCACGCCAACGCCGACACCGACGCCGACACCGACTCCCACGCCAACGCCGACGCCGACGCCGACGCCGACGCCCACTCCGACAGCGACTTCCGTGCCGCCGGTGGGGGGGACTATCGTTCCAACTGATACGTTCGGACTGATGATGCCGTGGATTGCAGGGGTGGCGGCGCTCATCGCGGTTGCTGGCGTGTCGCTGGTTGTCCGGGGACGAAGGAGGGGTGCTGAGAACACCTCCGGCCACTGAGGGCCTGGAGGATGACCGACAATGCATGAGTGACACCTTCTCGTGATTGGGAGGTATGTCCGGTATCACGTAGGGGCGTTCGACTGAGCGCCCCTACCTGCATTCAGCGGGCCATTGAGGCGGTCGGTTGGCGCTTCAGGTACCGCATGGGTGGGCCGAGACGTCGCCTTGTTCCGGCGCGACTGACTGTGGTTCCGCCCGGGCGATGTGAAGCCAGGGGGAGTCCAGGCTGCTGGAAAGACGGCGAGGCTCGTGTGGTATGATGGAATCGAGCGCTGGTGAAACGCTCGAAGTGAGCCTGCCCCACGAAGCGCCCTCGGCGAGGCGGGAGGGTACGCACCAGCGAAGCAAAGAGCATGAAAGGTATCGGGAAGAGTAGCGCAAGAGGCAAAGGAGGGGCCCGAAAGGCCCCTTTGAAGAAGGTGCTGGTCTACGCCGCAGTGGCTGTCGTGGTTGCCGCCGTTGGCCTGTATTTCACCATCGACCTGCTCACGCAGGGTGCCCCGGACTGCAGCCGGTCGACCCAGCTCAGGGCGGCCATCGTTGACCATCTGAGCGATTCTCAGGGCAATCAGACCTTCGTGGACCGGTCAACGGCCCTGCTGGAAGGGGCGGGCTTCGCGGTCGACTACTACGACAGCGGGTCAGTCACGGTGGACTTCTACCGCAACCTGCCCACGCACTGCTACAGCCTCATATTGCTCAGGGTGCACAGCGCCTCCTTCAATCCGGACGAACCGGTGTTCGACCTCTTCACCTCGGAGTCCTACAGCCGGAGCAAGTACGTCAGCGAGCAGCTCTCCGACCAGCTGAGAAGATGCGCCTTCGACACGACGGACAACCCGTACGTTGAGGGTGTGTCGCCGGAGTACTTCGGGGTGACGCACAAGTTCGTTCGCTTGAGCATGAGAGGCATGTTCCACGACACGGTGGTACTCATGATGGGCTGCGACGGCATGAGGTACGAGGAAATGGCCGAGGCCTTTGTTGAGAAAGGCGCCAGGGTCTACATAGGGTGGGACAGGCTTGTGTCGGGATCGCACACGGACAAGGCGACGGTAGACCTGCTCACGCGTTTCCTTCACGCAGGACAGACGGTTGGTGAGGCGATCGATTGCACCATGGAGGACTTCGGGCCTGACCCGACGTACCAGAGCGTGCTGTCTCACTACCCCGCCGATGCCGGTAACTGCACCTTCAACGACATTGCCGGTGACCTCAGCTAGCCCACGCGGCAGGACATGGGCGAGACGCTTCCCTTTGTAGCTGCCGCCCGTGCGGGAACCGGAGGCTCTCAGGCGCTCTGGGACTGGCTGCGCACAAAGGCGATGAACTCATTGAGAAGCCGTGACACCACCCTCTCTTGGCGGTAGATGCAGAAGAAGCTCCGGCTCAGCTTCGGTCCCCTGACAGGAACGTCCTTCACCAGACCGAGAGCGGTGCTCTTGCGGATGGCCAGATTGGACACGAATGCAATGCCAACACGCGCCTCGACGGCGGCGACGATGGCCTGTGTGGTTCCCAGGGTGAGACGCGGTTCCCACCCGGCGGTGTTCAGCCCTGTCTCGGCCATGAGGGCTCGCAGGCTGTGCTGAGTGCCCGAGGTCTCCTCGCGCATGATGAGTGGCTCCCCATCGAGTTCGTGCAGCGAGACATCGGCCCGTTGTGCGAAGGGGTGCTCGGGAAACACGATGAGCACGATCTCATCATGCCCTACTTCGAAGCACTCCAGTTCCTTCGCCTCCGGTCGGGTGCCACAGAACCCCACCTGGTACGCCCCGTCTCGAACTCGCTCGATCACCGTGCCCGAGTCGAGGACGTCAACCCTCACTCCCACTGCGGGGTGCAGCGCCTTGAACTCACCGAGCATGGGCGGCAGGAGTATCTCCCCCGGAATGGTGCTGGCGGCGACAACCAGGTCGCCTGTCACTTCCTCTCGTAGCTGATCTAGGTCGCGACGCAGCCGGGCCGTCTCTCCGTCGACCAGCTTGGCGAAGGTCAGGAGACGCTTCCCGGCGTCGGTCAAGGTGACCGACTTGTGGGCTCGATCGATGAGGCGTACTCCAAGGTCCCGCTCCAGCTTCTGTACCTGGAACGAGACCGCCGGTTGGGAGATGGACAGTCTCTTGGCGACCTCGGAGAAACTGCCCAGCTCCGCCACCTGACAGAAGGTTCTGAGGTAATCGAGGTTCATGACACACCTCCCATCACCCTGTCTGACCATAAGAGGCGATTATGCTCTCTGAAACTGGTAGTTATGATATGCGATACCAGCGCGCTTCGCCACCGCCGGATTTGGCTATCTGAATCATAGACCAAGCGTTCCGCGCAGTCTACCTGGGGTGCCGCGATCGATGGGAATGGGCCGGAGGGGGGTGGGCAGGGCGTGTGAGACATGCCGCACAGGCGGATATGGCGCTCTGCGACGCTGGCTGCGTGCCACGACTCGTCTGCCGGGCACCGTCAGTGCGAAACGGGTGTCACCGTTCCGCTTCGCAGGCGGTGCATGTATAATGGCCCTCGGTGACCTGCGCTGCTGCGAACGGGGTGCCCGGGATGCTGGAGATCATTGTACCTGGAAGAAAGACTTACCGCCTCAGGAACCTGGTGCTCGACCTAAATGGGACCGTCGCTCTGGATGGGGAGATGGTGGTGGGGGTCGAGGAAAGGCTCCGGAGGCTGAGCGCTTGCCTGAACATCACCGTGGTCACCGCCGATACGCACGGCACTGCCGGGCGGTTGGGAGAAAGCCTGGCATTCAGCATCCGTGGCATATCCGGGGGTGGTGAGAGCGCGCAGAAGCTGTCCGTGGTGCAGGATGCGGGCTGGGAGGAGACCGTGTCCATCGGCAACGGCTGCAACGACGTCTTGATGCTCAAAGAGTCGGCTCTCGGGATCTGCGTGATTGGCGCGGAAGGCGCCGCCCCCGAGGCGGTTACCGGTTCCGACGTGGTGGTGCGCGACATCAACGATGCCCTCGACCTGCTGCTGTTTCCCGACCGGCTGGTGGCGACACTACGGCGCTAGCCGGGCGCCCGCCTCTTCGTGGCCCGGCTGGTGAAGCTGAGCGACGCTCCTGCCGGCCACCGGCTGTCCCGCAATCTCATCGATACTAAGGCCTATCCTCACCATGACCGCGTTGACCTTGTCAGGCGGTCACCACCTTGAGTGCTTGCTCGTTATATGGTATCATTCAAGTGTCCCGACTCAGGTGTGTGTCAGCGACCTCGACACACGCCAAGAGAACACTCCCCAGATTTGGACCCATTGCCTTGGCCCTGAGGTTGAGGCGGCGTCGATGTTGTCCAGTGACAGCGTTGTCACCGAGGCGGTCGGAGGGGGATTTCTGTGGTCGGGCATATCGGCGGAGAGGTCATTTGCCAGATACGGGCTCCATAGAGACGTAGCGACTGACTATTTGAGGGGAAAGCGAGGGTAACGAGCCATGCCGATCTATGAGTACGAGTGCCCAAAGTGCGGGGAGAGGTTTGAGCAACGCCGGAGCATAGCCGATTGCGACAGCCAGGCTGAGTGTCCCAAGTGCGGTGCGGTGGAAGCGCGGCGGGTTCTCTCTGTCTTCGCTCTGGGGTCTTCGGGCACGGCTTGCGCCCCGAGCAGCCCGACCTGAAGGGTGAGTCTGTGAGGCAGTTGGCTTCACCGTGTGCTGGTCGAACGGGGGAATACAGAAGTGGCAACGTACGGTTCTATGTGCGGGGACCGTGGCGCCGGCAGGCTTGAGGCTCTTGTCGCTGGGGCGAGCATGACCGAGGTGGGGAGGCCGTCGCCAGGGCCACACGTGCCTCGGGAGATGGAGGAGGACTGAACATGCGATATGCCGTACCGGTGACCCAGGGGAAGGTAGCGCAGCACTTCGGCCATTGCGAGCATTTCGCCCTGTTCGACATCGATATCGAGACGGCGACCATCGTTCGCAAAGAGCTTGTGGCGTCGCCCGGGCATCAACCCGGCCAGCTCCCGGTCTGGCTGGCGGAGGAAGGTGTCTCGGCCGTCATAGCCAGCGGAATGGGCTCCAGAGCACAGGCGCTCTTCCGGGAGAACCATATTGACGTGGTCGTCGGCGCTATTGGAGATGACCCTGACCAAACGGTCCTTGATCATATTCGAGGTGCGCTGCAAACAGGGGACAACTTCTGCGATCACTGATACCCACGGGCTTGGCAGGCATACGACTGAGCGACGACGTTCTCAGGCTGCCCCTGAGAGCCCTGTCGTGCTCCGCCTGAGTCTGCCACAGGAGCATACATCGTTCAAGAAGCCTGTCCTGGGTAGGGCCGGTGGCTAACCGCCAGCGGGCCGGGGACAGGCTGTTCTTTGATTTGTTAACGCGCCCCCGCGAGGGTAGTCGTGGCCAGCCTCCGAAAGAGGCTGGCTGCTGTGGGGCTGGGTGAGGTTGGTGGGGGCACAGGGTACCGGCACGGTTGGGCATAGAGTCAGGACTCAACTGGTAGATGAAGGAATCAGGCAGCACTCGTGGGCCCCCTGTCGGGGACGCCAACGATAGAAATACGCTGGTCAAGGAGAAAGGAGACAGCCAATGCATGCTACGATTCAGAAGCCCATTGACGAGATCGTCAAGTGCTTCAAGCCCGGCGAGAAGGTGTTTGTCGTCGGGTGTGACAACTGCGCCGCGAAGTGCCACTCGGGAGGAATACCGGAGACGGAGGAGATGGCGAATCGCCTGAAGGCGAGAGGGGTGAACGTGGTGGGATGGTGCGTGCCGCAACCCGCCGGCGTCTCGCTCTGCAAGCTCGCCAACACCAAGCGAGTCCTCCAGGAGGAGTACGGCGAGCAAATCAAAGAAGCGGATTCGTTCCTGGTGCTGGCCTGCGGTCAGGGCTTCCACACGGTGATGGACGCCACCGATGGCGAGATGGTGCACCCGGGATGCGACACCGTCTTCGGCGGAGAGACTGTGACCGATGATTTCATCACGGAGTACTGCTCACTGTGTGGCGAGTGCGTCGTTGAGTACACGGGCGGCTTGTGCCCGGTGACGCTGTGCGCCAAGAGCCTGCTGAACGGGCCCTGCGGGGGGGCCAAAGACGGCAAGTGTGAGGTGGATAGAAACCGCGATTGCGGATGGCAGCTCATATACGACCGGCTCAAGCAGCTTGGACGGCTGGAGCAGATGAAGGACTACGTGGAGCCCAAGAACCACGCGAAATGGAGCCGGCCCCGCTCCCTCGTCGTTCACCTGGGAGATGCGACCTTCAAGTCCCTCGGCGGTGAGCATACGGTTGCCAACAAGGACTAGTTGAGCCTACTGCGGAGAAAGGAGCCAGAATTGAGCAAGCTGAAGGAAGCCCTTGAGAGCAAGAAGTTCGTCGTCACTGGAGAGGTGGGGCCGCCCAAAGGCGTTGACATAGACAAGTGCCTGGATGAGGCAGAGCATCTGCGGGGCAAGGTTGTAGCCATCAACGTTACCGACCTGCAGAGTGCGGTAATGCGGGTTGGGTCGATGGCTGTTTCCGCCAAGCTGGTCGAGCGGGGCCTGGAGCCGGTCTTCCAGGTCACCTGCCGCGACCGGAACCGGCTGGCGTTGCAGTCGGACCTTCTCAGCGCCTGGGTGCTGGGTATCAGGAACGTGCTGTGCCTGACCGGCGATCACCCCGTCCTGGGCGATCACACCGAGGCGAAACCCGTCTATGACCTCGACTCGGTGCAACTGCTCAAAGCAGTGACTGGGCTGAACCAGGGACACGACATGGTTGGCCATGAGCTGGACGGCAGTCCGGAGTTCTTCATGGGAGCGGTGGTAACCCCGGCGGCGGACCCGCTGGAGCCGCAAATCATCAAGATGGAGAAGAAGATAGACGCGGGGGCCAGGTTCTTTCAGACCCAGGCCATCTATGAGCCAGACAGATTCGAGGACTTCGTGAAACAGGCAAGTGAATTCAAGGTCCCGATCATAGCTGGGATAGTCATGCTGAAAAGTGCCGCGATGGCGCGCTTCATGAACGAGAACGTTGCTGGCATTCACGTTCCTGACGCTCTTGTCCAGGAACTGGCAGATACACCCAAGGAAGATCGCAAGAAGAAGTCGGTGGACGTCTCAGCGCGACTCATCCGAGAGCTGAAACCGCTGTGCCAGGGCGTGCATATCATGCCGTTGGGCTGGGACGAGCTCGTACCTCAGGTCATCAAGGAAGCTGGACTCGACTGACGCGAAGCGGGGGCTCGACGGAGGCCACGGTGCGGGCTTTGATACGCTGTGTCTCTTTCGCACGGCGCGTCGTCTGGCGATGAAGACTGCTTAGCCTACACCCGGGAGAGGGCTCTCCGGGGAGCCCTTCTTACCTGTGGTCCGAGAGCGGCCCGCCGTGGCGAGCGAGCGGAAGGCGAATCTAGCGGGTGCCGTCGCCAACACGCACCCTGCCCCATATGGATACGGCGCGAGCGAGGGAGTCGATCTCCTTCAGTTCGCTCTGGTCCGCTGTGGGGAAGCAGAGCTTCATGTAGTTGCTCAGCATCAGCGACCCCACACTCTCGATCGCTGACCGTACGGCCGCTAGCTGGGTGATGAGGCTCTCGCAGTCGCGACCGTCAGCAATCATCTTCTGGATGCCTCGCACCTGCCCCTCGATCCTTCTCAGTCGCCTGAGCAGCAGGTCCTGCGATACCCCGTCCTGATTCATGATAGCCTCCGCACGCAATTGGCTCTCAGTTCGTGCGTATAACCTACCCGGGTGGGGTGTCATAGCACGGAAGCCACTGCACTATTCTAGCACAATGCGAGGCTGGAACGGTAGCTGGGCATGCTGCCCAGGCCCGCTTGTCACAGGGGGGTGCCCTTCGCCCAGATTGGATTGGCGATGACCATGTCGGGAGGGCCGGCGAGCAGCGGGGCGGCCTTCTCCATGTAGGCTTTGAACCAGTCCGATTGGAATGCGGCCTGCAAATCATAGGACTCGGAGAACAGCTCGAAAAGGCATACCGTGTCTTCGTCGTCGACTCCCCAGCAATAGAGGGAGAACTCCTGATCGGCGTCGGCCTCCGCATGGGGCTTGAGATACTGTTCATAGACTCGAAGAAGCTCCTCGCGCATCCCCGGCTTGGTCTTCACTCTGACAAAGACTGCGGTCTTGGGCATCGGTTGTCTCCTTTCGGTCTTGTCTCGCCTGCAATGCGTGCTGAGCCCAAAGCTAAAGCCCTGGCACGGCAATGTCAAGCCGGCGGGCAGCCTGCCTCGTCGGTGACGGGGAGTGGGGCGCAAGGGTCTGACGTGCCCCTGGAGGACGCGACCGGCAGATAGTCAACCCGTCAGCGGCACCGGTCCTGGCTTCCATCAGGACGCATCCCCCATGTCACCTGGGGGCCCCACCTTTCCTCATCACGAAGAAGGCCGACCCGTACCAGGCCATGTGGTTCCTGAACAGCTCGACCTCCGCCTGCTGCCCGTCGAGCACCGCGAGGGCCTCCCGGTTGCCCGCGTACTTGGTGCGCAGCTCCCCGATCCGCCTTTCCAGCGGGGCGTAGTACTCGGTCCACCACGCGTCTTCTGGAAGCGCGAAATACCCGACGACGTCGTATCCGCAGGCGGGGACCTCCTCCAGGTACTCCTCCACACATCGTATGCCAGGGTAGACCCCGTCCCAGTACCGGCGGACCTCCTCCGGCGGGTCGGGGCGCAGCCAGGCCATTTCGTGGACGACGAGGAAGCCATCCTGTTTGAGGAAGCGGCGCCACTCCCGGAGGCCCCTCTCGAAGCCGATGAGCCATATTGAGCCTTCCGCCCAGATGACGTCGAAGCTCCCCTCGGGAAAGTCCATCTCGAACATCGAGCCGTGCACCGGCGTCACCCGCTCGGCGAGCCCCTGCTCCGCCGCCTTGCGGGCGAGCCGGTCCAGACGCTGCTGGTCTATGTCCAGCCCGACAACGTGCCCGCGGCTGAGCCGTGCCAGCTCGACGGTGGGTCCGCCGTAGCCGCAGCCGACGTCGAGGATGCGAGGCCTGTCGAGAGGCGGGAGCATCAGGAACGCTCTCCTGGTGTAGTGGCATCGGAAGGCGCCCTCCGTCGCCAGCTCCTCGCGCAGCTCGCTGAGCACATCGTTCGTCATCGTATGGGTACCTGCCCGCACCGGCGGCCGCCTTGAGCCGGTCCCCGTGCACGACGCCGCCATTGTGGCATACTGCGGGGCGGTTTGGAAACAGCGCCGCGCTGTGGGTGGTGGTGGCCTGTTGAATAACTCGAATCGCATCGCTATCATGTCGGCACTGGTGAGTAGACGGCTGGCAGCCGCACGGCAAGGCGTTGGACCCGGTCGGTTCGTGTCCAACACCGCTTCCGGCGGAACTCAACTGGGGGCTCTGCGGCACGAGACAGCGCATCGCCAGCACCATGGGAGGTGAGATATGCCGTACGCAGCCTACCATATGAGTCCTGAAGGCAGGCTCCGGAGTGACCTGGGTGAGGACGAGATTCGGCAGGCCTTCGAATCACGGCAGGGATTGCTGTGGGTGGACATCTGTGACACCACACCGGAGGACGGTGCCCTTCTTGAGCGCGGTTTCGGTTTCCATCATCTCGCCGTCGAGGACTGCGTGAGCACCCAGGTCCACGCGCCCAAGATCGACGAGTTCGATGACCATCTCTTCATCGTTGTCCATGGCATCAACCACGCGGCGGAGACGGACATCGTGGAGACCGCGGAACTGGCGCTGTTCCTGGGGTCTCATTTCGTGGTCAGCAATCACAACCTTCCGTTGTACAGCATCTCCTACGTCAGCCATATGGTGCGAGAGACGGGCCGCCCGATGCGACGTGGTGCCGATTTCCTGGCTCACGCTCTTGTTGATGCGCTGGTCGACAACGTGCTGCCCACGGTCGACGCCATAGGTGACGCAGCCGAGACAATCGAGGAGGAGGCGATTCGCGATCCCAGGCAATCCACCATTGAGGCCATACTTAAGTTCAAGCGGTCCACCCTGCGCTTGCATCGAGTGATGGCCCCGCAGCGAGAGATTATGTACCGCCTGAGCCGGGGCGAGTTCACCCTGATAGGAGAGGAAGCACAGATCTTCTACCGGGATGTCTACGACCACATAGTGCGTATCGAGGACTTGAACCAGACTCTGCGGGACAGGGCGGACAATGCACTATCCACCTACCTGTCGTCCATGGCCAACCGCCAGAACGAGACGATGAGGGTCCTGTCAATGGTGGCCACCATCTTCCTGCCTCTGGCGCTGCTGGCCGGCATCTACGGCATGAACTTCGACAACATGCCTGAGCTGCACTGCCAGTGGGCGTATTTCGTCGTGCTTGGCTTCATGGCGCTCGTGGTGGGCGGCGCGGTGTATTGGTTCTGGGCACGGAACTGGATCACGTGGGGTCGGAAACGGATGACACGAGTAGCACTATTCACCGTGGAGCCCCAGAAACTGGTGGGACATCTCACCCACCGGGCAAGGCCGCATTAGGCCGGTGAATCCTGGAGGCTTCCATGCCTGGACAACCACGTACGGTTGACAAGGATGCGCCCGCACTGAGGCTCGCTTCTCTTGCGCTGGGTGCGGATGTCGTTTGTCATCCTTGTCGTGGTTGCTTCAGCCTGTCACGTCAGACTGTGCGATATCGCGCGAGATTCGTTTGCGCCACGAAATAGTCAGGAGGTGAGTTGATGCCGGACAAGAAGATCATGCTGCGCGAAGACGACATCCCGTCCGACTGGTACAATATCATACCCGACCTGCCATTTGACCTGCCGCCCGCCACCAGCCCAAGCACGGGCTACCCCATTGGGCCGCACGACCTTACCGACCTGTTCCCACTCGAGCTGGCGAAGCAGGAACTCGACAAGGAGCGACGTACCACCCGGATACCTGAACAGGTGCGGGCCATATACCGGCTGTGGCGCCCGACGCCCCTGTTCCGGGCCGAGCGATTCGAAGAGGCGTTGGACACGCCGGCCCGCATCTACTACAAGTATGAAGGGATCAGTCCGTCGGGAAGCCACGAACTGAACACCGCGGTAGCCCAGGCATTCTACTGCAAGCAGGAGGGCGTCGAGCGGATAACCACTGGCACCGGGGCAGGTGAGTGGGGTATCGCGTTGGCCATGGCGTGCAAGTTCTTCCAGATCAAGTGCAAGGTGTACATGGTCAGGCTGAGCTACGAGCGGAAGCCATACGGTAGAATAATGATGGACCTCTGGGACGCCGAGGTGGTGCCGAGCCCCAGCAGCCCATCAGCGACCGGCAAGCAGGCAGCGGGGGAGGCAACCGTGGACACCAACCTGGGTGTCGCTATCAGTGAGGCGGCTTCCGAGGCCTTGGGCGACGCAGACACGAAGTACGCTCTGGGTAGCGTGTTGAACCATGTCGTGCTTCATCAGACCGTCATTGGTCTCGAGGCAAGGAAGCAGATGGACATGGTGAAGCAGTATCCCGACATCGTGATCGGCTGCGTCGGTGGCGGCAGCAATTTCGCCGGGCTCGTTTTTCCCTTCATAAGCGACAGTCTGAAGAAGAAAAGGAGCCGTTTCATTGCCGCCGAGCCGGCGGAGGTCCCCAGTCTGACCGGCGGCACGTACTCCTATGACTATGCCGACGTCACCGGAGTGATGCCCATGCTGAAGATGCATACGCTGGGCCACGATTTCATCCCGCCCCCCATTCGAGCTGCCGCCATGCGCTACCACGGTATGTCTCCGGTGGTGAGCGCCCTGTACGACAACAAGGTCATCGAGGCGGTGGCCTATCGGCAGGAGGACGTCCTGGATGCTGCGATCCTTTTCACCCACAGTGAAGGGATTGTCCCGGCGCCCGAGTCAGCCTACGCTATCAAGGCGGTGGTCGAGGAGGCGCTGCGCTGCAAGTCCGCTGGCAAGAGCATGGTCATACTCTTCGCCCTGAATGCCCACGGATACTTCGACCTGGAGGCGTATCAGGAGCATCTTGCCCAGAAGAAGGGCTGATAGCGGCGTTGGATGAGAGGAAGAGCCTGGCTCGCTGTTCACTCGTGCTGTGTCTTACGTCAGATTGAACAACGCTCCGATGAAGAATACGTAGAACACCACCAGCAGCAGGCCCTCCCATCTTGTTATCTGCCTATCGTGGGTGATGAAGAGATAGAGCAGTGTGGCTACGAGCATCATGGGAAGGGCGAAGGTGGTCATGCCTTCGGGTATGGCGAGAGTCGCAAACAGGCCGGGTACACCCATGACCACGAGGGCATTGAAGATGTTTGAACCCAGGATATTGCCCACCGCGATATCGGGGCTGCCTCTTCTCGCGGCCACAACGCTCACCAACAGCTCGGGCAGCGACGTACCAAGGGCCACTGCACTGACGGCTATGACCTCCGTGCCGATCTGGAGTATCTCCGACAGCTTGATGACTGACGTGATCGTGTACTCCGCGCCGAGGTAGATGAAGCCCGCGGAGATGACCAGAATGGGGAGGGTGCTGCGCCCCAGCTTTCTCATCGCCGGCTTGCCGTTTTCGTTCCGGGAACCGGCATCGTCGCGCTTCCTCTCCACGGTCAGCGTGTAGTGCAGGTAGACAGCGAAGGCGGCAAGGCAGAGAAGGGCGTCAAACAGGCTGAATCCGCCGTACCAGATGGTCACCGCCAGCAGAAACGCTGAACCCACGAGCAGCGGCAAGTCGACGTGAATGAGTTCGTAGGTGATCTGCAGTCTGCTCCCGATCGCGGCCGAGATGCCCAGGATAAGGAATATGTTCGTCACGTTGGAGCCGACCACATTGCCGACGACAATCTCGGAGGAGCCGTGGACAACGGCCAGGACTGACGATACCAGCTCGGGCAGCGACGTGCCTATCGCCACGATGGTGACGCCGACTATGAAGGCAGGGATGCCGAAGTAGACGCCGATTCTCTCGGCGGCGATGGTGAAGTAGCGCGCCGCTACAACCAAAGCGGTCAGACTCGCTATGAAGACCACTACCCATAGCGCGAAAGTCATCATTCACACTCCCGGTCGTGTTTGACGCCTGCTGGACCTGTTCGGCCAGCACTCACACCGGCAATCGGCCTGTTGTCCGGGACCCTGCCCCAGTGCGGCTCAGGGGAGTTCAGCGTGGAACGCTGCCGTTGCCGTCGTCATTCGGCGGTGAACTCCCGAAATACACCTTGGTGTGCGGCCAGGGGATCTCAATACCTTCCTGGTCGAAGCGGTCTTTCAGCCGCTTGCGAAGCTCTCCCATCAGAGCCCACTGCTGTATGGGCTTGGTGTCTCCCAGAATCTTTATATCCACACCGTTGTCGCCCAGGTTGTCGACCCGCAGTACGCTTGGCGTGGTCAACATATGCTGGCCCCAGGCCGGGTCGTCCTTGACTTCCTGACAGACCTCGTTGATCACCTCGAACACTCGACTGAGGTCTTCCTTGTAGGCAACGGAGACGTTCAGGTTTATCCTCGCCCAGTCCCGCGTCATGTTGCTGGCGAGTTCCACCTTGTTGTTGGGAATGTAGTGCTTGGTGCCATTGATGTCGCGAAGCACAGTGCGCCTGAGGTTCACGTCCTCCACCAGCCCGCCTATACCCGAGACGGTCGCCACTTCGCCCACACGGTACCAGTCCTCCATGACAATGAAGAACCCGTGCAGGTAGTCACGAACAAGGTTCTGCGCCGCGAACCCGACCGCCAACGCGGCGACGCCGACAGCGGCTAGGACGGGAGTGATGTTCACTCCCACCACACTGAGCATCATGAGGACGGCAATCAGCCACAGCACTGCAGAGAAGACCTGGAGCAGGACGCGAGAAAGGGTCGTCGATCTCACCGCGAGTTGGTCCGGTGTTTCCTCTCGAATCCTCGGAATGCGTAGCCTGATGATCCTGGGAACCAGCCGCCTGGCGATCAGTAGCAGAATCAACGTGACAGCAAGTATGATCGCTATCTTGGCTGCCCCAGTGACCACAGCCGAAAGGTCGAAACGGAAATCGAATGTAGGCATGGCTTCCTCCTCTCCCCGTCAAAGGAATATGTGTTCCGCAATCCCGCCTGTCACGTGACGCATCTTATGAGTGTGGCACCGTCGGGCAAGCCGG
>JAXHUA010000090.1:0-10912 GCA_034189695.1 Chloroflexota bacterium | reverse complement strand
CTGCCCGCCGCACACAAGTACGGCGAGGCCCACCTGACCATCGTCGGCATCGCCATCGGCATGGTGGCTATGGCCGTCAGTCTGGTCCTCATCGGCTAGAGGAGCGACGGCAGCAACCGTCCTGGGGCGGCGCGAGTCCCGGCACTGGCTACTCTCCTCCATGAAACGGTATTGACAGACGGTCAGTGGTCAGTAGTAGAATACGGCTCCTCTGGACGGCAGCAAGGAAAGGGGGTGGTCAGCGAAGGTCAACAGATGGACGGTGAGAGCGGTGGGGCCGTGGAGGCCCTGGAGCGCACGATGAATTGACTCTTGGCTCGGTTGGACTGATGAGTATGGTGACTGTGAGCACCGCCAACAATGAGAGGGGGGAATATGGACGAGAGGCACCTTACCACCAATCAGGGGGTTCCAGTCAGCGACAACCAGAACTCGATGACGGCCGGCGAGCGCGGGCCCGTGTTGCTGCAAGACGTGCAGCTCATCGAGAAGCTGGCGCACTTCGGCCGCGAACGCATCCCCGAGCGGGTCGTCCACGCCAGGGGAGCCGGAGCCCACGGCTATTTCCAGGTATACCAGAGCATGGAGAAGTACACCTGTGCCAGGTTCTTGCAGGACCCGGCGAAGCAGACGCCCGTCCTCGTCCGTTTCTCCACCGTCGTCGGCTCGCGGGGGTCGGCGGACTCGGTCCGCGACCCCAGGGGCTTCGCTGTGAAGTTCTACACCGAGGAGGGCAACTACGACCTGGTAGGAAACAACCTGCCCGTCTTCTTCATCCGCGATTCGATCAAGTTCCCGGACTTGATACATTCCTTCAAGCCGGCGCCCGATACGAACATCCCCACCAGCTCCAGCGCGAACAGCCGATTCTGGGACTTCCTTTCCCTGACTCCCGAGTCAACCCACATGATTATCTGGCTCTTCTCAGACCGGGGCACGGTCAAGAGCTACAGGAAGATGGAGGGATTCGGCGTCAATACCTACAAGTGGGTGAACAAGGATGGCAAGGCGGCCTATGTCAAGTACCACTGGAAGCCAGTGGAGGGGATAGAGACCATTGACCGTCACGAATCGGCCCGGCTCGCCGGGGAAGACCCGGACATCGCCACGCGCGACCTGTGGGACACCATCGCCTCGGGTGGGACAGCCGAGTACAAGTTGAAGGTCCAGATCATGGACATCGCCGACGAGCTGAAGCAGGACTTCGACCCGCTCGACGCGACCAAGACATGGCCGGAAGACAAGTTCCCGCTGATGGCAGTCGGCAAGATGGTGTTGAACCGCAATCCAGACAACTACTTCGCCGAGGTAGAGCAGGCCGCGTTCTGCCCCGCCACCCTCGTTCCCGGCATTGAACCCTCCGCCGACAAGCTATTGCAGGGCAGGCTCTTCTCCTACGCGGACACCCAGCGGCACCGGCTCGGGGCCAACTACCTGCAACTGCCCGTAAACCGGCCCAGGGTACCGGTCGACAACAACCAGCGTGATGCGCCCATGCAATACGCCCCCTATGGTGGCGGGACGGTCAACTTCGAGCCGAACACGCTTGCGGGCGGAATGCCCCGCGAGGCCCCGCCATACCCGGTATCCCAGCCTCACATTGAGGGCGACGTCGCCCGCCGGAAGATAAGCCTGACCAACGACTTCGAGCAGGCAGGCGTATTCTATCGTTCGTTTGACCAGATGGGGCAAGACCACATAGTGGGCAACATAGTCGACTCGCTGGACCAGGCTGACAGACCGATCCAGCAACGGATGGTTGAGAACCTCACCAGGGCTGATGCCACGCTGGGCAAGCGCGTGGCGGAGGGGCTGAAACTCTAGTCAAGTTCTCAGAGCCCGAGCCGGGTGAATCGCGGAGCGACATCAGCTGTTGCTGCGGCACAGTCAGTGCAATGTGGCGCGACTTAATGGGGGGCGGTCGATGACAAGCACCGCCTAGGCTCTGTTGAAACAGGTCAAGCGCATAGGGAGAGTGTTTGCTACACAAGGGACAGGGAACCAGCGCTGAGTTGCGGTCCTACGCTACCGCGGCGGGACGGTACACCTCGACCGACTTGTGGTCTGACGGAGCAGCGTAGATGTTCTCCTGAGTGATGGCTCTGTCGAGACAGGTCTGTACACAGGTACCGCAGTAGATGCAGCGGAAGGGGTGATAGGTCAACTCCTTGTTGTCGCTGTCGACTTCTATGGCCATTGACGGGCAGACCCGTGCGCAGTCGCCACAGAACACGCACTTCGTGTTATCGAAGACGATCCTGCCACGGAAACCCGGCATCGGCTCTCGCAAGTCCTTGAAGGGATAACGCCTGGTCGCTGGGCCAGTCACCAGGTTCCTTATGATCGTTCCTAGCATGAAGGGCATTTCCTATCACTCCCCCGAAAACAACTCAGATCAGACTGTATTAGTCGAGCCTAGCGCTCGGTGCAGGCAATACACGGGTCGATGGAAAGAGTAATCACCGGCACATCGGCGAGCTCGCAGCCGGGAAGCATGACCAGCAACGGCGGTATGTTGGCGAACGTTGGTGTTCTGATTTTCAGCCGGTCCAGGTTCCTGTTGCCGCTCCCCTTGGCGTAGTACAGTACCTCGCCCCTGGGCTGCTCAGTGCGATGCACCGCTTCGCCATCGGGGAAGCCGTCTGTCTCCACCAGTATCTCGCCCTCCGGCATCTTGTCAAGCGCCTTCAAGATGAGGTCGCACGACTGGTAGATTTCCTTCACCCTGACAAGCGTCCTGGCATAGCTATCGCCCGCTTCCTCGACGACCGGCTCGAAACCGAGTTCGCCAAAGGCGGCGTATCCTGTCATTCGCATGTCCACCGCGACACCGCTGGCCCGCAGTGTCGGCCCCACAGCGCCGAGCACATTGGCCTGCTCCTTGCTGAGAAGTCCCTTGCCCACGGTCCTCGCCTTGATGGTGGGATCGCGCTTGATGGCCGGCCAGACGGTGGAGTCCATCATCTCCTTCCACTTCTTCAGCCTCGCCCTTACGTCGTCGGCCATCTCCTTATCGATATCCCTGCGGACCCCGCCGATGGTATTGGTCGACTGAATCACACGATGACCGCAGGTCAACTCCATGATGTCCAGCACCATCTCGCGGAGCCTCCATACCTGCATGAAGAGGCTCTCGAACCCGAAACCGTCGGCAAGCAGCCCCAGCCACAACAGGTGGCTATGCATTCGCGATTCCTCCGAGAAGACCACTCGAAGGTACTTCGCTCTCGGAGGTATCTCTATCCCCATGATCTTCTCGATTGTCTCACAGTAGGTCTCGGCATGGATGATACTGCAGATGCCACATATCCTCTCGCAGAGGAACACGTTCTGCCTGAACGCGTTGCGCTCGGCGGCTTTCTCAATGCCGCGGTGAATATAGCCAATCGCGGGCATAACGCCTACGACCTTCTCGTCCTCACACTCCAGTTTCAACTGGATTGGCTCTGGCAAAACTGGATGCTGTGGTCCAAACGGAACTACGATACGTGCCATCTCTGCATCACTCCTCCAGGTCGCACCGCCAGCAACGCTGCCCCTCAGCTATTGCCGCCTCCTCCGAAAGACCCACCTCGTCCTCACCGCGCTTGCTCGCCTCCTCCTCAGTGAAATACGGCATTTCAGGCCGTTTCCTGGTCACCACGGCCCTTATCATGCCGTCCACCAGTTTCACCTGGACCTCGCGTATGTCCTTCCACCTATCGATGAATGTATGACGCGATGTGGGGTCGTGCAACTCCATCTCGACCTCGGGCAACTCGCCCGAACCGCCGAGGTACCTGTCGATGCCAATGGCGGCCTTCTTCGCCGACCCTATGGAACTGGTCACATTGGCCTGCCCGGTGACCGCCTCACCCGCCGCGAAGATCCCTTCTCGCGACGTGGCCATCGTCTCCTCGTCGACATCCAGGGCCGCTCCACCCTCAACCTTCCTCATTCTCAGGTCGAACTGCTTGGCAACCTGGGAATGACCGGTCATCGCCGTGACGGTCTCGCTCCGCCTCAGTCCCGCGTGTGAACCGATAGCAACGAGCACCGCCTGATAGCCGTCGCTCAAGAGCTCGTCAAGTGAATCAACCCGGGTGCCCGTCTTGATATTCACCCCCAGCTTCTTCACGATGCTGATGTCGTCCTCAAGCACCTCTCTCGGCAGACGCGTCTCGGAGATTCCCAGCCTCATCAGGCCTCCCGGCTCGGGCAACGCGTCGAGTATGTCGACGCTGTGCCCCATCCGCGCCAGGAAGCACGCGGCCGCAAGGCCGGCCGGGCCGGCGCCTATGATGGCAACCCGCTTGCCGGTGGGTTTGGCCGTGACCTTCTCTTCGTACGTGCCATGCTCGTAGGCAAACCTCTTCATCAACCTGATGCAGATAGGCTCACCATATCTCGCCTGACGACATGCCTTCTCGCAGGGAGCCAGGCATATCCTACCGATGATGCCCGGGAAAGGCAGGTCACGCTTTATCACCGCCAGGGCCTCGGAGAACCTGCCTTCGCCGATGAGCCTCACATAGCGAGGCGCGTCTACCCCAGCAGGACACGCCTCTTTGCACGGTGTCGGCAGGCGCGTGGGGATTCTATCTTCAACCGGCTGCGTCAGCGGTAGTGTGGGGCTTTCCTCGCCAAGCAGGAACCGCCAGTGGTAGTCCAGGGCGATGTCCTCTATCTTGACACCCAGTTGCTCCCTGACCTCATTCTCAGACGTCACGGCTGCAAGGTAGATTCCGGAGATGCTCGGAAGCACATCCTTCTTGTCCACCTCCACGCGGATGTGGGTGAAGTCCAGAGGGATTTCGAAGTGATAGATAACGTCGAACTTATCTCCCAGGTCGACAGCGCTTATGGCGCCAAGGCGGGCGTTCTGCTCCAGCATCTTCTGGACTTCCGGAATGAGCCCTGCCTTGTCTATCCTGACTGTATTATCCATTTGGCAATCCTCGATCAGCAAGTGAGCGCCTGGCTCAGCAGGAAGGTCGGTTTGAGCACACCCGTCGGGCACAGCTCGAAGCACTCCTGACACGGCGGGCACTCCTTGGCCGCTATCTCCGGAACGAACATTATCTCGCGGTCGACACCACGGCCGACAAACGTGACTGCATTCTTCTTCTTCACCTCGTCGCAGTAGCGCACACACAGCCCGCACAGGACGCAGAAGCTTGGCGCGGCCTCGAACCGCGACCTTTCGACGCCATACTGGTGCGCCAGGTCCTGGACCTTCTTCACGGTTGGGGCACGAGTCATCAGGAGTTCGAGGAGCATCCGGCGCGCCGCCACGACCTTTTCGGACTCGGTGTTCACCACCAGGCCATCCGCCACAGGATATGTACAGGCGGGAACGATTCTCGTCCTTTCTCCCGCCTTGACCTCAACGCAACAGATGCGGCAGCCTCCGTAGGGCTCGAGCTTCTCATGGTAGCATAGCGTGGGGATCTCAATCCCGACGCTCTTAGCGGCCTCAAGAACGGTCACCCCCTCTTGCGCCTTCACTTCCCTGCCGTTTATCTCCAGAGTGACTTCGCTCATACTCCGTTTTCCCTCCCCAGCGCTCACGCTTCCTCATTCACCTGCCCAACACCGTCCTCTGGTCTCAATAGAGGTAGCGCATTCACCATGGCCCGCGATCACTACCTTCGCCTGACGCCCGCTCGCGGCACCGACGGTCCGCGCTCGCAGCACCTACTTCCCCAGAGCCGCGAGCTTGCCCAGCCCCAGAACGACGCCATCGATGATGGCCTCCGGCCGCACAGCGCAGCCGGGGATATACACGTCAACCGGGATAACCTTGTCGATGCCCCCCAGGATATTCGGGCAGTTGTGGAAAACTCCTCCCGTGCAGGCACAGGTCCCAATCGCTATCACCAGCTTTGGCGCGGGCATCTGCTCGTACAGGTTCTTTAGCACCCGCCGGTTCCGGTAGTTGGCTGGCCCGGTCACCAGCAACACGTCGGCGTGCTTCGGGTTCCCCATGTTCAGCATGCCGAACCTCTCGATATCATAGAGAGGCGTGAGGCAGGCGAGTATCTCTATGTCACACCCATTGCAGCCACCGCAGTCATAGTGCAGAATCCACGGCGACTTGACCCTAGATGCGGAAATGAGCCCCATTTACCACCAACCTCCTGCCCAGGGGATCATATTCACAAGGACCAGCACCACCCCGCCAATCCAGCTAATTCTGAGCATCCACCGCCACGTCAGTCGCGCACTGATGTTGTCCACAAACAACTCCAGCAAGTAGCACGCCAGCGCGATGAGCACTCCGATCCACAGCGGCACCGCCCAGAAAAGGGCGACGAAGGCGAGTACGAATACCAGTTCATACCAGTAGGTGATCTCGATAAGGGCGTAGTAGCGCCCGGAGTACTCAGTGTACACACCGCGAACCAGCTCCTGGTGGGCCGCATGCTCCGACGCCGCGATGTCGAAGGGCGATTTCCTCATCTTGATGGTCAGAGCGATAAGCACCGCGATGAACGCCAGCGGCAGATACGGCAGCAGCGGCTGCCCGGATGTCAGAATACTCGATACCTGGAATGTGCCGATCCGCAGGTAGATGGCGACCGCCGTCAGCAGCAGGATAGGCTCATACGACAGGATCTGAAGCAGCTCACGGTAACCGCCGAACTGGGAATAGGGCGAGCGGACGCTGAAAGCGCCGGCGACCAGACACACCCCACCGAAGCCCAGAACGAACAGCGTCATCAGCAGGTCCTGGCCCATGAAGAGCAGGACCAGCGCAGCAACCACGAGCAGGAAATACAGCCAGACGAAGATCAGTTGCGCCTTGTTGGCGACTATGGTCTCCTTGCCCCAGAGCTTGAAGAAATCGTAGAAGGGCTGGAGAATGGGAGGACCAACCCTCCCCTGCATCCGGGCGCTGATCTTGCGATCAATACCCTTCAGCAGTCCACCGACCGGAGCCCCAAGAATGAGAGCAAGTATGGGCGCGAGAACAGTCCAAACGCTCATAGTACCAACACCAGCACGAATAGCAGTACCATTATCCCTATTCCAGCGCCGTTGACCCACGGATTCCACCTTTTCTCACCGAAGAGGTTGGGCAGGTAGTAGCCACCTGTCTCCAGTTCCGTCTCCTCATCGGCTACGGCGCGGAACTTCGGAGTGCTGAGTTCAACATTCTCGCCGCACATATATGCAGGCTTGATTTGCTCTTTCCTCGGTTTGATAAACACCGCGGCGCCCACCATGATGGCCCCCACCAGCACCGCCAGCGGCCACGGCGCAAAGAACCCCAAACCGCTGCGCAGATACCAGTTGGCCGTGTCAAACAGCCCGCCGGCGTAACCGAGCTCGCTCACCGCCGGATTGATGAGCCCAGCCACAACCGGAGCGATGGCCACGCTCAGCACCACAGCCGCAGCTATGAGGATGAAGAGGACCGAGTAGCGATAGAACCCCATCTTCTCCGGCCGCACGGACTCGGTCGAAGGGAGCCGCGCCAGCAACCGGCCCAGCCACTTCATCCAGAACACGACCGAGGCGGCGCTGCCGAGCACGATAAGAGCCACGATGATGATTGACCATAACGAAGGGAAGGCCGACGCGGCCTCTAGGCCGGCCCACTTACTTATCAACACGCCAAATGGCATAAGTAGCATACTGATGATGCCGGCGATGGTTATCCACGTCACGACCGGATACCGCCCCACCAGGCCCTCCATACCTTCGATTTCCCTACTCCATATGTGCTGGTCCACGGTTCCCACACACAAGAACAGGAGTCCTTTTGATATCGCATGGAAGATGATGAGGGCTATGGAGGCGGTGATCGCCAGAGGCGTATTGATTCCCGCGAGACAGAAGATCAGGCCCAGGTTGCCTATGGTGGAATAGGCCAGGAGGCGCTTGGCATTCGTCTGACTTATGGCGATGATAGCCGTGACCATGAAGACGAAAGCACCAAAGACGGCCACGATGGTAGACAGAACTGTACCATCAAAACCTGGAGCAAGCCTCACCACCAGGTACACGCCAGCCTTCACCATCGTGCTGGAATGCAGCAAGGCGGAGACTGGTGTTGGCGCCACCATGGCTCCGAGGAGCCAGCTCTGCCACGGCACCTGCGCCGACTTGGTGAAGCCAGCGAAGCAGAGAAGGGCCAGCGGCAGAAGCACCATCGCGGCGGTCGGCCCCTGGGTCAGCAGCTCCTGAATAGACAGTGTGCCGGCGTAGAAGTAGCTGAAGATCATGGCCGCGACTATGGCCACACCGCCTAACATGGTCATCCACAACGCCCTCAACGCATTTGTTATCGCCTCGGGCGTCTCGTCGTGGCGAATCAACTGGTAGCACACCAGCGTGGTCAGTTCCCAGAACAGGAACAGCCACAGCAGGTTGTTGGAGAACACCAGCCCGTTCATCGCCCCGAGGAACAGTATCATGAAGAAGAAGAACCAGTGCTGCTTGGTCTTCTCCAGCTTCAGATGCGCCTCATGCGCCCTCATGTAGCCGATGGCATAGACGCATATCAACGACCCGATAATGGAGATGATCAAGCACAGAACAACCGAAAGCGTGTCGATGTACAGCGTCGGGGTGACCTCGAAGCCATGCGGCAGCCAGACAAACTCGAAGAGGGGCAGGAAGACCACCTGCAAGGCCACCAGGCCGAGGATCCAGATGTGTCGATTGACAATACCTACATAGAGGAAATAGGCAAGCAGCACGAAGTCGAGCACCAGCACTGCCATGCCCCAGCCCGCACCGAGGGTCATCTCAATCGGACCGCTGCTGCGAACCTGCACTAGCAGCCATAATGAACTCGCGATGAGCACAAGTGCAGTCGCAACGACAACGGGAGCACGCACTCTGCTGTTCCGAATAGTGAGGCAAATGACTGACGAAAGTACGGGGAGAAGAACCAGTAAGCCGACTAACAGACTATTTACTTCCACGCTGAGCACCTAGTCTATCATTCATTGTTCTTTTCTGTCAAGCCCCTCTAGCAGTATTTGTGCGAAACTGTAATCCTATCAAAAACTGTATGCTCTGGGCTAAAATAGTCAAGAATAGTATAATCCAGGTGATTTATTCAAGCGATTCTTGCTGCCCATAACACTTCGCACTGCCACGGCGTTCATCAACACCGGCGGCCAACACACGACCTGCAAAAAAAAATGCAGGCATTATGAATGCCTGCACCCGTTTCGCTATCCATAATCTTCGCCATTTGCCCAATGACGCCCTGCACCGCCCATTATACCTCAATCGGTCAGCGTGCGCTACCCCCCACCGCTACTTCGCCCTGGCCAGCACCCTCTGATCCTCAGCCAGCGGCGCCGGCACTGGTTCGCCTGAGAGCCTGGTGACCGCGCCGAATCGGCTCGGGCAGACCTCGAAGCAGGTGCCACACTTGGTGCACTTGCTCTGGTCGATAACATGGATCTGGTTCTTACCACCGCTTATGGCGTCAACCGGGCAGTTCCTCATACATATCATGCATGCCTTGCACTTCTCGGGATCGATGTAGTATGAGATGAGAGACTTGCAGGCGAAGGCTGGGCATCGCCTCTCCCTGACGTGCGCCTCGTACTCATCTCTGAAGTACCGCAAGGTAGTCATGACCGGGTTGGGCGCGGTCTGCCCCAAGGCACAGAGCGCCGTATCCCGAATGACCGGGGCCATATCCTCCAGCGTCTTGATGTCTTCCTCCGTGCCGTGGCCCTCAGTGATTCTCTCCAGTATGTCCCTCATCTTCCTCAATCCCTCGCGACAGGGCACGCACTTGCCACACGACTCATCGCAAAGGAACTCGGTGAAGTACTTGGCGAGGTCCACCATGCAGGTATCCTCATCCATCACGATCATGCCGCCCGAACCCATTATCGACCCGAGCTTGGTGAGCTCGTCGAAATCGACAGGGGTGTCCAGGTACTCCTCAGGGATGCAACCCCCAGACGGACCGCCGGTCTGCACCGCCTTGAACTTCTTGCCTCCGGGGATACCACCACCTATGTCGTAGATGATCTCCCGCAAGGTGATGCCCATAGGCACCTCGACCAGGCCGGTGTTCTTCACCTTGCCCACCAAGGAAAACACCTTGGTGCCTTTGCTGCCCTCGGTTCCCAGCGACGCGAATTGCTCGGCGCCCTTATTGATTATCAGCGGTACGTTGGCCCACGTCTCCACATTGTTCAACGTACTGGGCTTGTCCCACACACCCTTCACCACCGTGTGGATATGCTTGGGGCGCGGCTCTCCCACCTTGCCTTCAAGCGCAGTCATCAGAGCACTCGACTCGCCTGACACGAAGGCACCGGCGCCGCGATGGACCTTGACGCCAAACGAGAACTGCGACCCGAGTATGTTGGTGCCGAGCAACCCGTACTCCTCCGCCTGTTTGATGGCCAGTTCAATATTGTCAACGGCAAGCGGATACTCCGCTCGAACGTAGACGTAGCCCAGAGCGGCACCCACGGCGTAGCCCCCAATGATGAGCCCTTCGAGAACCATGTGCGGATTGCCCTCCAGCAGAGCCCGGTCCATGAACGCACCCGGGTCTCCCTCATCGGCGTTGACAATCACATACCTGATGTCCCCCGGAGCATTGCGGCAGGTTTCCCATTTCCTCCCCGCCGGGAATCCTCCACCTCCCCGGCCACGCAGTCCCGACTTCTTCACTTCCTCAATCACCTGCTCTGGAGTCATTTCGAACAGGGCCTTGGCAAGGGCGGAGTATCCCCCAAGGGCTATGTAGTCATCGATCTTCTTCGAATCGACCTTGATATTGTCGCCGATGAGGACCCGCGTCTGATTCCGGTAGAACGGAATGTCCGCCTCGTGGACTGCCTTCTCACCAGTAGAGGCATCCTGATACACAAGACGGTCGACGACCTTCTTCTCCACCAACGTCTGCGAGACAATCTCCGGGACGTCGCCCAGCTTGACCTGG
>JAXHUA010000009.1:0-9462 GCA_034189695.1 Chloroflexota bacterium | reverse complement strand
CTGCGGGGGCCTGATATCCCGGTGCCGATCGAGCCCACGGCTCCTCTACGTTGATGCAATGCCTTCGACCGCTTCTTCCTCTCTCTGGGGCCACCTTCTCAACATCGCGCGCAGGGCCAAGGGAGTCACAATGGCCGTCGCCAGTACGACGAACGCCATCGCCGCGAAGGCCTCCGCCGGCACCGCCCACTCACCCAGCACCAGGCCCGTCTGCATGACGACCATGGCAATCTCTGCCCTCGGCACCATGCTCGTGCTCAGAAGGAAGGACTCGGTGCGACCCGTCGTGAGCAGGGCCGGCCCGCCAGTGCCGATGAGCTTGCCGAGCACGGCCACGGCCAGCAGCACACCCCCCAGCTCCAGGGCCGTCGTCAACGTCCCGGGGGCGATATAGAGCCCGATGCCAATGAAGAAGAACGGCGTGAACAATTCATACAGGATTTCGAACGGCGTGTCCCACTTGACCCCTTCGGGGTCGCGACTGAACACGAGCCCGGCGAAGAACGCCCCGATGGCCACCGAGAAGCCAAGCAGCCCGGCCAGAGCCGCTATGATGAAGCCGGACCCGATGACCATGAGCGTCTGCCCTGGGGCCGGGTGGATTCTCCTCACGAAGCGGGTGATGTGCCGCTCGACAAACCTCGAAAAGAGGATGCATACGGCTCCAAAGCCCAGGAGCTTCAGCAGCAGCAGGCCCAGCGTCGATCCCAGCAGAGGCACCAAACTCGCTCCCGTGCCGTTCCGCAGTATGGGCACCACGGCAAACAGCAGCGCCATGAGGAATATGGCGGATATGTCATCCATCTCGGCTACGTCGACGAGCAACTGACCGGTGGCGGACTTCAGAGCACCGCTCTCCTGCCACACGCCCACTGATATGGCGACGCTGGTGGCCGTAAGGGCCACAGCGATGAACAGGCTGGGAATCTGGCCCAGTCCGAGAATGAAGGCGGCGGTAACGTACCCAAGCACCCCACTGAACAGTATGTTGCCTGCCCAGATGCCGCTGGCCCGCTTGAGCTGACGCACAAGGCCAGCGAGATTGCTCTCCAGGCCCACCCGGAAAAGCAGGAGGATGACGCCTATGGTCGCCAGGAACTGAAGAATGGCCTCCATGTCCTGCGACAGGAAGGCTGCCAGATACGTGTCGGCCAACCGAAGAACGAATCCCAGGACGAGGAAGCCGACGAGAGCCGGCACGCCTACGTAGCGGACACCCGCCCTGATGAGAATGGCCAGGATGATTATCCCACCGAGCAAAGATATCAGTACAAGAACGCCCTGCTCCGACTCAATCACTACCGACCCTCATTCTTGCGATGGGCACCGACGAACAGCTCCAGGGGCCCCCTTCGCTCGCGACATGCGGTGCCTGATAGCATACTTGTTGCCAGGGCACTCTTTCAAGTTAGCGGTGCACCTCGCCCGACTACGGCAGATCTCCGTAGCACAGCGCGGTGCTCTGGCGGAAGTGGGTCTTGCCTTCCCTTGTCATTCGGGCCACCCAGCCCTACAATCCATTCATGGCAGACAACGCCACCACGCCGTGGTACGCGTTTTCGGTGAAGGATGCTCTGGCCCGGCTGGAAGCATCACCTGAAGGCCTCTCCGGCACCGAGGCAGGCGCCCGCCTGCGGCGCTACGGCCCCAACACCATCAGGACCGGCAGAGAGACCAATCCCTGGGCCATCCTGTTTCATCAGATTAGAAGCCCTCTCATCTACATACTCCTCGCGGCAATGGCCATCACTCTGGCGATCCAGCACTGGGCTGACGCCATCGTAATTGGCGCCGTGGTCGCCCTCAACACAGTCATCGGGTTCGTCCAGGAGTACCGGGCCGAGAACGCCATGCAAGCCCTTCTGGGTCTCACTACGCCCAGGGCCAGGGTGCGACGAGACGGCATGGAAACAGTCATGGAGAGCGCCGGTCTGGTCCCCGGTGATGTCGTGCTCATCGAAGCGGGCGACATCGTCCCCGCGGATGTGAGGCTGCTTGGCGCCAACCGCCTCCAGGTCGACGAGTCCCTGCTCACCGGCGAGTCGGTCCCGGCGGCGAAGTCCGTCCCGGCGCTGCCCGAGGCCGCCAACCTGCCTCCTCAGAGCCAGTCGAACATGGCCTTTATGGGTACCGCGGTGGTTTCAGGCAAGGGCACCGGCCTCGTCGTGGCAACGGCCCTGAAGACTCAGATGGGTTCCATTGCCGAAGGCCTGGTCGGCACGAAGAGAGCGGAGACCCCTCTTCAGACCCGCATGAGGAAGTTCGGCTGGCTGGTCAGCCTGGCCATAGTCGCGGCCAGCGTTATAGCCTTCGCGGTGGGCCTGGCGCTCGGCGAACCCCTTGTCGACATGTTCCTCACCGCGGTAGCCATTGCCGTCTCCGCCATACCGGAGGGTCTGCCCGTTGTGATGAGTGTCGCGCTCGCGGTAGGCGTGCGTCGAATGGCCAGACGCAACGCCATCATCCGCCGTCTCCCCGCAGTGGAGACTCTGGGGAGCTGCACCGTCATCATGTCCGACAAGACCGGCACGCTCACCCAGAACCAGATGACGGTCCAGGCCATCTGGGCCGACGACAGCCGCTTTCGGGTCACCGGGGGCGGGCTGGACCCCCAGGGCACGATCGAGCGAAACGGTGAGACGGTTGAGGTGGAGGATGGGTCAGCGCTCTATCTCACGCTGATGGCCGGCCTCCTGCCCAACGAGGCATCCCTATATCAGGAGGAGGACATTCTTGTGCCCGGTGGCGACCCGACGGAGGTAGCCCTGCTCGTGAGCGGCGCCAAGGCACGGCTGAGTCGTGACGACCTTCTGGAGCGATACCCGCTGACGTATGAGGTCCCCTTCGACTCGGATTGGATGTATGCCGCGTCGGTGCACAGCCACAACGGCAGGGAGATAGTCTTCGTGAAGGGAGCGATCGAGCCCCTGCTCGAGATGTGCACCACCCAGGCGGGGCACAACGGCGCCCGTGGGCTGGACGTCAATCTTATCAACGAAGAAGCACGCCACATGGCCGGAGAGGGCTTGAGAGTCCTGGCCATGGCCATGGGCGAAGGACCGCTCGTGGCTGAGGCGTTACGAAGCGGCCGACCGGAGGGTCTGACATTCCTCGGGCTCGAGGGAATGATGGACCCGCCGCGGGAAGGGGTCACCGAGGCCGTGCGAGCCTGCCACCGAGCAGGGATACGGGTAATCATGGTCACCGGTGACAATCCAGTCACCGCGGCTGCCATCGCGCAGAGAGTCGGCATCGCCCGAGGCGTTCCAGAGGTGCATACCGGCACCGAGCTGGCCGCCATGTCGGATGAGGAGTTGCAGGCGGTCGCCACCCGCGTCTCGGTGTATGCCAGGGTGAGACCGTCTCAGAAGCTGCGCCTGGTCAACTGCCTGCGCCGTCTCGGTCAGGTCGTCGCCGTCACCGGCGATGGCGTCAACGACGCCCCAGCGCTCAAGTCGGCCCACATCGGCGCGGCGATGGGACGTTCAGGCACGGACGTGGCGAAGGAAGCGAGCGAGATGGTCCTGACGGACGACAACTTCGCCACGGTCTACGCCGCTGTCGAGGAAGGTCGCACCTCCTTCTCCAACATCAGGAAAGCCACGTTCTTCCTCATCTCGTCGGGCATAGGCGAGCTGGTCGCCATCCTGGCGAGCCTGGGGTTGCGCTGGCCCCTGCCGCTGCTGCCGGCCCAGATCCTGTGGCTGAATCTGGTGACCAACGGCATAGAGGACGTTGCCCTGGCCTTCGAGCCCGGCGAGAAAGAGCAGTTGCAGAGACCACCAATAAGCCCGAAAGAAGGAATCCTGTCGCGTGTTCTGATAGAACGGTCGATCATCGTCGGGCTGGTTGTCGCCGCCGGGACACTGGCCATGTTCGCCTGGGAGAGGGGAGCCGGCTCGACGCTGGCATACGCCCGGGTCACGGCCTTGACCACCATGGTTACCTTCCAGGTCTTTCACGTGCTCAATTGTCGGTCGGAGTACAAGTCCGCCTTCCGCAAGAGTCCGTTGTCCAACCGGCTCCTGCTCGTCGGCACGGCCCTCTCCCTCGTAGCCCACGTCGGTGCGATGTACCTCGCGCCCACCCAGTTCCTGTTGCGTCTCGAGCCATTGAGTCTGGAAACGTGGGGGCGGGTTGTACTGGTCGCCCTGTCAGTCATCGCCGTAGTCGAGGTCCACAAGCTGCTGCGACGCCCAGAGCTCAGCACAGTCAACGACCTCCCAAGCATTCCAACTGGCGGAAACACAGCGACACCGTACCATGCCGGCCCAAGGTGAAGTCTTCATAGAAACCTGGCACAACTACCCTCAACATCGCGGTCGGGGTATAATGGAAGGCAAACAGAAAGGGAGTCTTGGAATGGAGAGACCACCGCACACAGCGAGAGAACTGACAAAAGACGAATGCGAGCGCTTTCTGCGAGAACAGCCGTACGGCAGACTGGGCCTCTGCGCTCGGGGCGAGCCCTATGTTGTGCCGGTGTCATTTGTGTATGAGCCGGGGGCCGTCCACTTCCACTCGGCAAAGAGCGGCAGGAAGATAGACTTCATCAACGAGAACAACCGCGTATGCTTCCAGGTCGACAAGTGGCAGAACGGCTGGGCCAGTGTCATCTGCTACGGCACCGTTACGCTGCGAGATGACCTTGAGACGATAAAGAAGGTATTCGGGCTCTTCATGGGCATGGACTGGCCCGAGGAGCGGTTGAAGAGGGCCTCGGTCTACATCGGCACCATAGACATCGAAGAGATGACCGGCAGATGTGGCGATGGTTTCGAGCCCTCCTAGCTCCACCCCCACCGGCCCGGGCCTTCCCAGTTCGTCCCTGATGACACTGAGCCAGCTTCAGGAGCAACGCCGCCGCTCAGTCAGGCTCTTGCCGGACACATGCTTGACAACCTCCCCTCAAGCCCTGCGGCCCACACATCCTCAATAGCGCCTACTTCGCAGTGCCTGCGAGCACGCCGTCCATGACCGCCTTTATCTCCTCGGCACCAGAGCCTGACCTCATCGCGCCGTCCAGGCTGGACATGAAGAGCTCCGCGTCATGATGAATGCAGCCGACGATGTCCACTGACCTCCGGCGCAGGTCCTCCTCCAGCCTCGCAGCCATCTCATCGGATGGTATCTTGTTGAGAACCGCCCACACATGTGCTACGCCTGCGCCTGTCGCCAGGTTGCGAATCCTGTCAGCCAGCTCCAGGGACTCAAACGACGGGTCGACCACAATGAGCACGGCGTCCACGCTGGTCTCGACGCCGCGCCCGAAGTGCTCCACGCCTGCTTCCATATCGACTATCACAAACTCGTCCTTCGCCAATGCCAGCCTCTTCAGGAACTCCCGGCTCAGAACGCCGAAGGGGCAAGCACACCCCTCGAGCGCCTGGAGAATCTTCCCCACGGATACCAGCCTCAGGTTGTCCCTCTGAGCCATGTTCTCCGCGGGGATGTCATCGGTGGCGATGGCCTCGCGCGTCAATACGGCCGCCCTGGCGTCCAGACCATCCGGCGGTGTCTCTCTCATCGTGCTGATTATCTTCTTCTTGCCACCGACGAGTTCCATCAAAGGCTCGGGCGGCTTCTCAAAGCCGAGCAGCCGATAGAGACCCGCATTGGACTCGTCCGAGTCGACAACCAGCACCCGGTAGCCTCTGGACCGGGCCTCTCCAGCCAGCAGAGCAACGACACTGCTCTTCCCGCTCCCACCTTTGCCGCAGACCGAAATCTTCATCTACCCCTCCAGTAGTCCAACAATGGCACCAGCCCTGACTCTGCAGAGCGCGACACCTCATCCCGTTCCGTGTTGGGCCGGTGCCGGCCACCTGCCTGCGCCAGCCCGTCGACACCGCTTACGGCTCTATCCACCACCCTTCTTGGCGAACTTCGTGGCCCCGGCGGTGAATGCCTCCGCGATCCCCGGGACACTCAGGGCGGTGGCCGTCTCGAAGGCAAGCCCCGCGTCGATGCTGTAGGACATGGCGCAGTTCACCGCCCGCTTGATGCCCTGCACCGCCTCGGGCCTGATCTCGGCGATCTCCCGAGCCAGGCTTCGAGCAGCCTCCAGGAACGTGTCTCTCGGATGGACTTCGTCCACGAGTCCCATTCTGAACGCCTCCTCCGCGCCGATGCGTCGTGCCGTCATCAACAGCATCTTGGCCCGACCAGGCCCTACAAGCCGAGGCAACCGCTGGGTACCGCCCAGGTCCGGTACGATCCCCAGCACCTTCGCCTCGGGGATGGCGAAGATGGCGTCCTCGGACGCGATGCGGATATCGCAGGCAAGGACGAGCTGGCACGCGCCGCCCATGCAATAGCCGTGGATGGCGGCTATGACCGGAACCGAGACCTCCTCATATACGCTTATGTAGTGCTTGAGAGCAGTCAGGTGGTCCGGCCCCACCCTAGTCGTGATCCTGGGAAAGCCTTTCCCCTGGGCCGCAGCTTTCAAGTCGAGTCCAGCCGAAAAGGCGCGTTCGCCCGCTCCTCTGAGGATGACCACCCTGACCTCCGCGTTCCGCGATACCTCGATGGCCAGGTCCTCCAGGCCCTGCCACATGTCAGCGTCAAGGGCATTGAGTACCTCCGGGCGGTTGAGCGTTATCGTCGCTATTCCGTCCTCGATGTCCAACATCAGTTTCTTAGATTCAGTCATTACCTCCTCCTTGTTTGCTCGCCCCATTATAGCCCAAGCTGTTTCCCCATTCCACGACGGTCACGCCACCGCGCCGCCCCAGCGCCGTTTGCCTCGCCGTAATGAGGCATCGAAGCGGCTTTCTCATCCCGCGTTCCGATGACGTCCTTCTCACCGCCGAAGGCCCCGGCACGGTCGGCTGCCAATGCTCGCACGCTGTGCAACGCGCGCTGAGGAAGCATAGAAATAAGAACATCTGATTACGGGGTGAGCAGCGCCCGCGAACAGGGCGGGGTAGGATGTGCCGGCCGCCTCACCTGACGGTGACGGACTTCGCCAGGTGACGCGGCCTGTCGGGGTCTTTGCCCCGGCCTACGGCAACGTGGTAGGCCAGCAAATGGAGCGGCATGACGGCAGCCAGGGGATAGAGGAGGGGGCCAGTCCTGGGGACCTGGAGCCACCGATCGAAGGTGTCGTTGTTGTCGTCAGAGACGCCGATCACCAGACCACCCCTGGCCCGCACCTCAGCGACGTTGCCCATGACCTCGTCGAAAGTGCTGTCCCGAGGACACACGGCAACCACAGGCGTACCTTCCTCTATGAGCGCCAGGGTGCCGTGCTTGAGCTCTCCCGCCGGCATGCATTCGGCGTGAACGCAGGAGACCTCCTTCATCTTCAGCGCACCGTCGGCCGCGACAGCCAGATTGGGCCCGCGCGCTATGTAGAAGAAGCTCCCTGCACTTCTGGTGCTCTCCGCCAGCTCCTGCAACGTGCGGTGGTTCCTCTCCAGACCGTCACGCACCAGGCGCGACACTCCAATGAGCTCCTCGATGCCTTCCTCCAGTCTCCCGGTGAGCGAAAAGGCCAGAAGATAGAACATCGCCGCCTGGCCCACGAACGTCTTCGTCGCCGCCACGCATATCTCCGGGCCGCAGTTCAGATACATGACTCTGTCGCTGATCCTGGTCAACAACGAGCCCACGACATTCACGATGGAAACAACGTGCGCCCCCTTCGCCTTCGCCTTTCTCACCCCGTCAACAACGTCGGCCGTCTCACCACTCTGCGAGACGGCAATGACCAGCGTCTCCTCGGAAACCGACTCAAGCAAGTGGCGAGATTCGGAGGCAGTGATGACGTGGCACAGCTTGCCGCCAAGCCTGGACAGCAGGTACCGGCCCAGCAACGCCGCATGACGGGAGCTCCCACACGCGGTGATCAGCACCTGCTTCGCTCTCGTCACGTCCCGTGCCAGCTCCATGAGTGAGTCCATGTCCTGGTCACATGCGTTGACGATGGCCCGGGGCCCTTCCAAGATCTCCTTGATCATGAAGCAGTCGTGGCCTTCCCTCGCCCCCTCCTCCCACCGCCAGTCCACCCGCTGCGGCTCTTTGACGATTTGCTCACCGCGGCGATTGAAGAACGCCACACCGCCCGTGGTCACCGATGCAACGTCACCCTCTTCCAGGAAAACGACCTTGTCCGTCTCATCAGAGAAACAGAGGACATCGCTGGCCACGAAGTGGCTGTCGCCGTTGAGACCCACCACCAGAGGAACGTCACACGCTGTGGCCACTATCTTGCCCGGCTCCTGAGAGGAGATAACAGCGATGGCATAGGAGCCCTTCAGACGGCGTGTCGTCGCAAAGACGGCTTCCTCAAGCGAGTTACCCCGGGTCATGCAGTCTTCGATGAGATGGCACACGACTTCGGTATCAGCCTCGGATATGAACCCGTGCCGTCCCGCGAGTTCGGCACGAAGCTCCTGGTAGTTGTCGATTACGCCATTGTGCACCACGGCCACCTGCCTGGTGCAGTCGAAATGGGGATGGGCGTTCACCTGATTGGCACGACCATGCGTCGCCCATCGAACATGCGCGAGCGCCACGTTTCCCGGCAACTGGTCCAGCCTGTGCTTCCGCTGCACATCGGCAATGCCCCCGACATCCTTCCTGAAGTAGATGCCACCGTTGTGAACGCTCACCATGCCGGCGGAATCGTACCCGCGGTACTCCAGCCTGGAGATCGCCTTCAACACGATGGGAGCGGCAGGCTTACTGCCGACGAAGCCAACGATACCGCACACTGCTATACAACCTGTCCTTTTTCACCTTCTTCGGGCCGTGCTCGCCTCTCAACCACCGCACCGTCGGCGTCGAGAAAGAGCGTGCTGTTCGGAGCGACGTTGCGCCTCACCGGAACGTGGGGCCCCACAACAGAGCCGGGGCCGATCTTCACCCCGGGCATGATGCTCACGTTGACCCCCGTCTTCGACCCGGGGCCAATCATGGCGCCCAGCTTGTCCATCCCGGTTCCCTGACCGCCGCGGTCATCGTACACACTCACCTCACCGCCATCGAAGCGGAGGTTGGCGGTGACAGTCCCGGCGCCCAGGGAGCAGTGATTGCCCACCACGGAATCTCCAACGTAGTTCCGATGAAACCAGCACCCATCGCCCACGTATGAATGCTTGATCTCAGTCCCCGCCCCCACCACGCAGTCCGCGCCGATGTGAGCGTAGTCCCGGACGAGGACGTGGTTCCCGATGACGGAGTCTCTACCTATGTAGCATGGCCCGCGCACCACCGCGCCCTCGAGGACCCTGGCGCCCTCGTCGACAATCACCTCGCCCTCAATCGTTGCCCGCTCCGAGATGACCGCTGATGCGGCGATGTGGCCGCGATGCCGGTCCAGGAAGTGATTCGTCGCCGCGAGAACATGCCACGGGTACTTCATCGGGGCCCAGGAGCCCGCGTACTCTACGCACCTGAGACTGCGTCCGTCGTCGATCATCCCCTGCAGCGCCCGCTCATAGGAATCGGGTCCCG
>JAXHUA010000089.1:0-15236 GCA_034189695.1 Chloroflexota bacterium | reverse complement strand
CTGCACCATCCTCTGAACCGGCACCGCGATGCCGACCTTGAGATGGTCAAAGCCCTGGTGATGCCGGTAGAAGATGGCCCGCGGCTCAAACAGCGACGCCCAGCAGCCCTGCACCGCAGCAACCACATCATCCACCCCCTCAACATTCAGGAACGTGCGCTGCTGCCCGGCAAAGGATGCCTCCGGCAGGTCCTCCGCCGTGGCCGACGAGCGCACCGCCACCAGCCCAGCACCCATCTCCTCGTAGGACTGCGCAATCTCCTCTGCGACGTCCTTGGGCACCTCAGCGCCGGTAATCAAGTCCTTCACCTGCTGCGCAGTACGCTGAAGCGTCTCAGTGTCGTCGGGGTCAAGGGACGACAGGAGCGAACGTATTCGGTCTTCGAGCTCTGACTGCTCCAGGAAGTAGTAGTAGCTCCTGGCCGTGACGATGAAACCTGGGGGCACCGGTACACCGGCCTTGGTCAACTCGCCCAGGTTGGCTCCCTTCCCACCTACAAAGGGAATATCGTTTCGGTCTACCTCGCCAAACGAGATAACCTTGCGATCTTGTTCCATCCAGCGGCCCCCTCGCTTTCGTTTGATTAAACACGAATTATAGCACATGGTCGGACGATTTAGAATATGTTCCGCCCCTCAACCTGTGCCCTATCTCAACCCCAGACGACCCCATCAGGATCGCTCACGAGCTTCTTCTCCGCAGCAAGCTCCCTTACCTTGAGCAACGTCATGTTAACGTCTGGCGTCAGCAAGACCCAGTCCGGTTCGCTGGGAATCCAGTACGGCGAGTTGACCCTCGCCGCCTTGAGCTCCTTGGGATTGATGTAGATGCCGAATTTGCCCCTGTCCAAAGAGTCACTCCTTTCCCGACATTACGTCTGCACCAGCAAGTGAGTCAATGACCTCCTCGATCGCGTCGTCGGGAGTGGAGGCCCCTGCGGTCACCCCGATGCGCTGGTGCTCTCCAAGCCATCCAGGATCTATCTCCTGGGCCCCACCGATAAGATGGGTTGGCACGATGCGGGAACACAACTCGGTTAGACGTCGCGTGTTGGCGCTCCCCTGTGAGCCGACAACGAGCATCACGTCCACACCGCGCGCCAGTTCCAAAGCTGCCTCCTGCCGCCTCTTCGTGGCGTCACAGATCGTGTTAATCACACGCAACTCAGAGATGGAGGCCAGGTAGCTGTCGGCGAACGAGGAGACGAAGTGGCTGAACCCTGAGTAGCTCTGGGTGGTCTGTGACAGGATACCGATGCGCTGCGGTACTTCCCTCAACTCAGGGACCTCACGGGTCGCCACACCCCCCCCCGCAGCCCAGCCAAGCACCCCCTGCACCTCACGGTGACTCTCATCGCCGAACACCACTACGAAGAAACCCGCGCTGGCAAGCTTCTGAGCGGCCACCTGCGTCCGCCGCACAAAGGGACATGTGGTATCGATCATCCGCAGGCCGGTGGACTCGAGCCTCTCCACCACCTCGGGGCTCACGCCGTGGGAGCTTATCGCCACCGTGCCGCCGCTGACCTGGTCAATGCTGTCAACAGCACTGATCCCCAGTTCGTTCAGTCTATCGGTCACCCGCTGATTATGTACCACGGGACCCAGGGTGACGAGCGGTCCGGATTCGCGCGCTGCGCCTTCGAGCATCTCGATGGCCCGCCGCACCCCGGTGCAGAACCCCAGTTCAGCGGCCTTCCTGATCTCCATGCTCGTCCCTGTAGCCCGCCGGCAGCAGCTCAGCGATGCGCCCCATTATCACCTTGGTCGCCTTGGCCAGCTGTTCCCTGGTCAGTTTCCCGTCCACTGGAGGCAGCACGAACGGCTGGCCGATGTTCACGGTGATGGGCACCCGGGCGAAGATGAAGCCAATGCCCCTCACTCTCTCAGTGCCGGTTACCGCGACCGGCAGTATCGGGGCACCGCCCCGCAGAGCGACGAGCGCCGTTCCTGGCCGGCCCTCCTGCAACTTGGCGGTCAAGCTCCTTGCCCCCTCGGGGAACATGCCAAGCGCCAGCCCACTCTTCAGAGTCCTTTGCGCCCAGCGCAGCGCCTCCCTGTCCACCTGCCCCCGCCTCACCGGAAATGCCCCGAATCCACGCACCAGAGGGCCTTGAACGGGGTGGCGAAACGACTCCACTTTGGCCATGAACACCACCCTGCGCTGGATGCTCGCGGCCAGAACCGGCGGGTCAGCGATGCTGAGGTGATTTGACGCGATGACGAGTGGCCCATCGGTCGAGACGTTCTCCTTCCCACGCACCTCCCACCGTGTCACAAGGCAGAGCACCAGCTTCGCCAAAAAGGTCTCGAGGTAGTAAAATAAGCTCATCAATCCGCTCCAGCCAATTCCATTATCCTTGAGAGCACCTGCTCCACAGCGAGCCCGTCCGTATCGACCAGCGTGGCATCTTGCGCCGCCCGAAGGGGTGATACCTCCCGCCCGCTATCTATCTCGTCCCTCCTTCTCAGACCCGAGAGTACGGCCTGGTAGTCAACCATCTCGCCGCGCTCGACAAGCTCCAGATGGCGGCGCCTCGCCCTCTCTTCCAGGGAAGCGTCGAGGTAGACCTTCACGTCCGCGTGCGGCAGCACCACCGTGCCAATGTCCCGTCCGGCCATGACCACCTGGCCATCCCGCGCCAGCTCCCGCTGTCGCTCGACGAGGGCTTCCCTCACACAGGCCACTCTGGACACCAGCGACACGCCTTCTTCCACATCAGGCTCCGACAGCGCCGCCGTCACATCCCGCCCGTCCACCAGCACTCTATCGACAGGCGCGAACTCAATCGTCGCGTTCCGCGCCAGCCGGCCCAGTTCCCCCCTATCCTCCAGATCAACGCCGCACTGCAGTGCCTTCCACGTCACACCCCGATACATCATGCCCGTATCCACGAACCGATACCCCAAACGCTGCGCCAGAAGACGGCCCACCGTGCTCTTGCCTCCGGCGACTGGTCCATCAATAGCGATTGTCGACGGCTTGGACATGTGAGTCAGATTATAGCCAAGCAGAGCCTCTTGGGCAATCACCTGCGTCTGCGAGACCTGATCCAAAGGCCGACACCGAGGCAGGCTATGGCCGCTGAGACAACAGCCGCTCTCACTGCAATGCCGGACGAGGCTGGCCCTCCATCCGAAGGTTCCGGCGTCGACGCAGGCGCCGGAGTGGAAACCGGCGTGGTCGTGGGGCCGCCAGCACCAGGCGTAGGCGAAGGCATCGATGTGGAAGCCGGGCTAGACGTCGGCGTCGCCAACGGCGTCGGCGAGGCTGCCGGCGTCGCCAGTTCAAGAACGCCTCGACCGGGGGTCGGGGCAGGATTGTCCCGGAACTCCCCTCCCGGCGGCACGCGCTCCAACGAATGGCCCTCCGTCACGTCGGCGCAGTGTGGCACTCGCGAAGTATCACTCCCGTACGACAACTCGCTGACGATGCTGCCCACGCCATCCTTCAGCGTGAGGTGATCGCCGTCATTCCCAAGTCCGTTGCCAATAGGACCATCGTCAATCACAACGGCCAAGCCGTCGAAGCCCGGATAGTCGGAATAGAAGCACTCGCCGGCGGCGATCACCACGAAGCCCGCTGGTGGAAGCGTGACTGCTGGTATGCCATCAGCAGCCCGGTTCGAGTTGTCGGCAAGCGTCCATCCCCGGATATCGATAGACTCATCGGTGACATTGTACAGCTCCAGCCATTCGCAGCTATGTTCCTCCAACCGCTGCTGGAGCGGGTCGTACACGACCTCGTTGATTATGACATCGCCCGTGCCCGCTGACGTCCCGCCTGGCGTGGGCGTGGGCGTCGGCTGGGCTGATGGTGTCGCCGTGGGCGTCGCGGTCGCGGTTGTGGCCGGGGTCGGGCTGGGGCTGGGGCCAGGCACCGATTGGGGCGTCGGGGTAGGCGTCGGGGTGGGCGTCGGAGTCGGCGTGGCAGCAGGCGAAGGACTGGCAGCGGGCGTCGCCTCGGCCGTTGGCGTCGACGGGGCGGGACCGGTGAAGCTCACGTCATCGAAGTACACCACGCCTGCCTCCACGGGCATACCAACGAGTTCCACCACACACTCGACTCGCGCCGAACGCCCGTTCAACGGGGCCACCGCCTCCATCCTGACGTACTGATACTCTTCGGAATCGTCGGTCACTTGCGGTGAGACTTCGTTGTACAGCTCCATGCCGAAGCCATCAGTGCTTTCGAACCAGCGGATGCGCAGATACACGCAGCCGACATCGCTATCGTTCTTCATCGCCCAGCCGCAAACGGCGTAGGCGCCGCCAGGCTGCACCGGAACCGTCTGATACACCCACCCATCCCCACTGTCGTCGGAAAGCACCGCAGCCGCATCCCCCGCCCTGACCAGGCCCACCTCGCTCGTCAAGGCGAACGTGCAGCCCACTTCCTCCCAGCCGTCACACCCCGTCTCGAAGTCACCGTTGGCGAGCAACTCACCCGTTCCCGCGTGCACTGGCACGCCTGCCGCCATCCAGAGAACGGCGGCCAGGAAGACGGACTTCATCACACGAGAGGCGCTCATCTCACGACGCCAGCCAGGCCAGGAGCCGGCCCCATATTAGCGCTCGTGAGCGAAAATTGAAATGCCTCCGGCAAGCTCAGAGAACGAGAAGGAAGAGATTGAGAAGCCCTCCCACCACCGTCGTGGCGGCAATCATGACCGCCGTCGCGCCTAGCAGGCGGCGGGGCCCCAGTTCCCGAGCGAGAACCACGAAGGAAGCGATGCACGGAAAGAACATCGAGAGCACGACACACCCGACGACCAGTTGTCCAGCGCTCAATGACAGAGGAGCAAGCAGACCTATGGCCACATCCTTGCGCAAGAAGCCCACCACGATGGCCACCACCGCCTCCTTGGGAAGGCCGAAGAGACCGCCGACCAGCGGTGCAGTGAGGTTGGCGATGGCATCGAACACCCCGAGGGTGTAAAGGATGCCTACGACGAAGATGGCCGCGAGGATTATCGGCAGGGCCTCACGCAAGAAGCTGAAGATGCGCATCCACAGCTTCTTGAGCATGACGCTCCAGGCCGGCAAACGATACCGTGGTATCTCTATCAGGAGCTCTGGACTGAACCCCTTGACGGTTCTGTTGAGCACGAAACCCAGCGCGAGCCACACGAGGAACAGGGTGAAGTAGACTATGGCAACGTACTGGGCGCCCTGCGCTCCCACCAGGCCGAATATCATCGCGTGCGCGGCGGCACAGGGAATGCCAATGGAGATGAGCGTGGCGGCGATGAACCTCTCCCGCCTGCTCTCCAGTATCCGGGTGGCCATGACAGCCGGCACGTTGCACCCAAGCCCCAGCAGGGACGGAATGATGGCGTAGCCGTGGAGGCCTATCCGGTGCATCAGGTTGTCCAGCAGCACCGCCAGCCTGGGGAGGTAGCCCACGTCCTCTAACACACCCAGCACAAGGTAGAAGGCGAAGACGTAGGGGAGTACGGCGCCGAAGGGAATGTACAGGCCAGTGGTCAGCATCCCCATAGACTGAAAGAAGTCTATCTCACCATCGACCAACCGACCGACAAGGATGTCGTGCCAGAAGCCTCCGGAGCCAAGCAGGAGGCTGAGCTTCATCATCACCGGCTGCCACAGGCGTTCGAACAACGGGTCAAAGACGTAGCCGATCAGCCCCTCGCCGACGAAGCGGACCACCAGGAACGAAAGGCCCAGAACAACTCCGGCGATTGGCAGGCCGGTAACGGGCACCGCCGACGCGTCCTCAAGCCGCTCCAGCCACGTATGGTGCCGGTGTTCAAGCGTCTGGACTTCGCCGATGATGTTGCCGATAGCTGTCCAGCGTTCGTCGCGCGTGCGGCCGGCTGTCGACGGAGAAGTGGCCTCGGGAATACGTTCGACAAGCTCCTTTATCCCCTGTCCAGTCACCGCGGACGTTGGGACCACCGGAACGCCGAGGAGCTGTTCCAGCCTCTGGACATCGATGTGAATACCTCGATGCTTGGTGTCGTCCCATATGTTCAGGGCCACTATGACCGGGACTCGCCTCTCAAGAAGCTCAAGGGTGAGATACAGATTGCGCTCGAGGTTGGTCGCATCCACGACGTTGATGACGAGGTCGCCATCTTCGAGCATCTCAAGGGCCACTTCCTCTGCCTTCGAAGTAGGCTCGAGGCTATAGGTGCCGGGAACGTCAATGACCTCGACCTGCCCTCCAGCCAGCTTCATGTGGCCTTTGGAGAAGTTCACCGTGGTGCCAGGATAGTTCGAGGCGATAACCCTGACGCCGGTGACCCGCGAGAAGAAGACACTTTTCCCCACATTGGGGTTGCCCATGAGGAGTATCTTCATCTCCTAGTCCACTTCAACCAGGATTCTCCTTGCCATGCCGAAGCCAATGGCCAACTGGGTCTGCCCCACACGAACTGTCACCGGTCCTCGCATGAACATCGAGCTTACTTTGGTTATCTTCCTTCCCGGCCTGATGCCCAGGGCATTGAGGCGCGCAGCCAGACCAGGCCCTCCGGCGATCTGGACAACCGTGCCCGTTTGTCCGGCCTCCATATGGCACAGCGTGAACTGGTTCTTCAGTCCCATGCTGACGTCTCTCATCCGGCGATGTCTCCTGTTTCCGAAGAACCTCATTGACAGCCCCTAATCCCGTTTCTTGCGGCACTCCTCGCAATAGCCGCCGAGGTACACCTCGGCGCTGGTGATCTCGAAGCCACTCTGACGGCCGACGTCTTCCTTGATCTTGGCGGTCAACGCGTGCTCGAACTCGACCACTCTGCCACAGCAATGGCACACGAGGTGATGGTGCTCTCTTTCGCTTTTGGCCTCATAGTGGTGATGCTCTTCCGCGAAGCGGCGTTCATCCACCAGGCCCAATTCCTTGAACAGGCGCAGCGACCGATAAACAGTGGACAGACTCAAGCGAGGCTCCTTTTCCTTCGCCAGCCGGTACAGCTCATCCGCGTGCAGATGGCCGTCGGACTGGCGCAGAAGGTCAAGAAGCAGTCTGCGTTGGGTCGTGGTTCTCTGTCCCTTCAGTTCCGTCATCGCCGGGCTACTTGAAAATGATAAGCATTCGCAATAACAGCATAGCAAATCGCCAATGCACTGTCAAGCCTCCCGGCCTGTCGGCCTGTCGGCACAGGCACTTAATGTGGTAAACTCCTTACGCCGGCAACAGCCGGTCCGGGAGGTGGCGTGAACTGGTTGGACATTGTCATTATCGTTTATCTGGCCCTGTCCGTGCTCGGTGGACTGGCGATGGGCATGATACGGACAGTCCTAAGCCTTGCCGGGCTTCTTGTCGGCATATTCCTCGCCGGTCGATACTACGCATCGCTGGGGAGCGCACTGCCCATCGGTGACGCGAACGTGGCCAACATCGTCGCCTTCGCCATCATCCTTGCCGCGGTGATGCTCCTGGCCGCGCTCGTGGCCTTTTTCCTGCGCCGGCTCATCGCGCTGGTGATGCTTGGCTGGGCGGACCGCCTTCTCGGGGCTGTGTTCGGACTTCTGGTCGGCGGTCTTTTCTCCGCCGCAGCGCTGGCGGCCTGCGCTCACTTCGGAATCGGCGAGGGTGTCATCCAAGGGTCGGGCATCGCGAGGTTCCTCCTCGCCCTGTTTCCCGCCGTTCTCGTCCTGCTTCCAAGTGAATTCGACGCCGTGCGCCAGTTCTTCCAGTGACGGCCCCAGTGTGCAATAGCTCGCCCACCGCCACCCCACCGTGCGCGATGGGCATCCGCGAATACGCAAGGTTGGTATGATGACGGCGAAGCCGACATGGCTCCACATTCCCGAATGGCTCATAGACGACGTCTGGCACTTCCCCTACGCCTACGATACCTTCAAGAAGTACATCCCACCAGGGTCCTTGAGCCTGGAGGTCGGCTTCGGCAGCGGCAGAATCATGGCCCGCGTCGCCAGGGAACTCGAGTGCACATGCGTCGGGGTCGATCCCGACGATTCGGCCTTCTCGTCCCTTGCCTACTTCTCGCGGCAGCACGGGGTCAAGACCGAGCCCGTGAAGGGCTCGGGTTTCTGTCTACCATTCAAGGACAACAGCTTCGATGTGGTCTACTCAGAAGGGGTGATCGAGCATTTCCCCGTGCACCAGTCTGAGGCGATGCTGGCCGAACACGCCCGGGTCTGCCGGGAGGGCGGCGTGGTCATCGTGTCCGTACCCAACAAGTTCGCAGTGTTCCACTCGCTGACCAAGCTGCTGCTGGGTGAGCGGTTTATGTTCTACCCGGAGGCAAGCCTGTCAGCATTCCAGCTCTGCGGGCTCATGACGAGGGTCGGGCTGACCCCTGAGAGGCGAAATGGGTTCGCCTTCGGCTGCCAGTTCTACATGTTCCAGAGCCTGTTCCTGGACCAGGCATTGCCCCCCAAGCCGAAACGACTCGGGCTGCGGCTTCTCTCGTGGCTGAGGGGCACAGCCCTGTACCACTTCGATAGCCCAGGCATAAACGCTCTTATCGGTTTTCAGACCCTGGCTGTTGCGCGCAAGTAACGGCTAACCACCGACGCCGCCAGCAGGCAGCATACGACAATTAGCCTTCCCCCAACGCCCAGCCAGAGTCACGCCACCCCGGCAACGGACAGAGGCCTGTTCTGGTCTAGTATGTTCCTTATATCGATGTTAGAAGCTTCCGGGAGCCGGTTCCTCCCCTGGATGGAGGTTGCGCCACTTGGCCAGCAGCTGTTCTTTGCTCTCCTCATGAGCCGGATCGGGCACGACAGCGCCATCGACCGGGCAAACCTCCTCACAGCGGGGCGATTCAGCGATACCGACACACTCAGTGCACTTCGTCGGGTCGATCACGTACGTCGTGTCTCCCTCGGCAATGGCCTCGTTCTTGCACTCCGACTCGCACGCGCCGCAACTTATGCACTCTTCGGTGATCTTTCGCGCCACTTCCAGACCTCCTTATTGACAACACTCGTAGGTAGTAATTGACTCAACACAGCGATTCCATAACGTCTCTTGGCAGTCTTGATTATCACCTCCTTCATCCGTCCCGCATTGGCATCGACCTCAGGAACCGAATTTCTGTCGCATGGCACGGGCCACATGCTGCGGAACGAGATCGTCAATGCAGCCACCGAGCTTGCAGGCTTCCTTGATGAGACTCGAACTGATGAACTGGTACTCGAGTCTGGTCATGAAGCAGACCAGCTCAACCTCCGGCTGCAGCTTCTGGTTCATCAACGCCATCTCGAACTCACGTTCGAAGTCGGAACTGACCCTGAGGCCCCGCACCAGCACCTTGGCATTCATCTGGCAGGCGAAGTCGACCGTCAGCCCGGCGTACGATTCAGTACGGGCATTGGGGAGGTGCGATATCGCCTCCTTCATCAACTCAACTCTCTCCCCGGTAGTGAACAGCAGGTTTTTGGGAGGGGCGTCGTAGACGGCGACGACCACTTCGTCGAAGAGGGCCGCCGCCCTCTCGACGATGTCGACATGCCCCATCGTTACTGGATCGAAGCTTCCTGGATAAAGAGCAATAGTCAAAACGAGTCCTCCCGTCGGCTAAGTGATGCGAGACCTCATCATGATTACAAGAGGAGATTCCCACGCGATAGAGTCGGAAAAAGCGAGATGCATGAGTAAATCAACCGAAAGGGGTTGCGTGCCGTAGGCATCGCCGCCTCCAAGCCAGGCTCTGGCATGCCTGCCCGCACGCCTCGTAGAGAGGATAAGACGGTGGCTACAGATTCCAATTTGCGAAGAGCGCTCCTCGGTCTACATCCCGGAGAAGAGGGCCAGCAGCGACACCACCACTCCATCACATGCCCTCTTCACCTCCTGCATCATCATATGCGTCCCTCGCGGGCTCGCTCCAAACATTATAGGCACCAATGCAGCGCAGTCAAGTGATAATCCGTGATATTATATCATGGTGAGCGTTCGTTGACAAATGCAGGGGGGTAGCCCTTTACAAACCGAGCGCCACGGCGTATAATGGGGCGGACATCGAAGTCAATATGCAGATTGTCGACTGAGGGTTGTTCGCCTTCAGTCTTTTTTACTAGTGGCGGAAGGAGGTGCGAGTATGCCTCAGAATGAGACGTACCTCACACCTGAAGGGCTGGCGAAGCTGGAGCAGGAGTTGGAGCACCTCCGCACGGTGCGCCGCCCGGAGGTCGCGGAGAGGATCCAGAGAGCGAAGGAATCGCGAAGCGCCGTGAACTCCCCGGAATACGAGGAGGCCAAGAACGAGCAGGGCTTCATCGAGGGGAGAATCCTCGACCTTGAGGCCATCATCCAGAGCGCCAAGGTCATCCATCCTGAGGACATGCCCTCCGATACAGTGCAGCTGGGGTCCAGGGTGACCGTCCGGCATCGGGATGGCACCGAGGAGCTGTACACCGTTGTCGGAAGCGCCGAGGCCAGCCCCAGCGAGGGGAAGATCTCCAATGCATCACCCGTAGGAAAAGCACTGCTCGGCAAGCGAGCAGGTGACGAAGTAGAGTTCCCAGTGCCAGCGGGGACTCGCAAGCTCACCATCGTGGAGATCAAAGTAGGGGAATGACTCGCGCCAGTGAAATAGCCCACCAACGCCTTCAGAAGCTCCACAGGATACGCCAGCAGCATATCGACCCTTACCCCCATCGCTTTCGCCGCACACACACCGCACGGGAGGCCGTCGCCCTCTTCGAGCGCGGTGAGAGTGCCCAGGTCAGTCTCGCCGGTCGTATTGTGGCCTTTCGCCAGATGGGGAAGGCGACCTTCGCGGACGTGCGGGACGCCTCGGGCAGAGTCCAGGTGTACTTCCGCGAGGACGCCCTCGGCGACAGATACAGCTTCCTGAAGGAATTCGACGTCGGGGACATCATCGGCGTCTCCGGTGAGATGTTCAAGACGAAGACCGGGGAGGTAACCGTCGGGGCCAGTGAGTTCACCATGCTCTGCAAGTCTCTCCAGTCACTGCCCGAGAAATGGCACGGGCTGGTGGACGTCGAGAAGCGCTACCGGCAGCGATACCTGGACCTTATCTCGAACGAGCCGGTGAGAGAGGCCTTCCTGGTGCGGAGCAGGACCATCGCCGGGATTCGTCGCTTCCTCGACGAGCGGGGCTTCGTGGAGGTGGAAACGCCCGTGCTCCACCCCATTCCCGGCGGCGCCCGGGCCCACCCCTTCGTGACCCATCATCACGCGCTGGACCAGGACCTCTATCTCCGCATCGCCACGGAGCTGTACCTGAAGCGCCTCATCGTCGGCGGTTTCGACAAGGTATACGAGATCGGCCGCATCTTCAGGAACGAAGGCATTTCCACCAAGCACAATCCCGAGTTCACCATGCTCGAGAGCTACGAGGCGTATGCCGACTACAATGACGCGATGGCCATGCTGGAGGAGATGGTGTCGCACGTGGCGCAGCAGGTCCTCGGCACGACCAGAGTGACCTACGGCGACCATGCCATAGACTTCGCGCCGCCGTGGCGGCGCCTGACCCTTCGAGACGCCATCAAGGAGCGCTGCGGCATTGATTTCCTTGCGTACGACGATGCCCAGTCGCTGCGAAACGCGATGACCGGCCTGGGCGTTGAGGTCGAGGAGACCCTCAGCCCGGCGTATCTCAGCGACAAGCTGGTATCCACCTTCGTGGAGCCGGACCTCATCCAGCCCACGTTTCTGCTCGACTACCCGGTGGAGACGTCTCCGCTGGCCAAACGGAAGCCCGACGAACCCCGTCTTGTGGAGCGCTTCGAGGCATTCGTCGGCGGACTCGAGATCGCCAACGCCTTCACCGAGCTCAATGACCCCGTGGAGCAGAAGGAACGGTTCCTGATCCAGGAGGAGTGGCGGAGGCAGTTCGGCGATGAAGAGGCGGAAAGATACCAGGCCGATTTCATCACTGCGCTGGAGCACGGCATGCCGCCGACGGCAGGCCTGGGACTGGGCATAGACCGTCTGGTGATGCTGTTCACCAACCAGCAGTCCATAAGAGAGGTCATCCTGTTCCCGCAGTTGCGCACCAGGTAGGAAGTGGAGCCATGCTCAGCCTTCAGTTCATCCGCGACAACACCGACGCGGTCCGCGACGCCCTCGAAAAGCGCCTCGATACCGCGCCCATCGATGAGATCCTCTCCCTGGACCAGGAACGGCGCAAGCTGCTGAGCGAGGTCGAGGCGCTGCGGGCGCGGCGGAACGAGGTCAGCAAGCAGATAGGCCGGACCGGAGAGAAACCACCTGAGCTCATCGAAGAGATGCGACAGGTCGGGGACAGGATCAAGGCGTTCGACGAGCAGGTGAAGGCAACTGACGAACGACTGAACGCCCTGCTCCTGGTCGTGCCGAATATCCCGCACCCCGCCGTTCCCGTCGGGGAGGGAGAGGAGGACAACAAGGTCGTCAGGCACTGGGGGGAGCGTCGCGAGTTCGACTTCAAGCCACTCGCCCACTGGGACCTTGGCGAGCGGCTGGACATCATCGACTTCGACCGTGGGGTCAAGCTCTCCGGGAGCCGCTTCTACGTCCTCAAGGGAGCCGGGGCGCACCTCCAGAGGGCGCTTATCTCTTTCATGCTGGACCTCCACGTCGAGGCACACGGCTACACCGAGATGTACCCGCCCTTCATGGTCAAGCGTGAGTGCATGGAGGGCTCGGGGAACCTGCCCAAGTTCGCCGACAATCTGTATCACGACGACCAGGACGACTACTGGTTCGTGCCCACCGCCGAGGTGCCGCTGACCAACATCCATCGCGACGAGATCCTCGACCCGGGGACGCTACCGCTGTACTACGTGGCATATACCGCCTGCTTCCGCCGCGAGAAGATGTCGGCCGGCAAGGACACCAGGGGCATCAAGCGGGGTCACCAGTTCGACAAGGTCGAGATGTACAAGTACTCGTCGCCGGAGACCTCGGACGACGAGCTGGATAGAATGGTGAACGACGCCGAGGACGTGTGCCGGCGCCTGGGCATCCCCTACCGCGTCGTCCAGCTCTGCACCGGCGACCTGGGGTTCGCCTCTGCCAGGTCGTACGACCTGGAGATGTGGGCCCCCGGCTGCGAGGAGTGGTTGGAGGTCAGCTCCTGCTCCAACTGCGGCGACTTCCAGGCGCGACGGGCCAACATCAGGTTCCGGCCCGAGGAGGGCGCGCGCCCCCAGTTCGTCCACACGCTGAACGGCTCGGGGATCGCGTTGCCCCGCGTGGTTATCGCTCTCATGGAGAACTACCAGCAGCCCGACGGTTCCATCGCCATACCGGAGGCGCTCCACCCCTACACCAGGTTTGAGGTGATTCGGTAGAAGACCAGCCTGATTCCCCGGCGGAGAACAAGCCTGGGCACCACGATTCACCCCCACACACGTGGGGAATACTGGGCAGCGCTGTGGCATCGAGCGCACAATAGCGGTTCACCCCCACACACGTGGGGAATACTGGGCAGCGCTGTGGCATCGAGCGCACAATAGCGGTTCACCCCCACACACGTGGGGAATACGTGCAGTGAGTTCTGTACCGCGATTGGATATGAGGTTCACCCCCACACACGTGGGGAATACGAGGACATGGGTGGCACTCGGGTGGGCACATTCGGTTCACCCCCACACACGTGGGGAATACGTGCACGAAACCCCTACCGCAGTCCCTGCATAGGGTTCACCCCCACACACGTGGGGAATACGCCGACGCCGTTCTCCTCGTGACAGTCGATGACGGTTCACCCCCACACACGTGGGGAATACGACCATGGCCAGCAAGCAATCTTGCCTTTGTCCGGTTCACCCCCACACACGTGGGGAATACGACCCTGGACTATCTTCCCATTGGTGGTTGCACGGTTCACCCCCACACACGTGGGGAATACTATGTCTGACAGACTCACTTCTAGCCTCAAACCGGTTCACCCCCACACACGTGGGGAATACCACTTCCACGTCACAGCCGAGTTTGCAAAGGACGGTTCACCCCCACACACGTGGGGAATACGTATTTGAGGTAAGCACGTACATTGGGCGAAACGGTTCACCCCCACACACGTGGGGAATACCGGTCCCCTCGTGAGTTCTGCGACACAGTGGACGGTTCACGCCCACACACGTGGGGAATACCCTATTGGCGGCCCGCTCGTTAATGCTCGGTGCGGTTCACCCCCACACACGTGGGGAATACTCCACATGCCGCGCCGGGCATCCCGAATCACCCGGTTCACCCCCACACACGTGGGGAATACTTATCAGATACAGTACAGCTGCTTCCTCTGACGGTTCACCCCCACACACGTGGGGAATACTCGGGGCTGCCCTCTCGGTACGGGATCGCCTGCGGTTCACCCCCACACACGTGGGGAATACCAGCCGGCGGACCCGGCGGAATAGTTTGAGGACGGTTCACCCCCACACACGTGGGGAATACGCCCGAGGCTGACAAGGTGCATGTCTCCTGTACGGTTCACCCCCACACACGTCGGGAATACGCGAGGTCTTTGATGACGTTGGCGATGGCGTCCGGTTCACCCCCACACACGTGGGGAATACCTGGGCGGTTATGATTTGGTCGTCGTATTCGGCGGTTCACCCCCACACACGTGGGGAATACGGGTACTTTTGGTGCAGCAACGATGTCAGGGTCGGTTCACCCCCACACACGTGGGGAATACGAGACGATTCATCACGTCGTCTATCTTCCTGCCGGTTCACCCCCACACACGTGGGGAATACGCAAACTTGCCGTCGCACTTACAGCGCTGTCCCGGTTCACCCCCACACACGTGGGGAATACGTGGCCGCCATTGGCTTGAACTCTTTGGTGTACGGTTCACCCCCACACACGTGGGGAATACGGTGCGCCTCGAGGGCGCTTTGTTGGCGGCATCGGTTCACCCCCACACACGTGGGGAATACTCATCGAGGCAACCAACACCCTTGCGCGCCGCCGGTTCACCCCCACACACGTGGGGAATACGGTAGCACCATCACCACTTTTAACCCTGGCGACGGTTCACCCCCACACACGTGGGGAATACTGATACTGGCGGTCAAGAGAGTCGCGGAAGGCGGTTCACCCCCACACACGTGGGGAATACGCCCGGGCAGTCTTACCAGCCCTGACGGTTCCCGGTTCACCCCCACACACGTGGGGAATACTCTGGCCGCCGATGATTATCCAGTCGACATACGGTTCACCCCCACACACGTGGGGAATACCAGCCGGCGGACCCGGCGGAATAGTTTGAGGACGGTTCACCCCCACACACGTGGGGAATACGCCCGAGGCTGACAAGGTGCATGTCTCCTGT
>JAXHUA010000088.1:0-7890 GCA_034189695.1 Chloroflexota bacterium | reverse complement strand
ATTTCTTCGCCGCCTCGGCCGCTGCCTGGATGGCCGCGTTGGCCCGTTGCTCGGCCCTGGTCGCGGCGTCGGCGGCAGCCTGCGCCGCGTCTTCAGCGGCCTTCTCTGCGGCCATCACCGCGGCCTGGGCAGACTCGCGCGCCCCCCGGTCGGCGTCTTCGGATTTTCTCGCCGCCTCTTCGGCAGCCTGCATCGCCGCACCGGCTCGCTGCTCGGCCCTGGTTGCGGCGTCAGCAGCAGCCCGCGTGGCGTCTTCGGCCGCCTTCTCTCCCGCCTTCCGTGCATCCTCGGCCCGCTTCTCCGCATCGGCCGATGCCTTGGTGGCCGAACCGGCCGCCTCTCTGGCCGCCTTGGCAGCCAGTTCTGCCTGTCTTGCCGCTTCGGCGGCAGCCCTGATGTGGTCCTGCATCTCGTCCAGGATTTGAGGAAGCGGTTTTGTCAGGATCTCGGGTGTCTGCGACGGCGCCGTCCTCCGCGACTTGGTTCGCTTGTTCGTATCAACCATCTCCACACCTCCTTTGCATCGGTCACCCTTCGGGGACGTTCAAACGAAGTCCCCGACCATCTCATGCCAGCCTTGCGCTGAGGAACTCCACTCTCTGTTCTACCCTGTGCCCTGCCTGCGCCGGCGCTTGAGACCTGGCCAGGTCCCTCGCCAACTTGGAGTCGCCGATCACATCTCTCACCCAGGTCGCGAAATCGCACTTGTCCTGGTTCGAATGATGGGCGAAAGCCTCGTCCGTCATGCTGGCGAACGCCTGGCCCAGTTCCCGCATATTGCGGAAGACCTGACCATCACAACACCAGAACACATTCTCCTGAGGGACATTCCCCAGGAGCCTCGCTGCATCGTCGCACGTAATCCTCGGCATGCTGTACCACCTCCTCGCTCTCTATCGGTCGCCATCACGTGGTTTCCGGGTGCGAGGTGGGGGCCTCAGGCCCCTGCTCACCGTTCGTGGCGTACGAATGGCCCCCTTCCCCTTGGCGGGCTTAGTCCGGTCAATGTCAAACCGCGGTAGAGGCGAAGGGTGAGCACGCCCCGCCAGCACGCCCTGGATTCTCGCCTGGTTCTCCAGCTTGCTCAGCAGGTTTCGTGTGGCGGCTTCCCAGGTGAAGTCGCGCGCGGTGCGTCTGGCTGCCTTTCGTATCCTCACGTCTTCCTCGGGGTGCTCCCACAGATAGCTGACGTACTCGGCGATCTCGGAGGAGCTATTGGTCTCCAGCACGACGGCGTTGACGAAAGGAATGGCGTAGTCCTCCCCGGTGCAACCGGTAAAGGCGACCCCGCCGGCCGCCATCGCCTCCAGTCCGACGAGGCCAAACGGCTCGTGGCTGCTATTGGCCAGCACTGCGCTCGACGCTCGGTAGAACACCTTGAGAAGCTCCAGGGGCATGTGAGACCTGATGTCGATGACGTCCGCCGCCGCCGCCTTGCCGACCTCAGCCAGGCAATGGTCGAAGCTGTCGCAGTCGGGCTTCGTTGCCGTCACGGCCAGGCCCATGGAACGGGCATTGCTTCTTACCTCGCGACCGTATGGCTCTGTCCCGCCCCTGGCCACGAGCACGCTGCGCACGCCGCTGTCACGCTTCAAGTGGGCGGCGGCTTCCACCGCCTGGTTCCATCCCTTGTCCGGGTCCCACCGGGCAACCTTGAACAGTATCAGGTCGCCTCCAAGGGCCTTCCTCAGCGCCTGGACCTTGGCTTCGTCGGTCTTCCCAAACAGGGTCCTGGGAATCCCGTTGGGTATCACCAGAGGGTTCAGGCCCATGCCCCACATGATGTGCTTCATGTAGCGGCTCACCGTGGTGATGGTGGCGGACCGGTCGAGTTGCCTCCAGTCGATCCGGTCGAAGCCATAGGTGTTGTTGGCATTCCAGAACATGACCACCCTGTCGCGCAGGCCGCCACTGCTGAGGACTTCAGACAGCTGGCAGACCGATTGCGCCGTCTGCCATTCCTCACCCAGTACGACCACCGTCTTCCCTTTCCTCGTGGCCGGCATCACAATCTCGTCTCTGACGATGCCGGGAATGGACATGCTGTAATCGCGGATCTTGTCCTCTTCCCCTTCGTAGACCCCGCCGCGATGGTACTCACTGATCCACTGGCACCAGCGGCGCAGCACGAGTCTCCCCCCCCATCGTTCCTCCGCTCCCGGGAGTGTGGGGTCCCCGATAAAGAAGTGGTGGGTGCGAAACCCCATGCGGACCAGCGTTGCCGACAGGGTGGATATCCGCACTCCCAGGCCGCCGGCCAGGGAGTACCTGTCCGGCCCTTCGAAGCACAGGATGACGAACTCGGTGTTGTCAGGCGTCATTCTCGTCTGCATCCAGACCACCGCCTTTCTGCTGACACCAACCTTGGCCATCCCGCTGGAACACGAGTGCCGCCCCCGGCATTGCCCCCGCAGTCACGGCGGCACCCCTGTGACGATGACCACCTGTAGCGATACTGAGCGCCTAGCTGTTCCCCTCTATCCACCTCCAGGCTTGCTGCAAGTCCCTGGCATGGAAGTCCGGCTTCACTCTGCCATCGACAGCCTTCTCGCCTCTGTTGACGAGGACCACTCTCATCCCGGCTCCCTTCGCCCCCTCAACGTCCTTGTCCGGGTCATTGCCAACGTACACCGCCTCCGCCGTGGAGACCCCCAGCAGGCTGCAGGCGATGGTGAAGAGCCTGGGGTCGGGCTTTCGGAAACCGTACTGGGTGGACAGCACGATGTGGTCGAAGAACTGATTCAGCCCGAGCATCTCGCCTTCCGGAATACAGAACGTCTTCTGGGCGTCGGAGACCACCGCCAGTCCATACCCCGCCCGCTTCATCTGTTGCAGCACCGGCAAGGTATCGGGAAACAGCTCGAACCGCTCCCGGCTGAGGAGTCGAAACAGCTTGCAGCATGATTCCGCCAGGAAGGGGTTGCCAAGCCTGGCCCTCTCCAGGACCCGTCGGAATACCGCTTCGAGGTCCACCTCCGGGTAGCGCTCGACCGTCGACTTGAGATGTCTTTTCTTCTCCCGCTCGAGGGAAGCCTTCAACTCGGCGGCACTAACGCTTGCGCCGTAGTAGCGGAGGTACAGGGAGAGACGTTCGAAGACCTCCTTCTTGCCTTCGTCCGTCCTTATGTCAATGAGCGTGCTGTAGCAGTCGAATATCACAGACCGTATTGCAGGCATTGCTTTGCCTCTCTCACCAGGTCTCTCCTGTAAGGTCCCCCGAGCCAGCGGTTTCTGGCGATTCTGAGCAACCCCAAGGCCATGTAGACCGGCAGCCTGCGGGTGGTCTCTTCGAACATCCGGCGCCCTCCGCAGCCCGCGGCATACTCTCGGAGGAAATGGCCGATGAAACGCTCGGCGGCCCACCCATCCCCGCTTCGCCACATGAAGTGATGTTTCAGTTCGGCGGCCATGAACCCCAGGTCCCAGCAGCGGTCAGCCCATTTCATTCTCTCCAGGTCGATGCCGGTCACTCCGTGGTCGGTAAACAGGAAGTTGGTCGGCGTGGCGTCACCATGCACGATGACCTCTCCGTCTCTTCCGGACGAGCCGATTCGATCGGCCCACGCCTGACGATAGTACTCGACCTCGCTCCTCTCCCAGGCAGGCAGGATGTCCGCGCTCAGCGCGTCCGTGAGGCTTCGCAGGTACGAGTGCATTAGGGCTGGGGAGACGGGTCTCTTGCCCCGGCTGTTCTCATGCAGCCGGGCGAAGAAACGCGCCAGAAGGCTCAGCTTGTCGATCAGCTCCTCTGACGCCTTTGCCCACGCTGCCTCCCGGATGTAGTGGTCGAGCAGGGTACCGGGTGCCTTCCGCGTGACCAGCAACGCACCCAGCTCCCTGTTCCTGCCCAGCGGCGACGCGACACGGCAGACACCATTCCCCATGTCATATCTGTTCTCCAACAGCCTCAGGTTGAAGTACTCCTTCTCCGCCGCCTTCCATGCTTCTTCAGATGTAACGCCGTCCTGCACGAAGAGTTTACCGACGACCTCTACACCATGAGAAATCTCGCGGAAAAGAAAGACCGGCTTGTGCTCGGAGAGAGCAGCCACCTCGATGGCAGCGTAGGGTGGCGGGGCTAATTGGGGGAATATCTCTTCCGCCAGGTAGACAGGAAGCTCGGCTCGAACTGTCTTCGCCGACGTCAGGTGGCAGATGGCCGATATCGCCGCGTTGTTTGTCGGCGCAAAGGCAGGCACAGGTCCGTACCGTGCACGTTGCCTTCCCACTACAGAGACGTTACCCACCGGCATCCGTCAGCCCCCCACGCCCGCACCGAAAGCCGTCTCCGCCCAGTAGCGCTCAGGTTGTTGGGACGAGGACAGGTGCGGGTCAGCAGCCTCCTCTGTGGAAATGGAGCGAGCCGTCAACAGTGCTCGCTACGAGGGTCTCCCATGATGGGAGAATGCTCGAATTCCGGAGATGGTGCCGTGCGCCGCGAAGGCTGGCACCGAGAGCACTCTTTATATCACAGCGCAGACCCTGCTGTCAAGTTCTGCACAAGGCAATGTGCACATCGAGTGCAGAGCCATTGGCCTGCTTCCTCTCCTGATTTCTCGATAATGTGCACTCGGCTGCGGCTTTGATTGCCTGGCGCTTTGTGCCGGTCGGTTTCTCTTAAGCGACTGCTGTGGTACCATCAGCGAGTCAATGTCGGGGCGAAAGGAGGAACGATGGACAGCATGTGGCTGGTGTTCTACTGGACCGGGCCAATCGGCGTTGGGGTGTTCCTGGCGTGCCTGGGTATCCTTATATGGCTTCTGGCAAAAGCCAACGACGTCAACAAGCGAACGAAGGCATGGGAGAAGCAACTGGAGAAGGAATAGGGTTGACCATCTCACGCGAGAGCGGGTTGAGGTAGGCCGTCAGTAGCCCACGGGAATGACCGGTGTGACCCCACGAATGACGGGGCTCGACACCTGGCACCCGAATGGTGCTCCCGAATTGCTGCGATAGTGCCGGGCCATCTGCCACGATGGTCTTCAGCAGTGCTTGAAGTGTCGCTGCAGGTAGTCTGACAGCGGGCTGAACCAGGGCGGTAGCCGCAGTTGAGTCCTGCATCTGTCGGGGGTGCAGGGCTTTATGTCCAGGACCGGCGTGGAGTCGAAGGCGTCAAGCCCATCGACGGTCAGGGTGTTCCCCTTCCTTCCGCGGAGCCTCACAATAGTGAGGCCTATGGGATTCGGCCTGTGGGGTGAATCGAGGCAGAAGACCCCGACCAGAGGCAAGTCCTCCAGTCTCAGACCGTATTTCACGAACCTCCTCGGCCTGACTTTGACCGTCTTCCTTTGCTCGGCTGAAGTCTCATGCATGTAGAACAGCACAATGAGGTGAGAGAAGCCATCGATGCCATCAAGCGCTTCAACGTATTCTTCAAACACCTCTATCTCCGCCTCAATCCCGTCGGGCCAGCTCTCTTTGACAGCATCATTGCTGAGCCTGGTTCTGACCACTCCTATCGGGTCAAACTCGATCTTTGAACCTCCCATTTCCTTCTTCCTTTGACTCACTGGACTGCGAACTCGCTCTCCATGAGGTACACCCGGAAGCCCATCGATATCAGATCACGGTTGTATGTCTGAGCGTCATTATACAACACGTCGCTTGACGGCATGACCGGAAGAAGGTGTTGGCGGTGGAGTGGGGGGAGGGGGTTCTAACGTGGAGCCAGCGGTGAGAATCGAACTCACGACCGGCGGTTTACGAAACCGCTGCTCTACCTCTGAGCTACGCTGGCGCCTTCTCGCTCGATTATAGCACAGAACCCACTCCGCGCACCCTCCAGCGCCTGGCCCGGACCCTGCTTAACGCCGCGCGCTGCCCTACTCGGGCTTAACGCCGCCGAGAAGTACTCTGCATGTCGCGTCCCATCCCCGGTACTCGACACGGCATATGGCGGGCCCAGGCCACCTACTGAGAGGGCATGACGCCAAGCTGCTGCATCATGGCCGGCATGTCAGCCACGGACCAGCGTTCGACTATCCCGCTGCCGGCGAAACGGTTTATGGTAGTGACGGGGATTTCGATTCGCTTGCCGGTGGGGGCGACGCCCATGACCTCGCCTCTGCGGGTGCCGGCGGCCGGCACCCTCTCCACCACCCTGTCCGCCTTGGCGATCAGGTCCTCGATCGTCAGCCTGATGTCGGGGAAGGCGCCACGATACGCTTTGACGGACTCCTTCAGGCCGTCCCGGTCCGGTGTCGTGCTGGGGAAAGGACTGTGGTTGACGAAATGCGCGGCGTAGATCTCGTCTATAACTGCGAGGTCTCCCTTGTGCCAGACATCCGCGATCTCACGGCGCACCAGGGCTTTTCTCTGTTCAACAGACATGACCCCCTCCTTGTCACCCTTGGAGTGCCGGGACCATCGGTGTCCGAAGAGACGTCTCCGACGGTTGGTATAATAGACCATACATCGAGCGCTTGAAAGGAGGAGACGCATGTCACAGGAAAGCAAGCGCATGGGCGGCAGCGCGTCAGGCGCTATCGCGGGTGTGGTCTGGTTCATCGGCTGGCTGTTCACGATTGGCTTCGCTCACCTCGTGTGGTGGAAGATCATCCTCGGCATAGTCGTCTGGCCATACTTCCTGGGCCTGGCCGTGGGTTGAGACCCCAGCCCGCTTCCGACGTGTGCTATAATCCAGTCGCTACGAAAGGAGGACGCACACGGACGCTGAGAAGCTGCGGCAACTGCTGTCAAGAGTGAAGTCCGGCGAGATGGCCATCGACGACGCGCTGGGCCGGCTCGTCGAGCTTCCGTACGTGGACACGGGGTTTGCCAAGGTCGACATCCACCGTGAGTTGCGCTGCGGCTTCCCCGAGGTGGTCTACGGGCAGGGCAAGACGCCGGAGCAGGTGACCACCATCGTCCAGCAGCTCGCCAGTGCATCCGACCGTGTGCTGGTCACCAAGGCGGAGGAGAGCCAGTTCGAGGCTGTGCGTCGGCCCGTGCCCGACGCGTCATATCAGCCGGTGGCCCGGATGATCGTCATCGACAGGGCCGAGGACAGGACCAGGCGACCCGGCGTGATGGTGGTGTGTGGTGGAACGTCCGATATCCCCATCGCCGAGGAAGCGGCAACAACGGCGGAGGTAATGGGGAACGGGGTGGAGCGTGCCTATGACGTTGGAGTGGCCGGCGTTCACCGCTTGCTCGACCATCTGCCCAGGCTGCGCCAGGCGAAGGTGGTGGTGGTCGTTGCCGGCATGGAGGGCGCGCTTCCCAGTGTGGTAGGTGGGCTCGTCGCGGTGCCGGTGATCGCTGTACCGACAAGCGTTGGCTATGGCGCCAGCTTCGGGGGGCTGACTGCCCTGCTGGCGATGCTCAACAGCTGCGCCGCCGCCGTCTCCGTGGTCAACATCGACAACGGCTTCGGCGCGGGCTATATCGCGGCTCTCATCAACCGCTAGTCGTCATCGAAGGTCAAAGACTCGAGGCTATCGGCAACAGTCTCGATCCGTTGAGCATCTCCCTCAAGCCCGGGAGACGTCTCTGCCTCCGGCTCAAGCGACAGGTCCTGCTCTGTTTCCTCAGAAGCCGTCGGCTCCGGCTCGACCTCGGCCTGGGCGGTTGCCTCGTCAGCAGCTTCCGGTTCCTCGGTCTGCACGGCAGCCTCCGGCTCGACCTCGGCCCGGGCGGTTGCCTCGCCGGCAGCTTCCGGTTCCTCGGTCTGCACGGCAGCCTCCGGCTCGACCTCGGCCCGGGCGGTTGCCTCGCCGGCAGCTTCCGGTTCCTCGGTCTGCACGGCAGCCTCCGGCTCGACCTCGGCCTGGGCGGGTGCCTCGTCAGCAGCTTCCGGTTCCTCGGTCTGCACGGCTGCCTCCGGCTCGACCTCGGCCTGGGCGGGTGCCTCGCCGGCAGCTTCCGGTTCCTCGGTCTGCACGGCAGCCT
>JAXHUA010000087.1:0-10473 GCA_034189695.1 Chloroflexota bacterium | reverse complement strand
AAAGTCAACTCGGTCGGGACGGAAGTCCTGTCTCTCGGAGCCTACGAGGTTACGAGCTCGTGGGACGAGGATACCCTGAACTGGCATGGCACGCCTGATGACGCCACGGAGGCGGAGGACGTCACCACCGTCACGGAAGATGTAACACCTGAGTGGGTTAACTGGGAGATCGACAGTCTCGTTCAGGACTGGATTGACGGCTCCATTGACAATCATGGAGTGGTCATCAAGTCGGTGGACGAGACTGAGGAAGGGTCATACAAGGCTTTCTACTCCTCGGAGTGGGGGACGGACGCTGTGAAGAAGACGGAGTGTCCGAAGCTCACAGTAACCTACTACGAACCATAGGCTTCAGGGTATGAGGTGGGGTGGAGGTACTTCCACCAGCCGCCTTTGTGATGGCGGCTGGTGCTACAGGTTCCGCATTCCCACTGCCGTCAGTCGCAGCACCATTACCCGGTAGCTGCATTGCGTGGGTATGGGGGTCGGCGCGGCGGGGACTTCTACGTTCAAGTCACAGGCGTTTTCTGCTATAATGCACATAGGAGAAGGAGAGGTTGGGGGGAATGGGAACTAAGTTCTCAGCAAAGTGGCTTATCTGGCTCGTTGTGATCGTCGCGGCCGTGGCGATCTTCTTCGCGCTGTTCATGCGCACTCCCGCGCTTAAAGAACTGTCGCTATCCGAGGCCATTGAGATGGCCAAGGATGGGCAGGTGGTGGAGGACGGGGAGGTTGTGGACAACAGCATAATCGAGAGTGTTGACGTTTCGGGCCAGAAGCTTACCGTTTATCTCTTGAGTGGTGAGGAGCTGGTGGCGTACGTCGGGACCAGCAGCGATGCCTTCGAGCTCTTCAGTCAGTACGGAGTGGATGTGACAATCGTCCCGCCGAGTGGGTTCGATTGGACCATTCTGCTTACCACGCTGCTTCCTCTTCTGTTCTTCGTCGGCCTTATGTGGTTCATCTTCAGCCGGGCGCGGGGGGCCGGCAACCAGGCGCTCAGCTTCGGACGGAGCAAGGCCAGGCTCTTCCCGAGCGCGAAGCCGACGGTGACCTTCGAAGATGTGGCGGGCATAGACGAAGCGAAACAGGAACTCGAAGAAGTGGTTGAGTTCCTGAGGACTCCCGAGAAGTTTGTCTCCCTTGGCGCCAAGATCCCGCGCGGCGTGCTCCTGGTGGGCCCGCCGGGCACGGGCAAGACACTCCTGGGCCGGGCGGTGGCTGGTGAGGCGGGTGTTCCGTTCTTCTCCATAAGCGGCAGCGAGTTCGTGGAGATGTTCGTAGGCGTTGGCGCTTCGAGAGTGCGTGACCTGTTTGAGCAGGCCAAGCGCAACAGTCCCTGTATCGTGTTCATCGATGAGATCGATGCGGTGGGCCGCCACCGGGGAGCCGGACTCGGCGGTGGCCACGACGAGCGTGAGCAGACTCTGAATCAGATCCTGGTGGAGATGGACGGCTTCGACACCTCAACCAACGTGATCGTGCTTTCAGCGACGAACCGCCCGGATATCCTCGACCCGGCGCTCCTGCGTCCGGGCCGCTTCGACCGCCAGGTGACGCTTGACCAGCCGGACATCAAGGGGCGAAAGGCAATCCTTGATGTGCACGCCAGGGGCAAGCCATTGGAGGAAGGAACAGACCTGGAGACTGTAGCCAAGCAGACTCCCGGCTTCTCGGGTGCTGACCTGGCCAACCTGTTGAATGAGGCGGCAATCCTTACGGCCAGGCGCGGTAAGAAGACGATCGGCCTTCCGGAGATGGAGGAGTCGATCGATCGTGTTATTGCCGGGCCGGAGAAGAAGAGCAGGCTCATCAGTCCCAAGGAGAAGGAGATAACGGCTTTTCACGAGGCTGGCCACGCGCTGGTGGCCCGGATGCTTCCCAATTCCGACCCGGTCCACAAGGTCTCCATCATCGCGCGGGGCCACATGGGTGGCTACACACGGCTCCTGCCGACGGAGGATAGATACCTCTGGACTCGCTCCCAGTTCAAAGACACGCTGGCTATGATGCTTGGGGGACATGCCGCCGAGGAGATCGTCTTCGATGAGATAACGACAGGGAGCGAGAGTGACATCGAGCAGGCTACCCGTGTCGCTCGAAAGATGGTCACCGAGTACGGGATGAGCGACAGACTGGGCCCGCGAACCTTTGGGCGGAGGGAAGAGCTGGTCTTCCTGGGGCGTGAGGTGTCCGAGCAAAAGGACTACAGCGAGAAGACTGCGGAGGGTATCGACGAGGAGGTGGAGAAGATTATCCACGAGGCCTACGAGTCAGCCAAGAGTGTCCTCACTGAGAACAGGGCGAAGCTGACACAACTCGCCCAGGCGCTGATGGCCAAGGAGACCATAGAGGGTAAGGAACTGGATGCCGTCTTCGACCAGCCAGTTGAGGAGGCACACGCAGGCACGTAGATGATCGAGGCAAGTGAGAGCCCTGTCCGCCCCGAACCTATCATCAGCTCCGTCAAACGGGACTCCACTGGCGCCACGGTGAGTTTCGTGGGGTCGCTCAAGCCCGTTTCCGCGAGTGGTGCGAGGGTTGTACATGGTCGCTGCGACGGCGATAGAGGACAGGTGGAGACGCACCTTCGTGAGGTGGCTGGGGAGACGACCAGCAAGTGGCATCTGGATGGGGTGTCCATCTGTCATCGGATCGGCAGGATCGATATCGGAGAGACGGTTCTTGTCGTTGCAATCGGCGCTCCGCATCGTCAGGAGGCCTTCGAAGCCTGCCAGTTCGCAGTAGACCGTATTAAGGAACTCATGCCTCTCACCGAGGTTCTCGAGGAGCACTAGCCCCACGCTGCTCTTAGCCACCGCCGCTCACACGCCAGCCGCAGACGGACGCGTCTTCCTCTGTTCAACCTGAGTACGGCGTTGCCTCTCCGCGCTGGCTCAGAACAGCGCAATCAATGTGGACAGGAGCCAGCCAAGGCCAGCGCACACCGGGAAGGTCAACAGCCAGGCGAGCACTATGTTCCCGGCGATGCCCCAGCGAACGGCGGAGAGCCGTTTGGTGGCGCCAACGCCCATGATGGCGGAACTCACGCAGTGAGTGGTGCTGACCGGGATGCCCAGAACTGAGGCGGCCTCGACCACCGCTGCCGCCGAAGCCGTCGCGGCGAATCCGTGGACTGGACGAAGGGCGGTGATCCTCATGCCCACAGTTCTGATGACGCGCCAGCCGCCAGCGGCAGTGCCGAGGGCGATGGCGGATGCCGACAAGGCTATGGCCCAGAATGGTACGTGGAATGCCCCGCCGGTATGTAGCATGAGCGCTATGGCGATGATGCCTATCGGCATTTGCCCGTCGTTCTTCCCGTGGCTGTAGGCCATGAAGGCGGATGCCAGTATGTGAAGCCTGCTGAAGACGACTTCAACCTTGAGCGGCGCGGTACGGCGCAGTATCCACAGTAGCGACACCATAACCGCGAGTCCGCCGGCGAAACCGAGTGCTGGCGCGACTGCCACTGCGGACAACACCATCGCGAATCCTCTCCATACGATGATGGTTGCTGTGCCCACCGCGCCGATGGCAGCTCCAATGAGTCCTGCCACGAAGCTGTGGCTTACGCTGATGGGCAGGCCAAGACGTGTGGCGGTGAAACCCCAGGCGATCACTGCGAGGAGCGCGGCAAGCACGATTTGATAGCTGAGGAAACCCGGGTCGACGATGCCTTCGCCGATGGTCTTCGCCACCGCCAGTCCAGTGGCCGCGCCGGCGAAATTGAGGACGGCGGCCATAGCCACCGCGCGTGTGGGGGACAGGACTCTCGTGCCGATCACCGTCGCAATGGCGTTGGCGGCGTCGTTGAAGCCATTGATGACGGCGAAGCCCACCGCGAGCACGATGACCAGCACAAAAAAGGCTAGCTCAGGCACGCTTGATCGCGACCCCTTCGAGGATATCGGCGATATCCTCGCACCTGTCGACGGCGTTCTCCATGTGCTCGTAGATTTCCCGCCACTTGATCACTTCGGAGAGCTCCACGCGGTCGTGGAAGAGCTCCGCCAGGCCGGAGCGCCTCACTTCATCGGCCTCGTTCTCCAACCGGTTGATCTCGATGCAGTGCTGTCTCATGTGGTTGAGGTCGCGCCGTCGGCGCAACCAGGGTATCGCCTTGCCGACCTCTGAGGTGACGCTGACCAGTATGTCGGTCAGCTGCTTCGCTCTCTCTGTTGGCTTCTGAATGTCGTAGATCAACATGCGCACGGCCGCGGCTTCAATCGCATCCAGTACGTCGTCCAGTCGCTGCGCAAGCTGGGCGATGTCCTCTCGGTCGATGGGGGTGACGAAGGTGCCGTGCAACTCCGCTATGATGCGATGGGTGATAGTGTCCCCATGGTGCTCGCGTTCCGTGATCTCCCGTACCCGCTCACCGAGGAGGTGCCATTCGTCCATGAGCTCGTCCAGGAGTACAGCAGCCTGCACCAGATTCCTGGCACCTTCTTCAAACAGGTCAAAGAACTTGTCATTCCTGGGCATAAGCGAGAATCTGGCCAAGCGGAGCCTCCTTTGGCGTTGGGTTGGTGCTGGGTCAAATTATTGGTGAGTGGCGTTTTGTTGTCAACCCAGCGGTCTTCAGTCTGGAAGGCCCTTCGAGTATAATATCGTCCAAATATGGCGAAAAGATTCGAGATCATCAATCATACCGCTGATGTCGGGATCGCCGCCTACGGGGCGGAATTGAAGGAAGCGTTCGCGAATGCTGCCTTCGCTCTGTTCAGCCTCATTGCGGAACTCGACCAGGTGGCCGACTCCGTCTCACACGAGGTGGACGTGAGCGCTGAGAACCAGGAGGACCTGCTGGTGGCTTGGCTCAATGAACTGATATTCCTGTTCGAGGTGGACGGCGTGCTGTTCAACAGGTTCGAGGTGGTCGAGCTTACCGATAAGCGGCTCAGGGCAGTGTGCTACGGCGAGAGGATAGACCCGGAACGCCACAGCATAAAGGCGGGGGTCAAGGCAGCGACCTATCATATGCTGGAGATCGTCAAGACGGACGGCTACAGGCTTCAGGTGCTTCTTGACGTGTAGGAGGTGGTGAGAATGCAGTGGAAGGGGATCCTGGAAAAGATAGACGACTTTCGATGGGAAGTGCCGAAGACGTACAAGGCGGGCATGAAGGTGCCCGGCCTGATCTACGCGGATGAGAGCATGCTGCCTCATATTCAGGGGGAGAAGGCGCTGGAGCAGGTCGCCAACGTGGCCTTTCTGCCTGGCATCGTGGGGAGGTCACTGGCGATGCCCGACATTCACTGGGGCTATGGCTTCCCCATAGGAGGGGTTGCCGCCACGAGGGTGAAGGACGGCGTGATATCACCCGGTGGTGTGGGCTTTGACATCAACTGCGGTGTGCGCCTGCTGCGCAGCAACCTGACGGAGGAGGAAGTCCGTCCGAGGATTGTGAAGCTTGTGGACACCCTCTACCGCAACGTCCCCTCGGGGGTCGGGTCCGAGGGGAAGCTGAAGCTGAGCAAACCGGAAGTGGACAGGGTCCTGCGAGAGGGTGCGAGGTGGGCGGTGGAGAGAGGCTACGGTGAGCCGCGTGACCTGGAGGTCACGGAGGAGAACGGCACCATGTCGGGTGCGGAGCCGGAGAACGTCAGTGTCAGGGCCAAGCAGCGTGGTGCTCCCCAGTTGGGTACGCTGGGTGCGGGCAACCATTTCGTGGAAGTGGAGGTTGTGGAAGAGATCTTCGAGCCTTCAGTCGCTCTGACGATGGGGATAGAGAGGGCAGGGCAGGTGCTGCTGCTGATTCACACCGGGTCGCGCGGTCTCGGTCACCAGGTGTGCGATGACTACGTGAAGACGATGGGTACGGCAGTGGGCAAGTACGACATCAGCCTTCCGGACCGTCAGCTCGCCTGCGCGCCGGTCAGGTCCCCAGAAGGGCGGGCGTACTTCGCGGCGATGGCTTGCGCTGCGAACTATGCGTGGGCCAACCGTCAGTGTATCACGCACTGGGTCAGGGAGTCCTTTGCCGACGTTTTCGGTATGGGCCACCGGGAACTCGGGCTGGACATGGTGTACGACGTGGCTCATAACATCGCCAAGATGGAGAGGTACAGGCTGAACGGAGACACGCTGGACCTGTGCGTTCACCGAAAAGGCGCCACGAGAGCCTTCCCTGCCGGGCACCCGGACCTGCCCGGGGTGTATGCCGGCGTGGGTCAGCCGGTGCTTATCCCCGGCGATATGGGCCGGTACTCCTTCGTGCTGGTGGGCACTGAGAGGGCGATGACGGAGACCTTCGGCTCGACGTGCCACGGCGCGGGAAGGGTACAGAGCCGGTCCGCGGCGAAGAGGAGTCTTCGAGGCGCTGACGTGGCCGAGCGGCTTGCCGGGAAGGGGATTACGGTCAGGGCGGGCAGCATGGCTTCGCTGGCTGAGGAGGCGTCGGAGGCGTACAAGGATGTGGCGACGGTGGTGGAGGTTACCCATCGAGCCGGCATATCGCGTCTTGTGGCGAAGGCGCGGCCCATAGGCGTGGTGAAGGGGTAGTCGGCGCGGCGAGACACGGCGCACAGGTGCGGTTGGAGAACGTGTTACTGGAACCCTGGGGGCGGTGATTCCCCCCGGTCCTGGGCTGACAGTACATGGGAGGGGGGGATTTGTGCTATAATCTCACAAACGCTGCAGCAGGAAAGGGGCGATCGGATTCCAAAGAGCTAAGCCTTGAGAAAGGGAGGTTTTCGAGATGGGCGAAATAATGCGGGAGAGGATTTCCAAGCTCAGGGAGCTTGAGAAGCAATCTGAGCTTGGTGGTGGGCAGGACAAAATCGATAAGCTGCATCAGTCAGGGAAGCTGACGGCCCGCGAGAGGCTTGAGCGCCTTCTTGACCCCGGGAGCTTCGTCGAGTTCGGCAAGCTGTACGGGCATTTGGAAGGCACTCCCGCAGACGGACTGGTTGCCGGTAATGGGACCATAGACGGAAGGCCGGTGTATGTGTACTCCCAGGATGCGACGGTGATGGGAGGCTCGATCGGTGGTTTCCATGGGAACAAGATGTATCGAGCCATCGAGCGGGCAACGAATGCCAGAGTGCCCGTGATTGGACTCCACGACTCGCCCGGCGCCAGAATACCGCGGCTCGGTGGGGGCGAGGGGGGTGGTGGTGAGATGTCGGCGGCGCTGGCGACTGGCGCATTGATGTTCGAGAAACATGGTGGCTCGGTGTTCCTTCCGAATACGCTGGCATCCGGGGTGGTGCCTCAGATCGCAGGAATACTCGGGTCCTGTGCCGGCATAGCTGTGTACTCTCCGGCGCTCATGGACTTCATCTTCATGGTTGACGGTATCAGCCACATGTTCATAACTGGACCTCGCGTGGTGAAATCGGTCACTGGCGAGGACATCACCAAGGAAGACCTCGGGGGTGCGGAGATTCACGCTGCGGTTTCCGGTGTGGCCGACCTGAGGTCGCCGACAGAGGATGAGTGCCTCCAGCAGATAAGGAGGCTGGTAAGCTTCCTTCCCTTGAGTTGTGATGATGAGCCGCCTGTGGTCGATACAGGCGATGACCCTCGCCGTCTGGTCCCCGAACTCAATGAGGTCATTCCCGAAGACCCGGACAGGCCGTACGATGTGCACGAGGTGGTGACGCGCTTCGTGGACAACGGCGACTTCTTCGAGATTAAGCCCGAGTATGCCGGCGAGATAGTTGTCGGCTTCGGGCGTCTGGGTGGCAGGACAGTAGGCATTGTAGCCAACCAACCGATGGTCTATGGTGGGGCGATGACCTGCGAGAGCTCCTGGAAACAGGCCCGGTTCATACGGTTCTGCGACTGTTTCAACATACCGCTGGTCGTTTTCGTGGATACCGCGGCCTACGCACCGGGTTCGGAGCAGGAGCATGGTGGTATCATCCGTCACGGTGCCAAGTGCCTGTACGCTCTGTGTGAAGCGACGGTCCCAAGGGTTGAGGTTGTCACTCGCAAAGCCTATGGCGGAGGCAATCTGGGTATGGGCGTCATGCCAGGGCTCACCACGGACTACACGCTGGCGTGGCCGATCATGGAGGCCGGCGTGGTGGGTGCCAAGGAGGCGGTCATGCTCTTCTACGGCAAGGAGATCTTTGAGGCCGAGGACCCGGGCAAGGCGATGCAGGAGAAGATCAAGCTGTATCGTGACAGTATCGCCAATCCTCTTCTGGCTGTTTCCCTGGGGCCTTCCTTCGAGGACGTAATCGAGCCGGAACAGACGAGAAGGCGTGTGTACGAGCTCCTGGACCTGATGAAGCACAAGAAGGTCAACAGGATGCCACCCAAGAAGCATGGCAACGTCCCCCTGTGATGGCCGGGCATGGGTGACGCAGGCTTCGCTCTCCAGGTGACTGCGATAGCGTTGGGAGCCCTGGTTCTCATTGCATGCATCTTCCTGCTCCTCTCCTGGCTGTTGCAGTTGCTGGCGGCCAGCGTCTACGGCCGGTCGAACAACGGAGAGGAAACCGTGGTTGCTGCGGCCTGGGAGGAAGCCCACCGGGCGGAAGGCGAGCGTCAGCCCCGGGCCGCACAGTCGCTGGCAGCCACTCAGGCGATGCCGGTCTCGGCTGAGGCGACTTCACAGCCGGCAACCGCCGCGGACGAGCCCGTGCCTTCCAGGAGCGGGGTCGAGAAGGCTGTCACCTCTCCCATTCCTGGCACTGTCATTGCGATCAACGTGGGTATTGGTGCCTCTGTGAAAGCGGGCGAGGTTCTGTTGATAGTCGAGTCGATGAAGATACAGAACGAGATCAAGGCCCCCAAGGATGGGACGGTGTTGAAGATACACGTCCAGGAGGGCGCGAATGTCCGCCGGGGCGAACGCTTGGTGACCATGGCGGCGAGCTAGAGGGACTACACTTCGGACGGAAAGGATACGCGAAATGGTAATCAGAGCCCCAATGCCGGGTACAATCGTGTCTGTCAACGTCAAGCCTGGTGACACGGTGAAAGCCGGTGACATCCTCCTCATACTGGAGTCGATGAAGATCAAGAACGAGATAACCTCTCCCCAGGACGGAACAGTCGCGGCCGTGCACGTCGAGGAGGGCAAGTACGTGAAAAGAAGGGAGCCGCTGGTTGACATAGAGGGATAGAGAGTGCTCGAGCGCATCCAAGAGTTCCTCGGTTCCACTGGGTTTGCCCATATGTACTGGGGCAATCTGGTGATGCTTGTGGTCGGCGGCGTGCTCATCTACCTGGCGATCAAGAAGCGATATGAGCCTCTTCTGCTACTGCCGATAGGTTTCGGGGTGGTACTGGCGAACCTCCCGCTCACCGGACTGCTGGTGACGGGTAGTGCCACCGAGCCTGCGGGCTTGCTACATTACCTCGGCCTCGGAGTCAAACTGGCGATATTCCCCCCGATAATATTCCTGGGCATCGGGGCGCTGACCGACTTCACCGCCCTGCTGGCCAATCCGAAGACGTTCTTCCTCGGGGCGGCGGCTCAGATCGGCATCTTCGCTACCATGTTCGGTGCACTGGCCCTCGGATTCTCGCTGCCCGAGTCGGGCAGCATCGGCATCATCGGGGGCGCCGACGGACCTACAGCCATCTTCACCGCGGCCCTCCTCGCTCCACATCTGCTCGGGCCGGTGGCCATAGCTGCGTACTCGTACATGGCCCTGGTGCCGATCATACAACCCCCCATAATGAGGCTGCTGACAACCAGGCAGGAGAGGGCCATCGTCATGGAGGAGTCGCGCTCGGTCTCCAGACTTGAGTTGATTCTGTTCCCCATCGTTGTCACCGTTGTCGTTGTGCTGTTGGTGCCCAAGGCGGCACCGCTTATCGGAATGCTGATGCTGGGCAACCTCCTCCGCGAGAGCGGCGTAGTGGAGCGGCTGGCGAACACCGCTGGGGGCGCGCTGGTGAACATCGTGACCATCTTTCTCTGCCTCTGCGTGGGCTCACTGATGGGCGCCGAAGCGGTGCTGAACGTCGAAACGGTCGAGCTGTTCGCGCTGGGCATATTCGCCTTCGCCGTGGGGACTGCGGGAGGTGTCCTCATCGGCAAGCTGATGTGCTGGTTGACCAGGGGCAAGGTGAACCCGCTCATTGGTGCGGCCGGTGTGTCCGCGGTGCCTATGGCGGCGCGTGTCGTTCATACCGAGGGACAGCGCGCCAACCCGGACAACTTCCTTCTGCCGCACGCCATGGGGCCGAATGTCGCCGGCGTCATCGGCTCCGCCGCCGCCGCCGGGTTGCTCATCAGCCTGCTGTCGTAGTCGGTCCGCGTTGCTGCCCTGCTGAGGAAGCTGTGGCCAGGGTCAATGCGCCTGCTCTGGGGGCGATGTGTCTCGGGTCCGTTGGCTGAGTGGGGAACATCTCGTCCAAGGAACACTCTCCTGCCGCAGCCTGCGCGCACCGCTGGTGCACACTGATGGGCCGAGGAGTCCTGCCTGCGGGTCCGTGGCGGACAGAGCTGGATGGAAAAAGCGAGATGATACCGATGAACATTTCGCAGCGAAAGCTAATCTGCTA
>JAXHUA010000086.1:0-4581 GCA_034189695.1 Chloroflexota bacterium | reverse complement strand
AGTTTATTAAGGAATCCCTTCACAATATTCGGTAGGTCTCCATAATACACAGGTGTAACGATTCCAATTACTTCTTCCTGAATATATGCCCTGGGTGGTATGGAACTCAGCCGGGCGTATCTGGTCAGTACCTTCCGCCGTCGACGGCCGATTCTCGTCGTGGCGCTCACCGCGGTACTGTATACGGTGGTGATGATACCGCTGACGAAATTCGGTGGGTTGGGGGGCGCGCTTGAGGCATTCACCTTCCTGGGGGGAACCATTATCCCGTTGCTGGCCATGAACCTCTTCGCCTCATTCCTCGCTCTGATGGGAGGGCCTGCGGCCTGTCTGGGCTACGTTGGTGTGCTTCAGCTCTTCGAGTGGTTCTCCCCTATCCTGCCGGACCTGCCCTGGGCTGCTGCCGCCCTTGTGGGTGTGGTAGCGCCATCCGTAGGCTTCCTGATTGTGCAGGGGCGGTTTCAATCGCGAGCCCAACCGGAGAGAGCCAGGAGTGTGGCGAAGACGCGGCGCTCGTCGGTGCGTGGCTGGCTGGTTGTGGCGGTGGTCTGCCTGGTCATGGTGTGGTTCGGCGTCGGGTTCCTCGGTGTCCGCCCGACCGTGGTAGGCGGTGCCAGCATGGAGCCAGCCATGGAGTTGGGCGACATAGCCGTAGTGCGCGAGGTCCGCTCCGAGACCATTGAGGTAGACGATGTCGTCAGCTACCGGCGCCTGGATGGGGTTGGAGTGTTGCACCGTGTTGTCGGCGTCCAGAATGTGGGAGATTCAAGAGTCTTCATCACCAAAGGCGACGCCAATGACACACCGGATATGGAGCCCGTCCGTCCCAGCCAGATAAAGGGCAAGGTCGTGTTCGTCATTCCGAAGCTCGGCTGGGTGGGTGTTGCCATCCGGAACCTCTTCGACTGACTCGGGCCGACGACCCGCGTGGACACTTCCTTTTTCCCCCTACTGCTATCACCTCAATGGCCCTGTCCCTGGTCCGTTCGCCGCGGCACACGCGGGCCCCACGGCTGCGTTGCTCGCCCCCGGCTTGGGGGTGCCACGACATGCCAAGCGCGGGACTCCCCCCATGCCGACGGCGGCCTGGCATCGCGGCTGGTCATGGTGGAGCCAAAATAAACGAAAAAAGGATACTAAGGTCACTTATCGCCATAAATATGCGATGGTCTGCCAGTAGGTGTCAATAATCAAATTGTGAGCATCGTGGTCGAGATTCGTGTTCGTTGAATGGTAACGAGCGTCTTTCTGTACCTACTACAGGCACCTATTGACAAACACAACATGAGGTGGTAGAATACGGCAATTATATCACGGGCGAATTGATGCAATGGCAATGATATGAGGCAGTGGTGGGCTTGGCTGACAGCAGCCAGTAGAGAAGCGTTGTTACGCTTGCTTCTGGCGCTCGTTGTGACGGTGGTGTTGGCTGGGCCTACGTTTGTTGGTTCCTCGCAATCGAATGCTCAAAGCTTCCTGGACGCACATCTCGCCAGCGCTGTACGAGGGATCGTCGCCGAGGCGAGTGGAGCGGATAGCGTCACCGTCGTAATCGAGGTCTCAGGGTCAGACCTTTCCGTCGCATACAAGGAAAACGTCGTCCCTATCCTCAAGCAACATGCCTCGCGTACTCAGGCGCCCGTCCTCGATTTCCTCACGGAGAACGAGGGCAACGTACTGAACAGCTTCTGGCTCAACAACTCCATCCTGGTTGAGGTTCCGCTCGACATCCTGGATGACATCGCCCGTTTGCCAGGCGTCGAAGACATCTTTGAGAACTTCGAGGTCACGGTTTCGGAAACCGCTGCATCGGATGTGGGGCTGTCGTCGTCGGATGTGACATGGGGACTCGACCGAATAGATGCCCCTGAGGTGTGGAGCATGGGGGTCACTGGGGCTGGGGTGAAAGTCGCGGTCCTTGATACCGGCGTTGACGTCTCGCACCCCGACTTGAGCGGGAGGATGTGGACCGACGACCCTTCGGACGCCACGTATCCCGGCGGTTGGATAGAGTTCAGCGGAAGCGGCAGCATAGTAAATGACTCAACGCCCTACGACAGTCACTTCCACGGGACCCACACATCGGGGACCGTGCTGGGTGGAAACTGCAGCGGAACAGCAATCGGGGTGGCGCCGGACGCCACACTGATGCACGCTCTGATCCTGCCCAACGGCTCAGGGAGTTTCGCCCAGGTCCTCGCCGGCATGGAGTGGGCCATAAACCCCGTTGACCAGTATGGCAATCCGGCAGGTGAGCCCGCCGATGTGGTCAGCATGTCCTTTGGCTCCGTCGGCTACTATGACCAGATGATTGAACCCATCCAGAACATGGTGGCGGCCGGCGTCGTGCCCGTGGCGTCCACAGGGAACGAGGGCGAGGGAACATCCGGCGGTCCGGGAAACGTTTACGAGTGCTTCGGCATCGGGGCGACTGAGTCAACCGACTACGTTGCCTCCTTTAGCAGCGGCGAGGTGGTCGACTGGCCGGCCTCCTTCTACGAGCCGTACGTCAAACCCGATTTCAGTGCACCTGGTTCGTCGGTGTTGTCGTCGGTGCCGGACGGTGGTTATGAGTATCACTCGGGCACGTCCATGGCGGCACCCCATGTCGCCGGCGTGGTGGCTTTGATGTTGGAGGGGAACAGCGGCCTTGAGGTCGGCGACGTGTACGAGGCTCTACGGACGACTGCCGACGATTTGGGCGAGCCCGGGAAGGACATCAGGTACGGCTGAGGCCTTGTCGACGCCTTTGACGCCGTGGCTCAGGTGAGCCTCGACTGCGGCATCGAAGGGGTGGTGGCAGACGCTGAGACGTCGCTGCCTATCACTGGTGCCGAGGTGGTGGTGAGCGAGACCGGTCAGACCAAGTACACCAATGCGAATGGGTGCTATCGCTTCTTCCTGCCGCCAGGTCAGTACACGCTCTGTGCCAGCAGCTTCGGGTATGAGTCGGATGCGGCAGCCGCCAGTGTGGTGGAGAATGTCCACACGGCGCAGGATTTCTCTCTCGTGCCGATGCCGACAGGCACCATCTCCGGCGTTGTGACCGATGCAGAAACCGGCGAGCCGCTGGACGGTGTTACCGTGAGGGCGGTTGACACCCCCGTGTCAACGACGTCCAACGCGTCGGGTTTGTATAGCCTCGAGCTACCGTCAGGCGTCTACGATATCTCGGTGTCGCTGTGGGGCTACAAGACGGGGAGTGTGCAAGCTATCAGTCTGGCTGGCGGACAGGTGGTCACTGTGGACATGGCTCTTGTCGCGACGGCGAGGGTAGCGGTCCTGGGCGACTACATGTCGCAGCTGGTCGAGCTACTGGGTAGCGCTCACATCTCAGCGGAGGAGAGGGACTGGGACGTAGTCGACGACATGGAACGGTATGATGTAGTCCTGGTGAACTGTCCCGTTGACCCCGGCAGCGCCAACTTCCTGCAGTTGCTGAGTACCGCTGATTCCCTGGGTGTGGGATGCGTATTCACCAGTTCGTGGACCGGAACGCACGAACTCTACGGCATCTCACTTCTCCAGACATACGTTGGCGATCCCGCAGGCTATGGCAACGACTATAGCGGGGGTGATGTCTACTACCAGGTCAGAGAAGACCATCCGCTCTTCGCCGGGTGGGAGCCCGGGGACCGGGTGGACCTGATCGTTACGGGCGGGGGTGACCACGCGTGGTATGTTGACTACTCGGGAGACACGCTGGCGGACCTCGGTGCCGACGAGGCGGGGATACGGGGTGGTGGCGCCGGCGTTGGGACGATGGGAGAGAGCCTGCATGTCTTGCTGGCGGGACTGGGCCCTCAGCGGTATGCCAACCTCGATGACTGGACTCAGGATGCCAGGACCATCCTCGTTCGCGCCGTGCTCCTGGCTGGCGGGGAGGCCGCGATACACGTGGAGCCGGCGTCGTTCGACGTGACAACGGGTCGCGACCAGGTCGTCACCGCAACCATGGTCATCGACAACGCCGGCAGTGGAGCGCTTGAATTCACCATCAGCGATGTGGATTCGGGCAGCGGGACAGACGCACCCTGGCTATCTGTGGACGCACTCTCCGGCTCACTCGCACCGCAGGCGGACGCTGAACTCGAGGTGACCTTTGACACCAGCGACCTTGACCCGGCCGAGTACAGCGCCGAAATCATCATCGACTGCAATGACCCGGACCGACCGCAAGTCGTTGTCCCGGCATACGTCACGGTTGAAGACTCAGTCCCGGAAATAGACATATCGCCAGCGTACTTCGATGAGGTTGTTGACGCGGGTGAGACGGCCGTATCCACAATGACGGTTCACAACCTGGGGAATGGCACCCTTCGATTCTCCATGAGCGATGTCGATTCGGGCACGGGGCTTGACGCCACGTGGCTTTCGCAGGAGCCGCCAGCCGGGACCGTGCCGGCCGGCGGGGATCAGAACGTCACACTCACCTTTGACGCCTCTGACCTGGATGTCGGCGTCTATGTGGGAGAGATCGCAATCGAAAGCAACGATTCGGACGAGGACCTGGTGACGTTGCCAGTAACGTTGACGGTGCCCGCGGCCGACATCGACGTGATTGTACCGGAGCCTCTCAAT
>JAXHUA010000085.1:0-19810 GCA_034189695.1 Chloroflexota bacterium | reverse complement strand
CTCTATGAAAGAGCCCTCGTCCGCCAGAGTGCTGACGCGCTCATAGGCCGGGAGGACGTAGTGAAAGCCGCACTGCGGACAGACCCGGTAGCGCCGGTAGAGGTCGGAGGAGGTCAGGTCAGCTTCGCAGTTCAAACAGGTTTCGAGGAGTGTGGGAGTGACCTTTGGCTGTCCTTTTCGGGGGCCGACAATCCAGTTAATTATCTCGCGCAGCACGTCACTCCTCCTTCCCTTTCAACACCTGGCGCGACTTCCCCGGTTCGCCTGCGGCGACCACTCCCTGTTCTTCCAGCAGGTCCATGAGCCGCGCTGCTCTCGGGTAGCCGATGCCCAGCCTGCGCTGGAGGAAGGATGTCGATATGCGGGTATGCTCCTGGGCCAGGCGTCTCGCCTTCTCGAAGATGGGGTCCTCCGGGACTCCTTCGTCGGAGGAGGTGGTTGCCTTGGGCTCCTCATCCATGAGCTTCGGCACCCGAGCGTCTCGCGGGCAGTGGCTTATCCAGAAGCTCACCAGCCTCTCGATATCGGCTTCAGAGACGAAGCTTCCCTGGAGTCGCTTCGGTTTCGGAGCGTCGGGGGGCAGAAAGAGCATGTCGCCGCGCCCGAGCAGCTTCTCGGCACCGGCAACGTCGAGGATGGTACGCGAGTCGACCTGCGACGCCACGGCGAAGCTCAAGCGAGCCGGGAAATTGGCTTTGATGAGGCCGGTGATAACGTCGACCGACGGTCGCTGAGTGGCAACGATCATGTGGATTCCCGTAGCTCGGGCAAGCTGCGCCAATCGACAGATGCTTCGTTCCGCCTCGTCGGGCACGGCGCTCATCATCTCGGCCAGCTCGTCGATCACCAGCACCAGGTAGGGCAACCGTTCCGATACCCGGGGGTTCCGATTGTACGAGTCAATATCTCGCGCCCCCATACCGGCGAGCTTGTCGTAGCGGCGCTCCATCTCTCTGAGGAGCCACTTCAACGTGCCCATGGCCCTCTCGCTTTCCACGATCACCGGGGAGACGAGATGGGGGAGTGCATTGAAATCGATCAACTCCACCCTCTTGAGGTCGACCAGGAGGAGCCTCAACTCGTCCGGATTTGCGTGAAGCAAAAAGGAAGAGATGACCGACTTGATGCAGATGCTCTTGCCGGCTCCGGTCTGGCCGGCGATGAGAAGGTGGGGCATCTTGGCCAGGTCGGCGACCACCGCCTCCCCCGCCACCCCCTTGCCGAGGGCTAACGGCAGTCGTGCCTTGGACTTGAGCTTCTGGAAAGCGGCGCTCTCTATGATGCTCCTGAGAGTGACAACGCCGGCCACGGAATTGGGCACCTCGATTCCAACCATTGACTTGCCGGGCACCGGGGCCTCGATCTTGATCGAGGGAGCCGCGAGGGCCAGGGCGAGGTCATTTGCCAGTGATGAGATACGCTCCACCTTGACCCGAGTCTTCGACACCTCCTCCAACCGCACCTTGATGTTGCCGTCCTTGTCCTTCTCCTTTATTTCCTTGTACTTCCGCACCCATCCGGGCTCTATGCCGTACTGCGTGACGGTTGGGCCGACGTTCACCTGGACTACTTTTCCCTCGACACCGTAGCTTGCCAGGGCCTCCTCGATGAGGCGGGTGCCACGCTCAGTGTCGACCTGCACTGGCTCGACCTCGGGTGTCCTTTCCAGTGCGCTGATAGATGGCAATGGCCATCTGCCCTGCGATGGTTCGACTGCCTCGATCTTCGTGTCGATAACGGGTGTTGGCGTTGGCGCCTTCGGAGGCGGTGGTTCCGGCTCGACTGCCCTGGGTGGCTGTGTCGATACGTTCGTAGGCGCGGTCTGTACCGACTCGGCGACTAGCTCCTCACTGGGCCTGGCCTGTGGGATGATGACTCGATGCGGTCGACGGCGCCGGTAGGCGTGGAACGGCCAGACGAGGGCATGGCCAACGTACGCGTGCAGCGGATACCGACGATATGCCCGGGCCACGGCGTGACGCAGGTCGCACAGCAGACGCCAGCAGCCGCGCGGGGCGATGAACACGATGGCGACAATGACCACTGCAATGAGCCTGAAGGCCCCGATGAAGTCCGGGGCGCCTATGACGGCCATACCCAGCGTGCCACCGAGGCGGAAGAAGGCAAGCAGCCCGAAGACGGCGAGGCAGATGGCGATGCCGCCCAGCCAGAGGTTCCACCGTCGCAGCGCGAGGGCAGAGGCAATGCTGCCCAGTCCCTGGCTCCATCGCTGAAGGGTCTCCGGAACGCCGCGTCTGGCCACTATCATCCCCAGCAACACCAGCGCCAGTGCAATCAGGATGAGGCCCACGCCGAAGGTTCCGAACAGAGCGCCCCATGCAGCGCTGAAGCCGGAGACAACCGATGAACTGAAGGAGAACAGGAGCGCCAGGAAGATGATGATAAGCAGGACCCACCGCACGGGGCGCAAGAAGAGGAACCGGAAGAAGCGCCTGGCGGCGGAGGGGCTTCCATTGGTCGCTGCGGTGCGTTCCCTTTTGGACGCCTTCTGGGGTTTGCCCTTGGCCTTTGCCAACGGTATCTCCTAGAACATGGATAGCTGCTGGGGCTTCTCCTCTTCCTGCACTTCCTCCACGTCCGCAGCTTCAGCCAGGAGGGAAGGTATCCTAAGCATATCCTCTTGTATGGTCTTGCGCAAGCTTTGCTGGTGCAGGGCCGCTGCGGGGTGGTACATGGCGAAGTAGACCACGTTGTCCTTCTTGCGCGCTGTGCCGTGCATCTTGCCGATGGACTCGCCGGGGAAGGCTTGAGCGAGAGAGTAGCGACCGAGGGTGACGATTATCCTGGGCTGGATCAACGCGATCTGGCGGTCGAGCCACTTCTTGCAGGCGAGCATCTCGGTGGGGGCCGGGTCCCGGTTGCCCGGGGGGCGGCATTTGATGACGTTGGCAATATAGACATCCTTGCGGGTCAGTCCAATTGAGCCGAGCAACTCATCGAGGAAGTGGCCCGCCGGTCCCACGAAAGGCCGGCCCTGCTGGTCCTCATGCCATCCCGGCGCTTCACCGATGAAGAGAATGTCGGCGTCTTCCCGTCCCTCTCCGGGCACGACGCGAGTGCGGTGTCTCGCCAGCTCGCAGTCCTGGCATGCCGCTATCTCTCTGTACAGTTCGCTAAGCGGTGACACTTCGTCTTCCTGTCGCCAGCATCGCTATTCCCACCAGGATCAGCAGCGCTCCCCACACATCGCGCAGGAGTGATGTGTCCAGCATGTCGGCCACCATGCCGCCCAGAAAGCTGAACACGATTGCGGCGGGGATTACCCAGACCGCTACTCCAAGCCTGACGGTCTGTTGTCGGTAGTGGGTTATGGCTCCAACCAGCGCGGTCAGGGTGATGACCAGTAGGGAAACCCCCTGGGCCGTGTGCTGCTCCGAGCCGAGCAGGAGGACCATGCCGGGAATCAGGATGGCCCCACCGCCGATGCCGAGCATCCCTCCGAGCAGTCCCGCCACCAGTCCTATCGCCATTCCAATGGCAATGCTCATTCGTACTACCGCCTAGATGACTATCATGTAGCTGCCGAGCGCTATCATGAAGAAGCTGAATACCCAGCGCAGTTGTCTGGCGGGGACCTTCATCATGATCTTCGCTCCGATGATGACTCCCACAACGGCGCCGGCGGCCAGCGCCGGGATCACCGCCCATCCCAGGTCTCCAGGAGTATGGCCCAGCACGCCATAAGTGATTGCGCCTACCAGCGCTATGGGGATGATTATTGCGAGCGAGGTGCCGTGGGCCTGGTGCTGGGGCACTCCCAGAAGCCAGACCATCAGGGGTACGAGGAACACACCACCGCCGACGCCCGTCAGCCCCGCCTGCATCCCTGCCACCCCACCGATCAAGATGGAGAGAAGCCCAACCCTCTTCAAGTATAGACCCGACACGCAATCTGGCCGGATGATAGCATACACGTATGGGTGAGTCAATTTGAGGGCGTTGCAGGCGTGGCGTTGCGTCCCGGACGGTCTGCTCCAAACCCGGGCGCCGCCGCGCCGCGCACTCTTGCCCTTCGCTGCGTTCTGTGGTATTATTGCAGTTACCGCAGGGGAGCCGATGAGGCTGAGAGACCGGTGCGCCGGTCAACCCTTCGAACCTGATCTCGGTAATGCGAGCGTAGGGACGCGGTAGCCGACAAGACCAAGGGTCTGGAACCGAACACCTAGGCTCTTGGTCTTGTGCATTTGAGGGAGGTTGAGGTGACACAGCAAGAGCTTGCCAGAAAAGGAGTAATCTCCGAGGAGATGAGACTCGTCGCCGCAGAGGAGGGGGTGGAGCCAGAGTTCATTCAGCAGGGGCTCGCCGAGGGCTCAGTGGTGATACCGGCCAATGTCAACCACAGGCTGGGCTGCTACTGTGGCATAGGGAAGGGCCTCAGGGTAAAGGTGAACGCCAATATCGGTACATCGCCGGACTTCAGTGATGTGGAGATGGAACTGGAGAAGCTGAGGATCGCCATCGAGTACAAGGCCGACACGGTGATGGACCTGAGCACCGGCGGCGACCTCACCGCCATCCGTCATGCCATCCTCAAGGAAAGCTCGATTCCCCTGGGCACGGTCCCCATATACCAGGCCGGGGTCGAGGCTATCGAAAGGCGGGCGGCCATAGTGAATATGACCGCCGATGACCTTTTCGCCGTCATAGAGCGGCAGGCCTGCGAGGGGGTGGACTTCATGACGGTCCACTGCGGGGTGACCCGGTCGGCGATTGAGCGCTTGAAGCGCCAGGGGAGGGTCACTGGAATCGTCTCGCGGGGTGGGGCCTTCCTCCTGGGATGGATACTCCACAACGAAGAGGAGAACCCGCTGTACCAGCAGTACGACCGTTTGCTGGAGATTGCGCGGGAATACGACGTGACTCTCAGTCTTGGCGATGGGCTGAGGCCGGGAAGTCTCGCCGACGCCACCGACCGCCCGCAGGTGGATGAGTTGCTGGTGCTGGGCGAGCTGGTGGAGCGGGCGCGGGATGCCGGGGTGCAGGTGATGGTGGAGGGGCCGGGACACGTACCCCTCGACCAGATAGCCACCAATGTGCAACTCGAGAAGAGCCTGTGCAAGGGAGCGCCGTTCTACGTGTTGGGCCCGCTGGTCACCGATGTGGCTGCCGGGTATGACCATATCGCGGGCGCCATCGGAGGGGCCATCGCCGCGGTCGCCGGCGCCGACTACCTGTGCTACGTTACGCCCACGGAGCACCTGGGCCTGCCGGAGTCCGACGATGTGAGGGAAGGCGTCATCGCCTCTCGCATTGCCGCCCACGCCGCCGATATCGTGAGAGGCGCGAAGGGAGCGCGGGAGTGGGACAGGATGATGTCTGTGTCCAGAGAGAACCTGGACTGGGAGGAGCAGGTCAGATTGGCGATAGACCCGGCCAGGGCACGGCGGGTTCACTCTCTGCATGCCACCTCCGGAGATGCCTGCAGCATGTGTGGTGACTACTGCGCTCTGCAACTGGTGGCCCGTTACCTGGGCACGAAGGCACACACGCACTAGCCGTGAAAGGAGAGGGGATATGACCATATTCGACCCCGTTTCAGAGAAGGACGTAACCAGGGCTATCGCCTCCAGCTTCCTGGGACACCTTGACGATTGCGCTGACACCGATGTGCTCATCGTGGGAGCGGGCCCCAGCGGGCTCGTGGCGGGAAGGGAGCTTGCCAGCCAGGGCACGAGGGTGGTCATCGTCGAGAGGAACAACTACCTCGGCGGTGGATTCTGGATTGGTGGCTATTTCATGAACAAGCTCACCGTCAGGGCGCCGGGGCACGAGGCTCTCCGTGAACTGGGGGTGCCCTGCGAGCTGGTGAAGCCGGGGCTGTATGTTGCCGACGCACCGCATGCCTGCTCCAGGCTTATCGCCGCCGCCTGCGACGCCGGGGTGAAGTTCCTTTCACTCACTCTCCTCGAAGACGTAGTCCTGCGGGAGAACGGGCGCATGGCGGGGATTGTGGCGAACTGGAGTCCGATCGCCCACCTGCCTCGGGAGGTGGCGGCCCTCGACCCCATCCCTCTTGAGGCGAAGGTGGTGGTCGATGCGACCGGCCACGACGCGAGCGTGGTGAGGAAACTGGAGAAGCGGGGACTGATCGAGATAGCCGGCGAAGGGGCGCTGTGGATTGAGGCATCCGAGGACGCGGTGGTGGAGAAGACTGGAGAGGTCTACCCTGGCCTTGTCGTCACGGGCATGGCGGTGGCTGCCGTCTACGGCCTGCCGCGGATGGGGCCCACCTTCGGCGGTATGCTGCTGTCGGGCAAGCGGGCGGCCGATGTCGCCTCGGGGATTGTCCACGGGGTGACGGCTCCGCGGGGGGGCGAATGAGAGCGGAGATCATCTCCATTGGCACCGAGCTGCTGCTGGGCCAGATCACCGACACCAACGCGTCCTACCTGGCCTCCCGGCTGCCGGAGGTCGGGATCGACCTGCTGTGGGTCACCCAGGTGGGGGACAACATGGGGCGTATGAAGGAGTGCGTGCAGCGCGCTCTGGGCCGCTCCGACCTGATTATCACCACCGGAGGCCTGGGTCCCACCGAGGACGACCTCACCAGGGAGGCCATCGCTGAGACCATCGGCGAGACTCTGACCGTTGACCCCGACCTGGAGCGAGAACTGAGGGAGTTCTTCTCCCGGCGTGGCTATTCGATGCCCCAGAGCAATGTCAAGCAGGCCACCCTCATTCCGTCCGCTCGAGCCATTCCAAATCCGAGGGGCACCGCTCCCGGCTGGTGGGTTGAGAGCGATGGCAAGATCGTAGTCGCCATGCCAGGACCGCCTGCCGAAATGCAGCGCATGTGGGAGAAGGAGGTCTCGCACAGACTCCGTGAGTTGATCCGACACGTCATATTATCGAGGACGATCAAGACGTACATGCTGGCTGAAGCGGCGGTGGACGAAATGGTGAAAGAGCATCTCTCGTCGAAGAATCCAACGCTGGCGGTCTACTCCAAGCCGGACGGTATCCAACTACGCCTTACCAGTAAGGCTGACAGCCGGGAAGCGGCGAAAGAGATGGTCGCCGGGCTGGAGGAGCGGGTCTGCGCTATTCTGGGAGACGCGGTCTGGGGGTTCGACGGTGATACGCTGGAGAGTGTGGTCGGCGGATTGCTGACGGAGACGGGGCTAAGCCTGGCCACGATGGAGTCCTGCACCGGCGGGCTGCTTGCCAGTCTTATCACCGACGTGCCGGGGAGTTCGACGTATTTCAGAGGCGGGCTGGTGAGCTACACGAACGAGGTGAAAATCGCATATGGGGTGGACGCCGAGCTGCTGTCGGAGCATGGCGCCGTCAGTGCCGAGGTGGCCTCGTCGATGGCGAGGGCGGTGCGAAGCCGGCTGGCGGTGGACATCGGGGTGGGTATTACCGGGGTGGCCGGCCCCGATCCAGCGGAGGGCAAGCCGGTGGGCACGGCGTACATCGCCATCTGTAGTGGTGCGGGAGTCAGGACCGTACCCGGGGTGTACCCGCCGTTGCGCCCGGAGGTGAAGCTCCGCGCGGCCAATCACGCCCTGTTTGAGTTGAGACGGACTCTTCAGTCGGCCCGTGAAACGGGCTGAAGTGCCCTCACGGTGAAGGGCACAGGGAGGCCGTAAAGGTGTTGCATTGCGATGCAAAGTATGCTATCATCCCCAAAACGGTAACGCCTCGATGCATCGGGGCTGTGAGGGGAGGATTGGTATTTTGTGGATGAAGGCGACTTATTGTCTGTTGAGGAGATGACCAGGATTCTGAAGGTCAGCAAGCCCACCATACAGAGGTGGTGTCGTGACCGGAAGATTCCGGCTGCGAAAATCGGGAAGGCATACCGGATTAGAAGAGAAGACCTGGATAGATGGTATGAGGAGAAGCTCGTCGAGGGGGTGAAGCGATAGAGCGACACAGCTCCTGAGATGGAGCGAGAGCTTTAGCAGAAGGTCGAGTTCCAACCTCCTGGCAGACTTAAGATGGTTTGTCAGGGAGTTTTTTTGTGCCAGGGTCACAGAGAAAGGGGGGTGAGATGCACCTGATCATTGACGGTTTTGGGGCGAATCCGGCAATACTGGAAAGCGAGGAGTTCATCTACCAATTCTTGGACGGGTATCCCTCCGAGATCGAGATGACGAAAGTCGCTCCTCCCCACGTATTCAGGTACGTGGGCTCAAAACCCCAGGATTGGGGAGTATCGGGCTTCGTGGTGATAGCCGAGAGCCATATAAGCATCCATACCTTTCCTGAAAGACGACTGGTCAATATCGACATCTTCTCCTGCAAGGAGTTCGACGCTGAGCGTGCAATGAAGGATATTCGGGCCAGGTTCGAGATAGCCGACATGGAGACGCACGTCCTCGACAGGGGACTGGAGCGGTACTACGTGCAGACGGTGGAGTCGAAGGCGGCCTGAGCCTCTAGATTGTCAAATGGCAGATTGAAGAGAATGAAGAAGCCGGTCGTCCCCCTGTCGATATCGCAAGGGTGTACCCTTTCCGAGTTCGTCGAGAAGATGGGCGGGACCTCGTTCCAGGCGAGGAATCTGGCTCGCGCAGTTGAAGTCTGGGCGGAGATGCTCGGAGCCGATGCAACCATTTTCCTGGGACTTGCCGGAGCAATGGTGCCGGCTGGTATGCGTCAGGTTATCGCTTACCTCATTGAGAACCGCCTCATCGACTGTCTGGTCTCGACCGGCGCCAATCTCTTCCACGACCTCCACGAGACCCTCGGCAGGGTGCACTGGCAGGGCAGCCCGCAGCTCGACGATGGAGAGCTGGCGGACGCGAAGACCTTCCGAATCCACGACGTCCTTGCTTCCGAGGACGAGTTCGATAAGACGGAGCAATTCGTAGTCGAGTTCTCCAGAACCCTCGAGAAGGGACGGCCCTACAAGACGCGGGAGTTCTTCTTCACGCTGGGTCAGCATGTATCGGGCCAGGCGAAGGAGGACGGCATTCTCACCGCTGCGGCCAAGGCGGGGCTCCCCATTTACTGTCCCGCGCCCGCTGATAGCGTTTATGGCACGGCACTGGCGACAGCGCTGGTCAAGGACGGCAATCATGTCCTTCTCGATGTGGTTGGAGATGTTGCCGAGTTAGTCCACATCGCCTGCCGTGCACAATGCACCGGCGTAATCTTCATCGGGGGTGGTACGCCGAAGAACTTCATTCAGCAGGTCCAGCTTTGCGGCGACTTCTACAATACGCCGCTGAAGGGCCATCGCTTCGCTATCCAGGTTACCACTGATGCTCCGCAATGGGGCGGTCTGAGTGGCTGCACCTTCGAGGAGGCCCGGTCTTGGAAGAAGGTGACGCCTGACGCGGCTGCGGTCACGGTGAACTGCGATGCTACGATTGCCCTCCCCATCATGGTGAGCGCCGTGAGCGACCGCGCTGCCGGCGTGCTTCGCAGCAGGAAGAAACCCTCCTTTCTTATGGGGAGGGACCTGACCATCCAATGAACAGCGAGTTCTTCTACCCGGCGCGCAACTTCGCTGCGCTACCTCCGGACCGCTCCGACTTCGCGACGTCGAGGGCTGTTATTCTCCCCGTACCGTATGACAGCACCACTGACTGGAGAAGCGGCGCCAGGGACGGCCCTATGGCCATCATCGACGCGTCCCAGTACCTCGAGCTGTACGACGTCGAACTCGACCGTGAACCCTTCGCGGTGGGGATTCACACACTACCCGAGTTGAGGCCATCGATGAAGGGGCCGGAGGAGACGGTCGAACGGGTGTATCAGGTCGCGGCGTCGTTGCTGCGGGAGGCCAAGTTGGTGGTGATGCTGGGGGGAGAACACTCGCTCACCATAGGCATGGTAAGGGCCTATCGTGAGGCGTTCCCTCAGCTCTCCGTGCTGCAACTGGACGCTCACGCCGACCTGCGGGATGAATACGAGGGCTCCAGATACAGCCATGCGTGCGTGATGAGAAGGGTGGTGGAGCTCTGCCCCATCGTCCAGGTGGGCATTCGCAGCCTCAGTGACGAGGAGCACGTGTTTATCGAGGAGCGCGGCATGCGCCCGTTCTTCGCTGCCGAGCAACCGCTGCAAGATGAGTCTCTGGATGATATAGCCGCGGCTCTGTCCGATGAAGTGTACGTCACCATTGACCTCGATGTCCTCGACCCGTCGGTTATGGCGGCGGTGGGCACGCCTGAGCCCGGAGGCATGGGCTGGTATGAGATGCTGAGGCTGCTGCGACGCGTTGCTGCCACGAAGCGCATCGTAGGCTTCGACGTTGTGGAGTTGTGTCCTCAGCAGGGGCCGGTGGCCTGCTCTTTCCTCGCCGCAAAGCTGGTCTACAAGCTCATTGGCTATGCCACTCCTTCGTAGGTCCCTTTCCATCCCAGTCGACGCTTCACTTCTTCTGAGCGACAGTGCTGTGTTAGAATACGGTGTTTGTTACGCTGAAGGTGTTGTGACGTAATGGGCAGGGCAATCCAACTGGGCAGGCTGCTTGGCATACCGCTGAAGGTGGACTTCAGCTGGTTCTTGATTTTCATCTTCATCACGGTGCTGCTTTCCTATGCCTACTACCCTGAAGTGACTGCTGGCTCGTGGTCAACGGCGGCCTACTGGGGCGTGGGCGTGGTGACGAGCCTTTTCTTCTTCGGCTCCGTGTTGCTCCACGAACTGGCGCACAGCGTGGTAGCCATACGCGGGGGCATTCCTGTGAAAAGCATTACCCTCTTTTTCTTCGGGGGCGTCGCCCAGATAACCAGGGAGGCGCCGAAGCCAACTATGGAGCTGAAGATGGCTATCGCCGGGCCGCTGGCGAGCTTGTTGCTTGCCGGCCTGTACTACGGGCTGTTCCTGGCCAGCGCTGGCTTCAGCGCGTACGTGGCCATAGCGGCGTGGTGGCTGGCGTGGATAAATGGCGTCCTGGCGGTGTTCAACATGATCCCTGGTTTCCCTCTGGATGGCGGGAGGGTATTTCGTTCCCTCGTGTGGCTGGTCAGCGGCAACTACCTCCGGGCGACGCGGATCGCCACCCTGGCTGGTCGAGGAGTAGCTGGCGCCTTCGTCTTCGCTGGCGTTATTATGCTCTTCCTGGCTGAGTGGCGCCTCAACGGGATCTGGTTTCTCGTGCTCGGATTCCTTCTTTACAGCGCGGCGTCGTCGAGCTACCGCCAGGCGGCACTCCTGGACGCATTGCGGGGTTTCACCGCGCAGGACGTCGTCAACAGGGACACTCAGAGAGTCCCGCGGAGCCTGAGCATCAGGGAGATTGTGCAGCACTTCATCATCCCCAGGTCGAGCCGGTCGTTTCTGGTTGTCGACGGGGAGAGCGTCGACGGATTGCTCACAGTGCAGCAGATAAAGGGCATATCCAGGGAAGACTGGGACATCGTGAGCGCGGGGCGGGCTATGACGCCTGTTGAGAGACTCCGCGTGGTGCGCCCGAGCGAGCAGGCTCTTGGAGTGTTGCAGCGCATGGAGGAGGATGGCCTCAACGAGGTGCTTGTGGGCGGCGACGGGCGGGTCATCGGGGTGATTACGCGTGATAACCTCGTGCGGTTCGCACGGCGTGTCGAGGGGTTCAAGGGGCGGTAGACCGCGCGCTCGGGGGCAGGGTACGCTGGCGGCGATTCAGGAAGGCCGGCTTGCCGCCTCTTGTTCCGGTGGGGCGTTTCTACAAGGATACCCCTATACAGTCCCCGTGTTTGTCCCTTTGACATGGTGTTGGACGTTGAATAGAATCGACACGAGAGGAGACATGCAGATTGTCAAGTGAATACGATGTGGTAATCGTGGGTGGGGGCCCCGCGGGCATTTTCGCCGCACTGGAGCTGTCGGAGAATTCGGACTTGAGCATCCTGCTGCTGGAGAAGGGCAAGGGAATTGAGCGCCGCCACTGTCCATCCATCGAGCGTGGCATCAGTTGTCCCCCGTGCAAGCCCTGCGACCTTGTGAGCGGGCTTGGCGGTGCCGGTGCGTACAGTGATGGGAAACTGACCCTGTCTGCCGATGTCGGCGGACGGCTCGCGGAATACCTGGGTCGCGCCAGGACGGAGGAACTGGTCGACTATGTCGATCAAACGTACGTCAGGTTCAGCGGGGCGGACCGGGTCTACGGCGCAGGCGAAGGGGTGGAAGAGCTGGAGAGGCGGGCCAACCTGGCTGACTTGAGGCTGACGCCGATGACAGTCCGACATCTTGGTACGGACCGGTGTCGGGCTGTGCTGAGGGAGGTACGCCAGTTGCTCTGCGGCAAGGTTGAAGTACGGCTGGAGACCGCAGCCAAGAGCGTTCTGACGGACAACGGTATGGTCAAAGGGGTTGAGACGGAGGACGGGGAAACCGTTGGGTGCCGTTACCTCGTCATTGCTCCGGGCAGGGATGGGGCCGACTGGCTTGCCCAGGAGGCATCGCGGCTCAAGCTGACGACTCATATCAATCCTATTGACGTCGGCGTGAGGGTGGAAGTGCCGAAGGCAGTCCTTGAGGAGTTGACGTGCACCCTCTATGAAAGCAAGCTGGACTACTACTCCAAGGCCTTCGACGACAGGGTGCGCACATTCTGCATGTGCCCGGCGGGCGAGGTGACCATGGAGTGCACCGGTGGCAGTGACCCGGTGACAACGGTCAACGGACATAGCTACGCCGGGCGTCAGACCAACAACACCAATTTCGCCCTGCTGGTGAGCACCACGTTCACCGAACCCTATCGTGATCCCATCGCCTACGGTCGCTACCTGGCTCACCTGGCGAATATCCTCAGCGGTGGCGTGATCGTCCAGCGTCTGGGCGACCTGAAGCAGGGCAGACGCTCAACGCCTGAGCGAATTGAGAAGGGAATCATACAGCCAACGCTCAGGGGTGCGACCCCCGGTGACCTGAGCTTCGTTCTGCCGTATCGTCACATGAAGAACATAGTCGAGATGCTCGACGCCATGGACAGGCTGGCGCCGGGTGTGGCCTCTCGCCACACTCTCCTCTATGGCGTGGAGGTCAAGTTCTACTCTCTTCGTCTCGCCCTCAGCGAGTGCCTGGAGTCTGAAGTGGCGAACATGTTTGCCGCGGGAGACGGTGCTGGGGTCACCCGTGGGCTCATTCAGGCTTCGGCTTCCGGCGTGGTGGCTGCCAGAGAGATTTTGAAGCGTACGGGCAGTTTCCCCTCTGAGTAGCGTGGCAGGAACAGCCTGTAAATCGGAGTCCGACCTGGCGATGAGCGCGTCCAAGCCGACGGCCTGCGTGGCCCTCGATCGGGGACTGAGACTCAACTGGGTCGACTCGCTCCATCGGGACAACGACATCCCTACGCAGCCAAGGTGCGCCTCTTCGCGGAACGGCTTCCCGGGAAGAGCACGAGCGGAGGGACGACGGCGTTGAGACGGCATATCGCTGGTGTCTTACTGCACCTCGTTTCGGACATATCGTGCTTCAACCACGACATGTGCGACGCTCTTCTTTGCGCCTACACTGCTGTCCTCTTCAGTGCAGACACGACTGAACCTGTTGGCGACCACACGGAGGGGGTAATCTGGATTCCGATGGGTAGGTAGTGGATAATTGGTCGCAGTTATAGCACATGATGTCATGCAGACGCTTGTAGAATCAGCTTAAGCAACTGTAGTATACTGGCACAACAACTATTGACTTTCAGTTGTCAGTGTGTTATAGAGTGCATTATGATGCATTGAAGAAAACAAAAGTCGAGATAGTTGACTTTGGGTGAACTGGGTGCTATCAAAGTCAGTAGAACATATCAATAGGCAGTAGAAAGGGCGCGGGCTGTTTGGCGAGGGACAGAAAGGCGGCGACTACGTGAAGGCGACGAAGGACGAGCGGGTGTGTGTGATCTTGCCGGCGTTGAATGAAGAAGAGACTATTGGCAGGGTCATCGACGAGATCCCGACGCGGGAGATCGAGGATCGTGGTTACGGTGTGGAAGTCGTCGTAGTGGACAACAACAGCACAGACAGGACAAAGGAGATCGCCGAGGAAAAAGGGGCGAGGGTCATTGTGGAACCGATAAGGGGGAAGGGGAGGGCGGTCAGGACCGCATTTGACTCGGTGGATGGCGATTACATGTTCATGCTGGATGCGGACTATACCTATCCCGCCTCGCACATCCCCGAGTTGCTTGACGTTCTATGTGAAGGATGTGACGTGGTGATGGGCTCTCGACTCAGGGGGCGGAGGGAGAAGGGATCGATCAGGCCTCTCAACCTGGTGGGAAACTACCTGCTGGTGCTTATGGCCAACGTGTTGTACGGGACCCGGATAAGCGACCTGTGCACCGGTTGCTGGGGTTTCAGCCGGCGTGCGGTGGATGGTCTGAAGTTGGACGCCGTTGGTTTCGAACTGGAGGCCAACCTATTTGTCGAGGCAGCGAAGAGGCGGTACAGCATCGCGGAGCTGCCAATCGGGTACCGGCGGAGACCGACTCCGCCGAAGCTCAAGTCGCTCAAGTCGGGCGTGAAGATTGGGCGAACGCTGATCAAGAAGAGATTTCGATGAGGGTAGCATTCCTGGCGCCTGAGTTCCTTCCGCCGGTAGGGGGAGTGGGCATCTACTCAGTCCATCTGGTCAAGGAGTTGTCCAGGTACGAGGAGATGGATATCCATGTGTTTGCACCGACGAGGGGCGAAGGGTATGACCGTGAGCGCGTGCTCGACTATTTCGGGCATCGCATATCCCTGCACAACATCTCGTGTGCCAATGACGACTTCGTCTACAATCTCCGATTCCAGTACCGGGTGTTGCGTGAACTGCCGCAGTACCACTGCAAGTACCGGTATGACCTGATTCATGCAGCCAACCTGGTCAACATGCCCGACATATTCCTCAAGTTCAGGTCGCTGGGAATCCCCTCCCTGGCTACGGTACACACCACGATCAGGGGCCAGGTGGCCGGCTTTCTCAATACAGGCAAGAACCCGATGGCGCTGGCACCCTCGGAGCGATGGTCCCTGGTCGCATACCCCTACATCAGCTTGATGGAGTCATTCTATCTACGGCGGACCAACCATATGATCACAGTGTCTGAGCGATTCGCCAGGATGCTGAGGGATGACTACCGCTACCAGGGGGTGGTGGAGCCAATACACAATGGCATTGATCTGGAGGTTTTCGACTACGAGGGGGTCGACGACGTGTATGGCCGCTTTCCCCAACTGGAGGGTAAGGGGCCGATCGTGCTGTACGCCGGTCGCCTTGTGGCCCGGAAAGGGCTGCACCTCTTCACACAGGCGATCAGTCGACTGCTGGACACTGACGCGCACTTCGTGTTCGCCGGGCGCGGCTCGGAGAAGCTCGTGGTCGATGTGCTGCGACGCTTCCGCATCCCCGAGGACAGGTTCACGTATCTCGGTTTCGTGGCCAATAGTGAGCTTCCGTGGCTGTACAAGCTATCGTCGATATTCGTGCTTCCTTCGTTCTATGAGAACCTTCCCATGAGCCTCCTCGAGGCCATGGCGATGAAGGTGGCGTGTGTCGCGTCGGACGTTGGAGCGGTGAACGAGGTGATCGAGCCGGGGGTAAGCGGTCTGCTGTTCGACGCGGGGGATGTCGACGCGCTGGTGGGTCTGGTGAGGCAGCTTCTCGAAGACGGCGAGGAACGGACGAGGCTCACGGAGGCCGGTTTCCGCCGGGTCACCACGGAGTTCACCTCCGAGAGGATGGCGGAGAAACACCGCCGTTTCTACGAGAGAGTGCTGGCCTCGGCGTGAGATCTGAGGAAAGAGAATGGAAGTCATTCTGGTCAATCCGCCGCGCTACCACGGCATCCCTGTAATCAGGGAGGAGCGGTGCGAGATCACCGAGCGCTACTCGGTGCTCCCGCCGTACAGCCTCCTCCAGATCGCGTCGCTGCTGAGGCAGGAGGGGCACGTCGTGCATCTGGTGGACGCCAATGGAGACAGTATCGGCTACGAGGAGCTGTCGCTACAACTGGAGCGACTCAGCTACCAGGCGCTCATCTTCAGGTTCACTCCCACCACCTTCGACTGGGACATGGAGACGGCCAAGCTGTCGAAGGCCCTGCACCCCGAGGCGACTACAGTGGGCATCTGCTGGACCTTGAGGACTCTTCCAGCGGAGGTTCTGGGTGAGGCCCCGGAGCTCGACATCTACCTGCGCCACGAGTACGAGGTGGTAGCGGTTGGGCTCGTCAATGCACTCAGCAAAGGCGCCGAGCTGGCGTCGACCCCGGGGATCGCCTATAGAGAAGGCGATTCCGTCCGGGTGACCCACGACGCGGAGCCGATGCCGTGCTACGAGTCGCTGCCCATTCCAGCGTACGACCTGCTCTCCGACCTGAACAGGTACTACATCAACACACCGGCGGGCAGGCCGTTCACTATCATGTATACCAGCAGGGGTTGCCCGTTCGGGTGCATATTCTGCACTGTGGCAAGGACGAAGTGGAAGAACAGGGGGGCGCCGAGCATCCTGCGGGAGTTGGGCTATCTGAAGGAGAACTACGGTGTGAAGACAGTCTCGTTCTTCGACGAGAGCTTCACCGTGGACCGGCAGCGCGTCATCGAGTTGTCCAACGGCATGGCGGAAGCGCGACTGGACATCAGGTGGTACTGCAACACGCGCGTCGAGCTTGTCGATGAGGAGTTGCTTCGGGTCATGTATCGGGGCGGCTGCCGCGGCATCTCTTTCGGCGTGGAATCGGGCAGTCAGTGCATCCTGGACAATGCCCACAAGGGGTCAACCGTAGAGCAGGCCGAGAACGCGGTTCGCTGGGCCAAGCGGGTGGGCATCAAGGTCTACTGCAGCTTCATCTTCGGCTTGCCCGGGGAGACTCGTGATACGATGAAGGAGACACTGGGTTTCATCAGGAGGGTGCTTCCCACCGGCGCCCAGTTCAATGTGGCTGTCCCCTATCCGGGCACCAGGCTACATGAGATGGTGAACGGCCGGCAGACCTCCAAGGACTGGCGCAGTCTGTACCAGGACCTTTCGGTTATGGGGACGGACGCCTTGAGCCCGAAGGACCTCAATCGAGCGCGACTGGTGGCGTATCGTTCGCTCTACTCCAACCCGAGGTGGTGGGCGCAGAACATCTGGCACGTTGTGAAGCATCCAGAGGACTTCGAGATGGCGTCCAAGTACGTTCTCAAGATCGCTGACAACTACCTGTTGCACCGGATGCGGCATGCACACTAGGTGAGCATACGGAATGCGTGTCTTTGTGTCGCGATGGATTGACGTCGTACTATACTTCCACCACCGTACGATCGCACAGCAGTTTAAGAAATCGTGCTGGCCACTTGACGAAGGCAATAGGCGGGTTTTGGAGGTCGGAGCTGGGAGAAAATCTCGCAGCGCGTTGTTCTTAGAGGCAAACTATACTTCCACGGATGTCCAGTGGCACGAGGGGATCGACCAGCTCATGGATGTGAACAGTATTCCGTATAGAGACAACTCTTTCGACCTAGTGGTGTGTACCAATGTGCTGGAACACGTTCCAACACCCCGAAGAGCTATAGGCGAGATGCATCGCTGCTTGAAGGCCGGTGGAGCTCTCTTTCTTGTTGTGCCGTTCCTGTTCCCCGTGCATGACATCCCACATGACTATTTCAGGTTCACCGAGTATGCCCTTTTGGACCTACTGCACGACTGGAGTGTGGTCGACGTCCGGAGGGTATACTGGTTCGGTGCGTTGGCCAGGTACTTACGGTTAGACAGTTTCGTTCTTTACTATGTAGTGCTTGCTACGAAATGAGGGCGGCCACGGGCATGACCAAACTGAAGTTCCTTTTCACGACCACCTTCTATCCGCCGTACCACATCGGCGGCGATGCCCTTGACGTGAAGTGGCTGGCTGAAGACCTGGCGACGCGGGGTCACGAGGTTCACGTCATGCACTCCGTGGAGGCCTTCGCGCCGAAGCGCTGTGGAGGGCAGGTGTTGGAGGCAGTTCAAGGCTCCGGTTCGGCTTCGTCCTCTCAGGTTAAGACGGGGCAGGCTGCAATGAATCAATCGGGGAAGGAGGCTCTCAAGGAGTGTACGGAGCAACTCGCAAAGGGCGATTTGAAACCAACGTGCGGACAGCAAAGGCCTATGGCTACTATGGCGCGCAGAAGCTGGTGAAATCGCTGGTCGGGGATACCGGAGGGGTCATTCGTAGTGCTATCTTCTATCCGGCCGTCAAGGATATTGGCACTCTTGCCGACCTAGTCAATCGGGTCTCCTGGTACCTTCCACATTGCGCCTCCTCCCACCCTCAGGTGTCAATCGCGGTGGACAAGACGTTGCTCAACACGAATCTGGAGGACCTGGCTCCCCCCGCCAGCCAGGAATGCTACATCCGCAAAGCGGAGCATATACACGTTGTCGACTCCCGGGCTGTCGACCTTTCTCAGGCCGACGCCATCATGTTGTGGAACAAAGAAAGTATGTTTGCCCCTCGTGTTCTGAGGCATTTGACGAGATTGAGCGTGGTAGACCCAACTTACTACCTCGTACTCGAGAGTGTGATATCTCAGCGACTGTGTGCTCAGACCTTGGAGATTCGAGAGAGGGAGCGGCTCGCGGAGCTATCAAAGGAGAACTACAAGCGCCTGCTCGAGAAGGTAGGCCATTGCGACGACGCATACGTGTTTGGGACAGGCCCTTCGCTGGACCGGGCAACACAATTCGACTATCGCGGGGCCTTCCGAGTCGTGTGCAACAGTATAGTCAGGAACAAGGCCCTGTTGCACCATATTCGCCCGCAACTGCTCGCATTCGTGGATCACGCATTCTTCTTCAGCCCCTGCCGCTACGCAGCGGAGTTCCGGCGCATGATGCTGGAGACAGTACAGGAATTCCAATGCTACATCATGGTACAGGACTTCCAGGTACCCCTGCTTCTGGCACACCACCCTGAACTTGAAGAGCGGATCATTGGAATGCCAGCGCCAGGTATCTGGGATATGCGGTCGAGTGAGCTTATCAGGACGCTTCTGGCCAGGCGTGGCGGAATGCCAACGCCTGTCAAGATACCAGGCCACGGTGAGGAGTATAATTTCCCAACCCTGGACAGGTTCTACGTGCGACTTACAGCGAGTATCATGACGCTGTTCATGCTCCCTGTGGTATCATCCGTCTGTAGGAACATTTATGTTGTGGGTGCCGATGGCCGCAAGCCAGAGGAGAAGCAGCTATGGGACTATAGCTCCTCATCCCAGTTCGGTAACCTAATGCAGACCATTCTCGAGACCCATCCCGCGGTGTTCAGGGACAGCAACTACATGCACATCTACAAGCGGCACTGCAACGAGTTCAAAGAATTGGTGCAGTACGGGGAGGCCGCGGGAAAGAGATACTATGCGCTCACCCCTTCCCATATCCCGGTACTGGCGCGGCGACTGGTGTCAGGAGGAGAGACCCAGACAGAGCCGGTATTATGAGCCAGAGCACCACCTGGCGAGCCACAGAAGGCTACCTCTGGCGTGGGGAAGGCTTGTATAACACTCGTAGGAGTAACAATCATAGCCTGATAAGAGATGGAGAAAGCTAATAACCACACTAAGGTACTCGTCATTCTCATCCTGGCAGCAGTTGCTGGACTGGTGTACTTGTCGTCCATACGAGTTGCCTATCCAGTGTTCCAGGACACTTGGCTTGTCGAGCCTTTGGCTGCGATACACTCCCTATTCCCACTCTACTATGTGGCAATCTTGCTCATTGCTCTGCTGGGCTTGAGTTGCTTTGTGTTTCGCGTTGAGAACAGGGCCATCCATATTCTGCTGCTACTGATGTTTGCTGTCGCACTGTGGTTCACGCCTTACTATCTCGCCGGGTTTGCACGATTGTGGGACACACCGGCTTGGATGGGCGTTTCCCTGCACGTGCCGGAGGTACTGGCCGGGGAACAGGT
>JAXHUA010000084.1:0-36869 GCA_034189695.1 Chloroflexota bacterium | reverse complement strand
GGTCACCATCACACCGACTGTGGACATGATAGCTTCCTTCCTGTGGAAACTGAGGATACTGCAGGACTTCATCGACAACGTTTACATCCCGGATGTGCTGGCGGTGGCCGGGGCGTACTCGGACTACCTGGAGATAGGAGCTGGCTGCAAGAACATGCTGTCCTACGGGGCGTACGACCTCGATGGCGGCGACCCGGACCTGACCCGGCGAATGCGCCTGTTCAAGCAGGGGACTACCTCGGCCGATCTCAAGCCGCTTGAGCTGGACGTCGCCAAGATAGCCGAGTACGTGAAGCATTCGTGGTATGACAGCTCTACGTCCGGACGGCACCCCGCAAACGGCGATACGAAGCCTGATTATGGCAAGCAGAACGGATACTCGTGGGTGAAGTCGCCCCGCTATGACGGCAAGGTACACGAGGTTGGCCCGCTGGCCAGAGTAGCAGTCAGCTACGCCCACGGTGATGCCGGGATGAGAAAGCTGGTCGACTGGGCGCTGGGTGAGCTCAAGGCATCACCGGCGGCTCTGTTCTCAGTCGCGGGGCGCCACCTGGCGCGGGCGCTGTGCGCCAAGTACGTCGCCGACTCCATGGACAAATGGCTTCTGGAACTCAAGCCCGGCGAGCCCACCTTTGCCGACTACAGGATTCCTGAGGAGGGCACTGGGATGGGGCTGACGGAGGCTGCCCGCGGGGCACTGGGACACTGGATCGAGATCAAGGGCGGGAAAATCAACAACTATCAGTGCGTGGTGCCGACTACCTGGAACGCTTCGCCCAAGGACGATGACGCGAACCCGGGCCCGATAGAGCAAGCGATTATCGGCACCAGGATAAGGGATGAGGCCAATCCGTTTGAGATCGTACGGATTGTCCGTTCCTTTGATCCCTGTCTCGCCTGCGCCGTTCATCTGATAACCCCTAGGTCCAAAGACCTGGGTAGATTCCAGGTAGCATGAGTGTTCGGAGGATTAGGGATGATCGTCTCACAGCAGAAACCTCTGGAAGAAGTACTGGGCTACCTAGAGGGTGAAGGCAGCGTCTTCATCCTGGGCTGCAATGGGTGTGCCGAGGCTTCCGGCAGCGGCGGACCCGAGCAGGTGGCCGAGATGAAGGAGCGGCTTGAGGGGGCTGGCAAGCGGGTCACCGGCACGATGGTGGTTGACTTCCTGTGCCAGAAGGCTCTGGTCAAGTCCCGTCTGAGGGGCAGGATAGACCAGATCAAGGCGGCGGACTCGATACTTGTAATGACCTGCGGTCTTGGGATCCAGGCGGTAGCCGCATCGGTCAACAAGGTGTGCCATCCGGCGTGTGACACAGTCAACATGGGTGGAAGTCGTGCTGAGTGGACTGGCAAGGAGAGGTGCATGGAGTGCGGCGAGTGCCTGCTGGACTATACCGGCGGGATATGCCCCTTGACTGCCTGCACGAAGTCATTGGTGAACGGCGCGTGCGGGGGAGCATCGAATGGCAAGTGCGAGCTCGATCCCGACAGGGATTGTGGCTGGGAGCTCATCTACCAGAGGCTGAAAGCGAAGAACCAGCTTGACAAGCTCAGGAGGTTCATTCCTCCGAAGGACTACAGCAAGATGATGCCCAGCCCGAAGATGATGTCTACGTCCCAGTGGGCGCTGGAGCAAATCGACAGTGAGGAGAAGGCAGGGTGAGCTTGAGAACTGTACTCGAGGCAGGGAAGTTCGCCATCACTGCGGAGGTCGGTCCGCTCAAGGGCACGGACGTCGACGAGATTGAAGAGGTGGCTGAGCTGTTGCGCGGCAGGGTGGATGCCGCCAACGTCACCGACCAGCAAAGCTCGGTGATGAGGCTGGGTTCGCTGGCTACGTGCCATTTGCTGAAGGAAAGAGGCCTTGAGCCCGTATTTCAGATGACGTGTCGAGACAGGAATAGGCTGGCGCTGCAATCGGACCTGCTGAGTGCTCACGTCCTCGGGGTTGAGAACGTGCTCGCCCTCACGGGTGACCTGCCGGCCCTGGGAGACCATCCCCAGGCCAAGCCGGTGTATGACCTGGACTCGGTGCAACTCCTGTGGACTATCGGCAGGCTGAACGAAGGCTGCGATATCGTCGGGAATGAGCTCCAGGGGAAGACCAACTTCTTCCCGGGTGCTGTCGTGACGCCAGCGGCCGACACTGAAGCCAAGCTCGAGCTTCAACTGGCCAAGATGGAAAAGAAGATAGCCGTCGGAGCCAGGTTCTTCCAGACCCAGGCCGTATACGATGTCGACGAGTTCGCCAAGTTCATGAAGAGGGTGGAAGGATTCGATGTTCCGGTTCTGGCGGGGGTTATCCCTCTTAAATCTGTGGGTATGGCCCGGTTCATGAACAAGAACGTTTCGGGCGTGTTCGTCCCCGATGAGTTTATTGACAGGATGTCCAAGGCGGAAGACAAGGCGGCAACGGGTATGGACATCGCCGCAAACCTCATCAAAGACCTGAAGGATGTGTGCCAGGGCGTGCATCTGATGGCGATCGGCTGGGAGAAGAGGGTTCCGGCGATACTGGATGCCGCTGGGTTGTAGCAGTACCTCAGTGTTCCGACCTCGGCTTGATCTGCACAGGGCCGTTCCAGCGCAGCCGCAGTCCACCTTGAACGTCCCAATGGGGGTACTATGCACAAGGGCTACGAGTTGGCCTATCAGCTCGCGCGCGACGAGCTTCGGAGCGTTGCCGACCTGGACGAGTTGTGCCAGAGAAGCGGCGCCAGCTATCGGCGGGCTGACTCCGAGACGATAATCACTATCAGCTACCTCAACAGACGGTACCAGGTCACCGTCCCCGGCGTGGCCATTGCGCTGGAGGACAGTGAGGAGGAAGTGCCCCTTGTGGACAAGATACTCATACTACACTATCTGCTTCAGGCGAAGGGCACGCCGGTGTCCAACGAACTGATAGGGTACAAGCATGTGCCCGGAGGCACTGTCTACTTCCGGACCTTCTCGCAGCGGGCCATCAAGCCCGTTGTGCGCCATTTCGGAGAAGACCCCGGCCGTCTACCGGGCGCCGCCGAAAGCCTTGGCGGTCGCAAGGTGGACTTCGGCGATGTCGCTGTAACGATAGACGCGTTTCCCCGGGTGCCGATAACATTCGTTCTCTGGCGAGGCGACGAGGAGTTCCCGCCCGAGGGGAACATACTGTTTGACAGCACCATATGTGACTACCTGACCACCGACGACGTCAACTCAGTCTGCGGAATCATTGCCTCGAAACTGATAAGGATATCGAAAGCGGCGAGGTCGAGCTCGTAGCAGGGACCCAGCGGAGTGCGGGATGAAGCGAGTCTGTGTCAAGATCAATGGTTGTGAGATCAGCGTCGACGAAGGGGTGACGATACTTGAGGCGGCGCGGCAGGCGGGAGCCTACATCCCGGCGCTCTGCCACCACCCGGCTCTGGAGCCGCTTGCCCAGGTGAAGCCGGACGCGGCCTGTTGCCTTTGTGTAGTTGAGGTGGAGGGAATCGACGAGCCCCAGTTGGCATGCATCACCCCGGTGACGGACGGCATGGTGGTGTACACTATTTCAAGCAATCTTCAGTCACTGCGCCGCCGAAGCCTGAGACGGATCCTGTGGCGGTATCCCAGCGATCAACTTGCCGGCGGCACAGGAGCGCGGAGTCCAAGCTGCGACTTCTGCCCCTTGGGCGGCGGAGACCTCCAGACAATCATCGACTACGTTGGGCTCGATGAGCTGCCGCCGTACATTCCCAAGAATCTGACGGTCCGCGAGGACAGCCCATTCTTCGTTCGGGACAACAATCTGTGCATACGCTGCGAACGTTGTGTGCGCATCTGTGAGGACGTAAGGGGCGTCCGGGCAATCGAGTTCGCCTATCCGTGTCAGAAAGCGTGTCCTGCGGGAATAGACATCCCACGATACCTGCGTCTGATCGGGATCGGGCGGACAAGCGCCGCGCTGGCGGTCATTCGCGAGCGTGTTCCATTCCCCGGGTCACTCGGCCGGGTTTGCGTGCACCCCTGTGAGACTGCTTGCCAGCGGGGGCGTGAGGTGGACGAACCGCTGAGCATCAGAATGCTCAAGCGCTTCGCGGCTGACAACGGCGATGGCTCCTGGAAGGGTCGAGCCAAGAGACTTCCAGCGACGGGCAAGAGCGTCGCTGTGGTCGGGGCGGGACCGGCAGGCTTGACTGCGGCGTACTACCTGGCCAAACAGGGCCACGGAGTCACCGTCTTCGAGGCGCTTTCCGAGGCGGGTGGCATGATGAGGGTGGGCATCCCGGAGTACCGGCTGCCGCGGGATGTCCTTGCCGGTGAGGTCGAAGACATCAAGGGCTTTGGCGTGGAGATAAGGCTCAATACAAGGATTGAGTCGGTCGATTCGCTGTTCCAGGAGGGATTCGACGCCGTCTTCCTGGGGCTGGGAGCACACCAGGGGATGAGCCTGGGTGTGGAAGGTGATGACCTGCCGGGGGTAATCGAGTCAGCCGAGTTCCTTCGCCGCGTCAACCTGGGTGAGAAGCTGGACGTGGGGCGGAAGGTCGCGGTGGTGGGCGGTGGGAACGTGGCCATAGACGCGGCCCGTATCTCGCTACGTCTCGGGGCGGAAAAGGTGACGCTCCTCTACCGTCGCACCCGTAACGAAATGCCGGCCAACCCTGAGGAGGTCGATGCTGCACTGGAGGAAGGCGTCGAGATTGTCTACCTGGCCGCCCCGTCGAAGATCGAGCGGTCAGATGGCGGGTTGAAGCTGGAGTCGGTCCGCATGGAGTTGGGTGAGCCGGATGCCAGTGGTCGCCGTCGACCCGTGCCGGTGGAAGGGAGCGAGTTCACCAGTGAGTTCGACAGGGTGATAGCCGCCATTGGCCAGCGCACTGAGGTGCCGGATGGTTTCCAGGTCGAGCTTGGCCGTGGAAACGTGCTCAAGGTGGACCCGAGCATGCAGACGAGCCGGCCGGGCGTGTTCAGCGGCGGGGACTGCGTGAGCGGGCCGGCGACGGTCATCGAGGCCATTGCCGCCGGCAGAAGAGCTGCTGAGTCGATGGACCGCTATCTGGGCGGCGACGGCAACATAGATGAGACGCTCGTGGGTCCCGAGGAGGCCAGGCGTTGCAGTGAACTGGATATGCCGCAGGAGAGGCGGGCGGTCTTCGCCCACCTGCCTCCTGAGACGAGGAAATCGAGCTTCGCTGAGGTTGAACTCGAAGTGGATGGGAAGGTGGCGGTGGAGGAAGCAGCGCGTTGCCTGCAATGCAATACGATCGCGCCTCGCGACGATAAGACGCTGAGAGAGGCTGACTGCCAGTTCTGTGGCGCCTGTGTGGATGTCTGTCCGGTGAACGCGCTCATCGAGCGCAGCGCCACGGAAATGGGTCATCCGGACCGGGTGGTTACCACGATCTGTCCCTATTGCGGCGTTGGGTGCAGTCTCAATCTGGAGATAAAGGATGAACAGATTGTCAGGGTGGTTCCCGACCCCGATGGGCTAGCCAACAAGGGGCAGGGTTGTGTCAAGGGCAAGTTCGGCCTCGACTTCATAACCGACCCGAACCGGCTGACCACACCACTTATCAAGAGGGAAGGCGAGTTCGTGAAGGCCACGTGGGGTGAGGCGCTGGACCTGGTCACGAGCAGGCTGGCGAAATACCGCTGGGACCAGTTCGCCGCCCTGTCGTCCGCCAAGTGCACCAATGAGGACAACTATCTGTTGCAGAAATTCGCCCGCTGCGTGATGCGTACCAACAACATCGATCACTGTGCGCGTCTCTGACACGCTCCCACTGTGGCTGGTCTAGCCACAAGCTTCGGGAGCGGGGCCATGACGAACTCCATACACGAGATCGGCGATGCTGGATGCATTCTCGCCATTGGGACGAACACGACCAAGGCCCACCCGGTCATCGCCCTTCAGGTGAAGCGGGCGGTGGACAACGGGGCCAAGCTCATCGTTGCCGAGCCGCGCCAGATAGAGCTGTGTCGCATGGCCGATGTCTGGTTACGTCATCGGCCCGGCACTGATGTGGCACTGGTCATGGGCATGGCCGGTGTCATTGTCGATGAGGGGCTTCTGGACCAGAAGTTCGTCGAATCACGCTGTGAGGGCTTCGACGGGTTCAGGGACGCGCTGAAGGCTTTTGACCTTCAGCGTGTGTCAGACATCACCGGTGTTGACCCCTCCACCATAGCCGAGGCCGCCCGCGTGTACGCCACCTGCCGGCCGTCTTCCATCCTGTATGCCATGGGCATTACCCAGAGCTCCCATGGCACTGACAACGTGCTGGCTCTGGCCAATCTCTCCATGCTTACCGGCAATGTTGGGAAGCCCTCTACCGGGGTGAACCCACTGCGCGGGCAGAACAACGTACAGGGGGCCTGCGATATGGGCGCGCTGCCCAACGTGTATCCCGGCTACCAGGCAGTGACCGACCCGGCGATCAGAGAGAAGTTCGAGCATGGGTGGGGCTGTTCAGTGTCCGACAGGCCCGGCCTGACTCTGGACGGGATGATGGACGGCGCCTATCGCCGGGAGATCAAGGCGATGTACATAATGGGTGAGAACCCGCTGCTCAGCGACCCTGACAGCAAACACGTTGAGGAGGCTCTGAGCAGGCTGGAGTTCCTGATCGTTCAGGACATGTTCCTCACCGAGACAGCCAGGCTGGCGGATGTGGTGCTGCCGGCGGCGAGCTTCGCCGAGAAGGAGGGCACCTTCACCAACACGGAGCGCCGCGTCCAACTGCTCCACCGGGCGCTGGCCCCGATAGGCGATTCCAGGCCGGACTGGCAGATTATCTGCGACATCGCCCGACGAATGGGGGCGAAGGACTTCGCCTTCACCAGCCCGGAGGAGATAATGCGGGAAATCGCGGCATTCGCGCCTGCCTATGGCGGCATTACCTACGAGAGGCTGGAGGCGGGAGGGCTGCAATGGCCCTGTCCCTTTGAGGACCATCCGGGCACCAGGTATCTCCACGACCGCATCTTCAGCCGGGGCAAGGGCAGGTTCATGCCGCTGGAGTACAAGCCACCGCAGGAAGAGCCTGACGACGCGTACCCTCTGCTCCTGTCCACCGGGCGCAGCCGGTTTCATTTCCACACCGGCACCATGACTCGGAAGGCAAAGGGGCTCAGCGAGCTGAAGGGTGAGGGCGAGGTGGAGATCAACCCGCAGGACGCCGAGGCTCTGGCGATTGAGAGCGGCGACATCGTGTGGGTCTCCTCTCGCAGAGGGAAGATAACGGCGCGGGCGAAGGTGACGGAGGTCTTGCCCTTGGGCATGGTGTTCATGAACTTCCACTTCGCCGAGAGCCCCGTGAACCAGCTAACCAATCCGGCACTTGACCCTGTCTCGAAGATACCCGAGTTCAAGGTCTGCGCTGTCAGGGTGGAGAAGGTGTAGGGCAGAAGCCCGCTCATGGGCGTCCGCGAAACGGCGGAAGCAGGCGATGGCTTCGAACGGGAGTGCGGATGGCCTTGATGCGCATGCCGAGTGCATTCCCCGCCACGTTCCCTCAGCGGCATGACCGCGCGGTGTCTCCCGTCGGCGGCGGACCTTCAGGACGAGGGCAACGTGGTTCGTGAGTCGTCGCTTGTGCCAGCGCGTCTCCGCCACTGCGCCGCGTCCTTGTCTGCCAGTGCCTTTCCGACGGCGGCGATTGTGGTGTCGACATCGCTACCGCTGTGGGCGAGGGAGAGAAACGCGGCCTCGTACTGCGATGGTGGCCAGTAGATGCCCTCACGGAGCAATCGCTGGAAGAACATTGCGAAGAGTCCAGTGTCAGCGAGTCTGGCCGATTCGTAGTCGACGACCGGTCCCGGACTGAAGAAGACGGTGAGAAGCGATCCCACCCTCGACACCTGGAGGGCCGTGCCGGAACTCCTCGCGGCCGCAGCGATTCCGGCTGCGAGCCGGCCCGCCTTGTCATCCAGTTCCGCGTACGCGTTGCCTTCTCGGAGCGTGGCAAGCGTCTCTATTCCTGCCGTCATGGCGAGCGGGTTGCCCGACAACGTCCCTGCTTGATACACTGGCCCCACCGGCGCAGTCAACTCCATGATATCGGCGCGGCCTCCGTAGGCCCCCACCGGCAGGCCCCCGCCGATGATCTTGCCCAGGCAGGTCAGGTCCGGCGTGACGCCATAGAGTCCCTGCGCTCCTCCATACGCCACCCGAAAGCCCGTGACCACCTCGTCAAGAACAAGCAGGGCCCCGGATGCTTCGGTCAGGTTACGCAAGCCCTCCAGGAAGCCGGGCTTGGGTGGGACCACGCCCATGTTGGCCGCCACCGGCTCGACGATGACGGCTGCAATGTCACCGTGCCGCGCGAAGAGTTGCTCCACTGCCTCCAGGTCGTTGTACGGTGCAACAAGTGTGTTCTCAGCATAGCCGGGAGGAACACCCGGGCTATCGGGCAGACCAAGCGTGGCGGCGCCGGAGCCGGCCTTCACCAGCAGCCCGTCTGAGTGACCGTGGTAGCAGCCGGCGAACTTCACGATCCTGTCCCTATTGGTGAATGCACGTGCGAGCCGCAGGGCGCTCATCGTTGCCTCGGTGCCGGAACTGGTGAAGCGCACGGTCTCAATGGAAGGTACCGCCTCACACACGGTCCTAGCCAGCTGTGTCTCCAGCTCGGTTGGCGCTCCGAAACTGGTTCCTCGCTCGATAGCCTGCTTCAGAGCCTCTACCACCCGTGGGTGCGCGTGTCCCAGAATGAGCGGGCCCCAGGAGCAAACATAATCGAGGAACTCGTTCCCGTCCTCATCATAGAGCCTGGAACCACGTCCTCGTTTCACGAAGATGGGATTGCCCCCGACCGCCTTGAAAGCACGCACCGGGCTGTCGACGCCGCCGGGAAGATACCTTCGGGCTTCCTCAAACAACCTCGTCGAACGGTTCTTGTCGAGCATCCCTCTCATTTCCCGCTGAGAATCCAGCGCGCGACGTCCTTGGCGTGATAGGTGATAATGATGTCCGCCCCGGCTCGCTTGATAGCGGTGAGTATCTCCTGTGTTATGCGCTGCTCATCCACCCATCCCTGTGCCGCAGCCGCCTTCACCAGCGAGTACTCGCCACTTACGTTATACGCCGCCAGGGGGTGATTGAATGCATCGCGCGCCCGGCGAATCACGTCCAGATACGCCAGGGCCGGTTTCACCATGACAATATCGGCTCCCTCGGCGATGTCCTGCTCGACCTCTCTCATCGCTTCCCGGGCATTGGGGGGATCCATCTGATAGGATCGCCTGTCCCCGAATTGCGGCGCGGACTCGGCGGCCTCTCGAAATGGACCGTAGAAGGCTGAGGCGTACTTTGCCGCGTACGAGAGTATGGGGACGCGCTCATACCCGCAGTCGTCCAGCGCCTGTCGAATCCGCCTCACCCTCCCATCCATCATATCCGAAGGAGCCACGATATCAGCGCCGGCCTCCGCGTGGGAAACGGCCATCCGGGCCAGGAGCTCCAGCGTCTTGTCGTTGTCAACCTCACCATCCTCCACGACGCCGCAGTGCCCGTGACTGGTGTATTCACAGAGACAGACATCACTGATGACCAGCAGGTCAGGGGCCACTTCCTTGATGCTTCGTATGGCTTGCTGGACAACGCCATGGGTTTGATAGCCCGAGGTGCCGAGCTCATCCTTGTGCTCCGGTATGCCGAAGAGAATCACCGCGGGGATGGCTAGCGCGGCGATGTCTTGGACCTCCCGAGACAGCAGGTCGACGGAATACTGATAGATGCCAGGCATGGAGCCGACTCCGTTCTTCACACCCCGGCCATGTGTCACGAACAGCGGAAAGACGAGGTCGTCTACGCTGAGTGAGGTTTCTCGAACCAGTTGCCGCAGCGTTGCGTTGTAGCGAAGTCGGCGCAACCTGAGCTGAGGGAATCCGGTCATGAGTCCTTCCTTTCGTGCTTGAGCAGGTGCAGTTCGATAGCCTTCACCAGGCCGGGTACGGTGTGCTCGGGGGCGATGACCTCTACTGTGAGCCCCGCTTTCTCGGCGGCCTCCGCCGTCCTGGGGCCGATACAGGCGATGATGGCTCTGTCCAGCGCGCATCGCTCATTGCCGAGCGCTTTCAGAAGATTGGCTACCGTTGAGGCGCTGGTGAACGCGACAATGTCGATTTTCCCTTCAAGGAGCATGTCGCGACCTGAGCTAGCGGATGTGGCTGGTTGGGTGAGGTATGCACTCACTTCAACGGGCTCCGCCCCCAGTTCGACGAGTCGGTCAGTCAAGTCGCGTGGCGCTATATCGGAACGGGGCAGCAGAATCCTGTCCCCGGCGATTCCTACGGTCGCGAGTTCGGCTGCCATTGCCTCACTGGTATGCTCTGTCGGCAACAGGTCGGCGCGAAGTCCCCGCGCTTCCAGCGCCATTGCGGTGGCGGGGCCTATGGCGGCGATTCTGACGTCCCGGAACGAACGGGCATCCATATTCAGAGCGCGCAGTCGCTTCCAGAATGCCTGCACTCCATTGGCGCTGGTGAACAGGACCCACTGATAGCCCGACAGACCCGATACGGCTCGGTCGAGGGCGGTGGGGTCGGTGACATCGTTGGTCTCGATCACCGGAAGCTCCACGGGGTCAGCGCCGCGTTCCGCCAGCAGGCTACTGAAGGCGCTTGCCTGGCTGCGAGACCTGGTCACCAGCACGCGCTTGCCGAACAGCGGCCGGTTGTCGAACCAGGTCAGCCTCTCTCGGAGCCGGACCACCTCTCCCACCACGGTCACCACGGGTGGCTCAAACCCCTTCTCCTTGGCCGCCTCGACAATGGTATCCAGCGTTCCCACCAGGGTCTCCTGCCGAGGCGTGGTCCCCTGGCGAATGACCGCGACCGGGGTGTCGGGCGCTCTCCCGTGGGCGAGCAATTGCTCCACCAGGCGCGACAGATTGCGCATTCCCATCAGGCAAACGAGCGTGTCCACGCCTGTCGCCAGCTTCTCCCAGTTGACGGCGGACAGCTCCTTCGAGGAGTCCTCATGGCCGGTGATGACGGCAAAAGAAGACGCGACGCCACGATGTGTGACCGGTATGCCGGCGTACGCCGGGACCGCTGTGGCCGACGAGACGCCGGGGACGATCTCGAAGGGTATCCGGTTGGCATGGAGCGTTTCTGCCTCCTCCCCTCCCCTCCCCAGGACGAAGGGGTCGCCTCCCTTCAGCCGCACGACCTCTTTGCCCTCCTTGGCTTTGTCGACCAGGATCTGGTTGATCTCAGGCTGCTGCCTGACGTGGCTTCCCGGCAGCTTGCCCACGTAGATGAGCTCTGCACTCCTCGGGGCGAACTCCAGAATCCGGTTGTCGACCAACCGGTCGTAGACAACGACGTCGGCTCGCCCGAGGCATTCGAGCCCTCTGCGAGTAATCAGCCCGACGTCTCCTGGCCCAGCGCCGACGAGATAGACCTTTCCATTCGTCATGGCTCACCTTCCTCGAGTAGTGAGGCGGCTCCCATTCCCATCATCTTCCGGGCCAGCTCACGGCCGGTCTCTTCTGGCGCGAGGGCGTTGCCCTCGACTTCGGCACGCAGGATCTCACCTCGGACCAGACTGGCCACCATGCCGAGAAGATGAACTCTCGTGCCTTCCACCGTCGCCAGCGCGCCCACCGGCACCCGGCACCCTCCACCCAGGGCTCCCAAGAAAGCGCGCTCGGAGGTCACGCCGAGCCAGGTTGGCTCGTGGTTCACCGGGGCTACCAGTTGGCCCATGTGAGCGTCATCGGCGCGAATCTCGATCGCCAGAGCGCCCTGCCCCGCTGCGGGGACAAAGATGGTGGGAGGCAGGTACTCAGCTATCCTGCCTTCCGTACCGAGCCGGACGAGGGCGGCAGCGGCCAGCACCACGCCGTCAAGTTCACCCGACGACACGAGCCTCAACCGCGTGTCGACGTTCCCTCTCAGAGGGCGAATCTCAAGATCGGGACGTTGCTCCAGAAGCTGCGCCGCACGCCGCTGGCTGCCTGTGCCTACTCTGGCACCTTTCGGGAGCTCAGCGAGCTTCCCCAAGGAGGACACGAGCACGTCCCGGGGATCGCCCCTCGCGGCTACCGCCGCCAGCCGGAATCCCGCCGCGGTTTCGGTGGGCATGTCCTTGAGACTGTGCACCGCCAGGTCTATTCTCCTCTCCGATAGCGCATCCTCAAGCTCCTTGACGAACACCCCTCCCCCGCCCATCTGCTCAATGGGAGTGTATCTTCGGCGGTCTCCGGTAGTGGTGATCGGAATGAACTCGAACTCCAGATGCGGATGCGCCCTGGCCAAGTCGGAGATCACAAGCCGTGACTGGATCATGGCAAGCTTGCTGCCACGCGAGCCCACGATAACGCGTTCCGCTGACTTCATGATGAGCTCCGGCCGTCAAGATTGAACAGCTCCTGCACTGCCTCGACGAAGTCCTCTCTCCTCACGTCGTTCTGCTTCAGGCACTTGATTGGATGGTGAAGTACCTTGTTCACAATGGCCCTGGTCATGGCGTCCAGCGCATCATAGTCCTTCTGGGATAGCTGCGGCAGCTTCTTCAGGGTCACCCGCAACTCGCGCTGACGAATGTCGTCGGCCATTTGGGTCAGGGCGCTGATTGTGGGTTTCGCCTCCAGCGTTCGCCACCACAGCATGAAGCGCTCCAATTCATCGTCTACGACTTCTATCGCCTTGACGATTTCTTTCTCTCTTGACTTGCGATTGACCTCGGATATGTGGTTGAACTTGTCGATGTCATAGAGGAGTACCCCTTCGATCCGCCCTACCTCCGGCTCGACGTCTCGAGGCACGGCGATGTCAATGATAACCATGGGACGGTCCGGCCTGGACAGCATCACCGCCTTGACAGCATCGCAGTGCACCACGAAGTGGGGTGCGCCGGTGCAGGTGATGAGTATGTCGGCGGCCTCCATCTCGGACTGGATGTGACCCAGATGAACGGCATCGCCCCCGAGTACCGAGGCGAGGTCTCGAGCGTTGCCCAGGTCTCGGCTGGCCACGGTTACCCGCGAGACCCGCTCTTGTGCAAGGGCCCTGGCCACCAGTTTGCCCGCCTCGCCGGCGCCGATGAGGAGTACGCGGCGGCGGCTGATGTCGCTGGTGACTGCTGCAGCGAGGTGAACTGCTGCGGCGCTCACCGAAAGGGCATTCCTGCTGATGTCAGTCTCCTCCCTCACCCTTCTTCCGGTGCGGATGGCATGCTGAAAAAGCTTCCTGAGCGGCACATTCACCATCCCGGCCTGCTCCGCTTCCTCCAGCGCCCGTCGCGTTTGTCCGAGTATCTCGTGCTCGCCCACCACCATTGAGCAGAGCCCCGAAGCAGTCTGTGAGAGATGCCTCATGGCCGCGTGGCCGGAGAGGCAGTACAGATAGGGGGCAAGCTCATCTTGCGACATACCAGCCCAGTCCTTGAGGAACCGGCGCATCGTCTGCTCACTGGCGGCGCCATCCTCGTGCGTGGCATAGATCTCCGTCCGGTTGCACGTGGCGAGTATGACGCCCGCCGGGAGGTATCCTCGAAGGGTGGCCAATGTCTCCTGCATCTGGCGTCGGGGAATGCTCAACTTCTCCCTTATGGCTACCGGGCTTGTATCGTGCTGCACACCCACGACGCAAAGCTGCGGGTGCGCAAGGCCGGGACTCCGCTGCACGCTATTCACACCTCTCTAGCTTGCTCAACAGTCTTTCCTTGGCTTCGTCCCATCGGCCTTGGCGCAACATCTCCAGCAAGACATCCAGATCCAGGGCGCGCTGCCAGGCTTCGCCGGGGAGGACGATTCCTCTCTCTTTCAGCTCGGAGCGGACTTGCTCAACCAGCGAAGCGAGCGAACCGTATTCAGTGGTGAGGCTTCTCTCCAACTCGGTTCTGATCCTTCGTGCGAGCGCTGGGCTCTTCCCGCCGGTGGATACGGCTACGGTCACCGGGCCTCGACGCAGACACGATGGCATGATGAAACTGCACAGCGCAGGGGTGTCCGCCACATTGACCAGGACTCGCCGTTCCGTGGCCTCTGCTGCCACCCGGCTGTTCGTTCCAGCGTCATCCGTGGCTGCCACGGCGACGAACGCGCCGTCCAGATCGCCCGCCCGGTACTCACGCGGAACGGCTCTCACAGCGCCCGTTGCCGCCAGTCGGCTGAGTTCAGGGCACAGGCCGGGGCTGATCACCTCCACTAGAGCACCGTGCTGCAGTAGCGCCTGGGCCTTGCGAAAGGCGACCTCCCCCCCGCCAATCACCACGCATCGCTTTCCCTGGACGTACAGCGTGACCGGGTAGTACGGCGTGAACGGTTCCGCGTTCCCATTGCTCGTGCCCGGGCTGTTGGGCGTGCTCGGGTCCTCATGGTCGGTGGCCCGTCGGTTACGCCTGTCCCTCGTTCCTCGCGGCAATTCTTACTCGCTCCTTCTTGAATTCCCTGGTGGTGAAGAGCGTCTTGTACTCCTCGATGCCAATCCGGGCGGCGATGCTGCCTACGGTCTGCCGGCAGTCGTCTCGTGTCCTGGCGTGGACCATGGCGAAGATATTGTACGGCCAGCGCTCGCTTGCCTCCCGCTCAAAGCAGTGGCTCACTTCACTGAAGGCGGACATCGTCTCCCCCGCTTCCTCAACCATGAGGAGAGGGACCCTCCAGCAGATGAGGGCATTGGCGGCAAAGCCAACACAATGATGCCTGATCGACGCGCCAAAGCGTGGCATGACCCCGCGCTCGTTGAGCGCACGGCAGCATATCAGGAACTCATCGACTCCCACGCCGGCGTCTCTCGCCATGTCATCGAAGGGCCTGCTGGTCAGGGGGATGTCCTGCTGAAGTGCCCTGACTATGTCCATTTCGCAAGGTGAGAGCGCGGGCGCAGGGCGCAACGCGGGTCGCGGGTTCGCCGGCGGGCTGGCGACGATGCAGCCGTCGCCCACCAGATCAAAGAAGACTCCCCTCTTGAAGACGCGCACCGCTGGCATGTTCACCACCTCCTCCGGCTTGACCCGATTCGCCAGTTCCTGCACCTCGTGCTTGAGGTCATCTCCTGGCGGGACGGCGAGGGTGAACCACAGATTGAGGGCGTCATTCCTACTGTAGTTGTGACTCACGCCCGGGTGCTGATTGACGATCCGGGCGGCGCGCTCCAGTCCTTCCTCCGCAACGCGCATGGCCACGAGGGTGGTGCGATAGCCGAGACTCCAGGAATCGAGGACGGGGCCGATGTATCGGATCACCAGCGCTTGCTTCAAGCGGTCTATTCGCTCGATGACTTCCGTCTCGTCCAGACCGAGATTGGCCCCCAGTTCTGCGAAGGGTCGCCGGCTGAGAGGGAAGCGAGACTGCACCAGGTTGAGCAGGCTTCTGTCAGTATGGTCCAGCTTGCGTTCCGTCACACCTGTTTGCACCTTCCACGCTGACTGCCGACGCGCGCACCGCAACCGGTTGATAGGCGCAATATGGGTCGGCCCCCAGATAGCTACCGGTGGCCTCATAGGCCCGGGCACGGCACCCGCCGCAGGGTCGCCGGTACTCGCAGACGCCACACTTGCCGGTGAGGTTCGAGAGGTCTCTCAGTCTGGCGAAGAGCGGTGAATCGAGCCATATGCTGGCGAAGCTGTCTTTTCGCACGTTTCCCGCCTCGACGTTGAGATAGCCGCACCCCTGCACCTGACCGATATGTGAGATGAAGCAGAAGCTGACACCGGCCAAGCACCCTCTGGTGACCGAATCGAGGGCTGGAGGATGCCCGGTCACTGCCCTGGCTTGGTGACGCTGCCTTTGCAGGGCGATGCGCATGTATTGAGGCGCGTCCGTAGGCTTGAAGAATATCCGGTTTCCAAGCTCTGCTTGCTTGTCGTAGACCCAGTTGAGTATCTGCTCATGCTCCTGGGGAGAGAGTTCAAGGTGAGATAGGCTCTTGCCTCGCCCCGTCGGAACCAGCATGAAGGGGTGAAAGGCGACCGCCTGCAGGTCGAGCGCCAGGTTGAGCAGGCTGTCCAGATGAGGCGCGTTCGCTCTGGTGATGGTGCTGTTGATTTGCACCTCGATGCCGGCCCGCTGTGCTTCCGCGATACCTGCCAGCGCGGCCTCGAACGCGCCGGCTGCGCCCCGGAACTCGTCCTGCAGCTCAGCGGTGGGGAAATCAATGCTCACGCCAACTCGAGAGACCGGCACTTCCTTCAGGGCGGCGGCCACCTCGCTGGTAATGAGGGTGCCGTTGGTGCCCAGCACCACGCGAAGGCCGCGCTCGGCAGCGTATCTGCCGATCTGGCACACGTCGGTGCGGTAGAGCGGCTCCCCGCCGGTAAGAATGATAATGGGCTTGCCCACCCCCATGATGCTGTCGACCAGCTCGAAGCACTCTTCGGTCGAAAGCTCATTGTCGTAGGTCACGTCCTCCGCCGCTGCTCTGCAGTGGGCACAGTGCAGATTGCAGCTCCTGGTTATCTCCCAGGCTACCAGTCTCAAGTTCGGGCTGATCATCTCCGCTGCTCTTGTCACGGGACAGCCCCAATCTCCCTATCGGTAATGTAGCAGGCCGGGTCTTCCTGCCAGATATCACCGAAGGTGGCCTCGGCGCGCTCTCTCGAATTGCCGTTGCAGACATCCAGGTACCGGCACCGGGCGCAGCGACCTTTGAGCACGGCCTTCCTATCCCTGAGGCCGCGCAGCACCGGGTTCGCGGTGTCGAGCCATATGTCGCCGAACGCCCGCTCGCGCACATTCCCGAGGGTGACGGTCCTCCAGAATTGACCGGGGTGGACATCGCCCACCTCATCTACAGCGCCTATGCGAATGCCCGAGTTGTTGCCGCCGTTCCGCCGCAATAGCGATAGGACCCTTTCCGCATGCACCGGGTCTCGCTCTCTCGTTCTGAGGTAGAGGTGCACACCGTCAGCATGGTTGCCGACCAGAAGGACCTCCTTTGGCACCTTTCGCCGATAGAGATCGACCGTGCGGTCACAGATGAGATCGACCGTCTTCCTCTTCTCTTGGTGGCTGAGGTCGCGTTCCTTCAAGCTCTTCGCTCGGCCCACATAGGCCAGGTGATAGAAGCAAATGCGGTCAATGCCCTGCTCCTCCGCCAACGCGAAGATCTCGGGGATCTGGTGGTGGTTTGACCGGGTGATGGTCAGCCTCAGCGATACCCTCTGCCCCACCGACACGCAATTGCGGATACCGTGCAGGGCTGCCTCGAATGCACCTCTCTTGCCCCTGAGCCGGTCATTCGTGTCGCCGATACCATCTAGGCTGATTCCCACCTCCCGGAAGCCCATGTGGCGCATCCGAGTGGCCATCTCGTGATCGATCAGGGTGCCGTTGGTTGACGCTACGATGCCGATGCCCTGTGCGGCGGCGAACCCGGCGAGTTCGAGGAAGTCCGGCCTCATCAGAGGCTCACCGCCCGAGAAGAGGATGACCGGTACGCCGAACTCGGCCAACTGGCGGATGAACGCCTTCCCTTCTTCGCCAGTCATCTCGCCCTCGGCACTCTGAGCGGCCGCGTCAGCATAGCAGTGTACGCAATTGAGGTTGCAGAGCCTGGTGCAGTTCCATACCACCACGGGTCGTGGAAAGGCCGTGGGCGAGGTCTCTCCTTCCACGCCATAGCGCAGGTGGTCGCCCGGCCCAACGCCATCACAGAGCAGCCTGGAAACCGAGATCATTCAGCCTTGCCTCGGTTCCTCTGGGCGACGGCGGCTGTGGCGCTCCTGGTATGCCTCCACGAGGGAGAGCAGAACCTCGTCGGTGAACTGCGCCAGCAGCGGTATGGCCTGAGCGGCGCGTCCCCTCAATGGCTCCCTCGCCTTGACAAGCTCGTTCGCGGCATTGACGAACGGCGTTCGATGAAGCAGGAAGGCGGCCACGGAGTCGGTGAGCGAAACGCCTGCATCAGAGAGATACTCGCCGAACTCGCGCCCAATCCCACGGGCCGTCTCCAGAGTCTCATCACGCTTCTTTCTTTTCATCAGATACGCGATGGCCAGATGGTGGAGCCTGCTTCCCAGTTCTCTCAACCGGGCTTTGGACTCTTCGTTGAGGCTGTTGTACCATGGGGCACTAGCGAAGTGACTGCGGGCGAGGTGTATCTCATGGAGCGGCACGGATTCCATTCTGGCCACCACGTCCTCCATGCCCTGTGGTCGACGGCGAGTCCCCATGAAGTCGCGCAGTTCCGACTCGGAATAGCGGCGGTGTCCACCTGGGGTGACAAAGGCCCTTATGTTGCCCTCGTCTGTCCAGTGGCGCAGGGTTGCCTCGCTGACCCCCAGCATCTTCCTGGCCTGGCTAATGGTGAGCAAGGGGCGGTGGGTGTCGATTTGCCGGGAAGACGTCTCTCTTGTGGCTGCGCTTATCGTCGGCTTGGGATGCATTGCAGGGAGGTGAACAAAAACTGCCAAAAACTATAGAAACCTCAGGGAGAATACCATACCCAGAAGAAGGAGTCAAGGGCGCCGCGCTCCTGGCTCGACGGCTTCGCGGCGATAGGTGGTTGAGCTAGCGCCTCTTTCAAGGTCTGCGCCGTCAAGGTGGAGAAGGTGTAGAAACAAAACCCACTCCTGGCTTTCGTTGCAGCCAGGAGTGGGCAATACGCTTGCTACCGCCGGGCGCACCTTGTGCGCCCTTCCTGTATCTTCAGTTGGCTCTTACTTGAGCTGGTCCCTGGAGAACTCGAGGACACGGCGCGCCACGACGAGCATGTTGATCTGCCCGGTGCCCTCGAAGATGTCGTTAATCTTACCGTCCCGCATCCACTTCTCCAGGAGGTTCTTCCTGGAGTAGCCGAGCGGCCCCATAAGCTCGACCGCCTTCTGGGTGATCCTGGTGACAGCCAGCCCCGCCTTGGCTTTGGCCATCGAGGACTCAATGCTGTTGGGCAGCAACTGGCTCATCATCCATACCGCCCGCATCATGAGCATCTTGGCAGCCTTGTAGTGCGCCTCCATCTCCATCACGTCCCGCTCGAGAGCGGTCAGCTTGGTGCGTGGCAGGCCGTACCGTATCTTGATGCCCTCCTTGTCGAGGGTCTCCTTGACGAAATCGAGAGACGCACGGCCAACACCCAGGGCCATGGCGGCTACAATGGGGCGCGTGGCGTCGAAGGTGGCCATCGCCTTCTTGAAGCCCTCCGTCTTGGTCTTGTCAATCTTCCTGACCTCAGGGCTCCCCAGTATGTTCTCGAAGGGGATGCGGCAGTCCTCGAAGACGACAGTCGCGGTGTCGCTGGCCCTGATTCCCAGCTTGTGCTCCAGCTTCTCCATCTTCATCCCCGGCGTTCCGCACTCCACGACGAAGGACTTCATGCCGGCTCGGCCCGCCGACTTGTCGACCGTTGCCCAGACGACGACTATGCCCTCTTGCTCCACGGCTCTCTTGCCCCAGGTCACGAAAATCTTCTCGCCGTTGAGGACCCATTCATCGCCGTCGCGCACCGCGGTGGTCTGGATGGCGGAGGTATCTGAGCCGCACTGCGGTTCGGTCATAGCCATTGCGCCCCATTTCGGGTTGCCTTCATTGAAGCGCTTGAGGAAACGTTCCCTCTGCTCCGGAGTCCCTGTGGCCGTGACGGCGGCGCCTCCGAGCCCGATACCTGGTGAGACGAGCATAAGACCGGCGTCGCCCCAGCAGGTCTCCTCGATTCGCAGCGCCGCGGCGACACCGAGACCGAACAGGGCGCCTTCGCCTCGCTTGCTCCACATGGTGTCGATGAACTCATCCGGGCTCTCGTGCTCATGCTCATCGTAGTAGCGAGCTATGGGTCGATAGAGCTTGAGTGCGTCCTCATGGGCCTTATCTAGAATGGCTTGCTCTTCAGGTGACAGTTCAAAGTCGATCATGACTCGATACCTCCTTACTACACGATGGCCATGCCAAGGAATGTGGCAATGCCGCGGCCGTTCCGCAGGTACAGCTCGACCGGGTGCTCGCGGATATACCCGTGGCCGCCCAGGACCTGCACACCTCGGTCGGTCACCAGGAGCACCATGTCGTCGGCATACATCTTCGCCAGGGAGGCCTCTTTGGTGGCGTCTTCCTTCCGGTCCAGCTTCCAGGCTGCCTCCCATGTCATCAGCCGCATCGCGTCCACTTCGATGGCGTTCTCTGCAAGCATGAAAGCGATCGCCTGACGCGACGCAATCGGCTCGCCGAACGCGGTTCGGTCCTTGGCGTAGTCGCGCGCATACTCAAACGACGCTCGGGCCAAGCCAACAGCCATCGCCGACAGGGCCACGCGGGACCGATTGAGGATGCGGTTGTAGTCGCACCCAGCCTCGCCGCCAAGGCGGTTCTCCTTGGGCACGCGGCAGTCCTTGAGGGACAATTCGTAGGTTGGCAGGGCCTTGATGCCCATGTTGCCCTCGCGTTCTCCGATTTCAAGCCCCTTGGTGCCCTTCTCCACGATGAAGCCCTGGCAGCCGCCGTTCTCAGCGGCATACACCAGAATGACGTCGGCATCGGCCGCCAGCGGGACGTAGCACTTCTCTCCGTTCAAGACGTAGTCCCCGCCGTCCAGCTTCGCCTTGGTTGAAAGCTCGGTGGCGTCGAAGTTGAAACGGGGCTCGATGAGGGCTGCTGTCGCCGCCTTGTACTTCTCCTCGCAGAAAGCGGGCAGGTACTTCTTCTTCTGGTCGTCCGTGCCCATATCGAGTATTGGGTACGCGACGAGAGACGGGCACAGTATCTTCATCGCGATAGCCAGGTCGCCCCAGGCCAGCTCTTCGGTGGCCAGACTGTTCGTCAAGATCGATTGCTCTTCGCCAAGACCGCCGAACTCCTCGGGGATAGCGGTGGCAATGAGGCCGAACTCCCACGCAGTGTTGACGAGGTCGTCAGGTATCTCACCACTCTCCTCACAGTCCCGGTAGACCTCACGAATCTCGTCGTTGGCGAACTGCCTGACCGTATTCACGATCATCTGCTGTTCTTCACTGGGGGTAAATGAGATCATGGTGCACTCCTTTCACCGTACGGTACGTTCGCGACGCTGGAACTCGGATTGTCAGCCAACAATCATAGCATAAACAGGCTCCAGCGTCAAACCTAGGCACGGTCAAATCCAGTTATATCGTGATGGATATTCGTACAGGGTTTTGTGGCCACGCGACGAAGAACCTGGGCAAATTGCTGTGGGGATTCCTGGGAAAGGCCGCGCGCCGCCGGTGCGGCTGACCTCGAGTCTGAGTAGCTCGTTTGCGTCTGCGCGTGTTGGTCAGCCTGTCACAGGAGCCGGTGCTGCTCTGCGTCGTGCTCCGCGGTCATCGCGTCACCGATCTTGCGACCGGCGGGAGTGCGGACGATGAACCCCCGCTTCAACAGAAAAGGCTCAACCACATCGACGAGCGTTGTCGCCTCCTCGTTCAGGGTCGCCGCCAGCGCCTCTATGCCTACGGGACCACCCCGGTAGTTCTCTGTCACAGTCTTGAGATAGAGCCTGTCCAGCCTGTCAAGCCCGTCCTGGTCGACGCCCTCCCGCGTGAGGGCCTCGTCGGCTATCTGTCTGGTGATTCTGCCTTCGCCGTTGACTTCGGCGAAGTCCCTCACTCGCCGAAGCAGCCTGTTGGCGACACGCGGTGTGCCCCTCGACCGCCTGGCGATTTCGAGGGCTCCCTCGTGGTCGATCGGGACCTTGAGGATGGCGGCGGAGCGCGTGACGACCTGCACCAGTTCCTCGGCGTTGTAGTAGTCGAGGTGATAGGTGATGCCGAATCTGTCACGAAGGGGTGGCGAGAGCATACCGGCTCGGGTTGTGGCGCCGACAAGGGTGAAACGCTTCAACTGGTACGGGATGGTCTTGGCGTAAGCGCCCTTGCCATAGATGAAGCTCACCTCGAAGTCCTCCATGGCGGAATAGAGGTATTCCTCCACTGCGTGTGACAGGCGGTGGATTTCGTCGATGAACAGGACCTCGCCGGTCTCAAGGTTGGATAGAATGCCCACGATGTCCACCGGCTTCTCGAGGGCGGGACCGGAGGTGTGGGTAATCTTGGCCTGCATCTCCGTGGCCACAATGTGGGCCAGTGTGGTCTTGCCCAACCCCGGCGGACCATGGAGGAGGATATGCTCGAGCGGGTCGCCCCTTCTGCTGGCGGCTTCGATCGCTACCGACAGGCTGTCGACAACCTCTGGCTGGCCGATGTACTCAGCCAGCGTCCGGGGACGCAGGCTCCAGACGAGCCTGTCATCATGCGGTGCCTCTTGCTGGTCCTCGCCGCCGATCAGCGGCTCTCTTGACATGGCCTTTCCTTCCTTCTCAGCCGGTCATTCCTTCTCCGCCCTGAACACGTCACGAATGACGTCCTGCGTGTCCTTCAGGTGAGGGTTCTGCTTCAGGACTGCATCGACCTTGGCTGTGGCATCGCTTTTTCTATGGCCGAGTGCGGTCAGAATCCCGATCGCTTCCTCGCGCATGTCGGCTTTCTCGACTGCCGGTATCGTTGCGTAACCTTCGTCCCGCAGCAACGCGAACTCAGCGACCTTGCCCTGAAGGGTCGCGACCATCTTCTGCGCCGTTCTCTGTCCGATACCCGGCATCCTCTGGAGCAGTTGCACGTCAGCATTCTCAATGGCGGTCGCGACAGTGGACACTGAGAACACGAAAGCCCGAGCCGCCTTGGACGGGCCTATGTCCTCGACCTGTATCAGCCGCTCGAAGAACCTGCGCTCGAAGTCATTATTGAAGCCGACCAGAACCGGACGAGGGGGTCTGTCGGGCACATGGTAGTACGTTTGCAGCTCGACATCATCGCCCGTTCGTTTCACCTGGTCCTCAGTCAGCGAGCGCATGACAAACGTGGGGAGAAGCACTTCATATCCCACGCCATTGACCTCGACCACAAGCTGTGACGATTCGGTGTCTATGCTCCTTATGGTTCCTCTTATATAGGATATCACCGCAGTCTCCTACTGTTGGGCGCTCTCGGCTTTCGTCGGCAGAGTGTCTCCTGCAACCGAGTGATGGCACAGGGCGATGGCAAGGGCGTCGGCGATGTCGCTCGGCTCTGGGAAGACCTTGAGCTGGAGCCGCGTCTGTATCGCTCGCTGCATCTGCTGCTTCGACGCTCGACCGTCGCCCGTGGTGCAGAGCTTGACCTGAGTGGAAGCGTAGCTGAATACCGGGACTCCGCTCTTTGCTGCGGCCAGGCAGATTACTCCTCTAGCGTGGCCCATGAGAATGGCCGTTGCCGGGAAATCGTAGTGAGAGTAGAGCTCCTCCAGCGCCATGGCCTGTGGGTGGAATTGCTCCAGCATCTCAAGCACGCCGTCGAAGAGTGCTGACAGCCTCATCTCAAGGGGCGTGTCCGGCGTGCCTGCTCGGATGACGCCCGCTTCCACCAGCGTGGCGTGCTGTCCCCGGGTATCGATTACGCCGTATCCGGTGGTCACCAGCCCCGGGTCGATGCCGGCAATCCTCACCCTTGGGCTCCTTGGGACTTGTAGTAGGGCACCGTCAACTCGATACCCTCCCTGAGGGAAAGCCTCGGGCTCCACCCCAGTTCGCCCCGGGCCCTCGTCCAGTCGAGGCATATCCTCTGGATCTCGCCGGGCCGCACCGTTTCATATACGGGCGTATCGCGATAGCCCATCGCTTCGGCCACGGCGTCAAATATCTCCTGGTCTGACGTTTCAACTCCAGTCCCTACGTTGTAGACTGCATTGTGGCCCCGCTCCATCGCCAGCAGGTGGACGGCGACGATGTCAGACACGTGGGTGTAGTCCCGCGTCTTGTCCCCCGCTCCGAAGATGGTCGGCCGTTCGCCACGCAGCATCTGGCAGGCGAATATGGCGATGACGCCAGCTTCACCACCCGGGTTCTGCCTGGCACCGTAGACATTGGGATACCTCAGCGATACGTACTCCAGACCGTACTGGGCGTAGCATTGAAGATAGTGCTCGACAGCATGCTTCGAGACGCCGTACTGCGACACTGGGTTCACCGGGTGGTTCTCGTCAACAGGGAGGTACTGGGGCTCGCCGTACACCGCGCCGCCAGACGAGGAATAGACCAGCTTCCTGACCCCGTAGCGCACGCAGTTGGCCATGACGTTGAGGCTACCGATTATGTTCACCTCGGCGTCGAACTGCGGCTCGTCAACTGACCTCCGCAGGTTCACCTGGGCCGCATGGTGACTGACCATGTCTGGCTTCTCCCGGGCGAACACCTCCCCGAGGGCCGGATCGGTGATGCTCATCTGATAGAAACCGGCCCTGGGATTCACGTTTCCCAGGGAGCCCGTCGACAGGTCATCGATGACAATGACATCGTCGCCCCGCTGCACGAGGCTGTCAACAACATGGGACCCGATGAATCCCGCTCCCCCCGTTGCCAGTACTCTCAAGTCTCCTCCTTCGTTCCACTTGACATCTCCTGGAGAGTCCTGCTCGTGCGGCGGATTCCCCGTGTGTTGTGTGTCACGCTGGGTTGCCCGGCTGGCGTCTTGGCTGGCGCTCCGGAGGCGACAAGGCGACGCCAGGGACCGAGGTACTTGAGCGCTTCGAGGATTACGTTGCCGTGCCAGTCGAAGGATAGCTCTGGCGATTGGAGCAGGGTCTCGTGGACGCCGTTGGAGCGGACTGCACGGAATACCCGATCGATCTGACGGTTGCTGAGCCTCTGGTACAGCTTGCGAGCGTAGCGGTCGATGAGCAGTTCTCTGCGGAGCATCTTGTGCCAGGCATCCTGGTAGGTTGCCAGCCGCGTCTCCGAGACGTCACCGTTTGACAGTGCGCTCTCTAGGGCGTCCGCCGCCAGGTCGGCACAGAGCAGCCCGTAGTATATTCCGCCTCCTGTTGTGGGCTTGACCTGTCCCGCCGCATCGCCGACCACCAGCACGCGCCTGGTGTATGTCTTCTTCAGGGTCTTGAGCGGGATGGCTGCCAGGGTGGGTGTGGCACCCGATGAGGTGATCTTGCCTTGCCGGTGGAGCACGTCAACGAGCCGGAGCAGTCGCTTGGCGGGGCTTCGGCGTGAGAAGAGGCCGACCAGCGCCCGGCCGCCAGACGTCGGTACCAGCCACGCGAAGAAGCCGGAGGCCAGCGATTGGTCGAAGTACACCTCTATTCCGCTCTCCTCCGTCAGGTTGACTGATGTCTGGGCACCCATGATCAAGTCGCTTGCTCCGCCCAGGCCCAGCTTGCGTGGCAGTCGGGGACTGTATCCGGTGGCAACCACCGCTGTCCTGGCTTGCACCGTTCCACAGCCGCTCGCCTCAACACGCACACCATCGTCGTGGGTTACGACATCGGTGACTGTGCTGTTGAGGTAGTACTCCGCTCCGTGTCGTGCCGCTTCCGCCGCCAGTGACCGGTCGAAGGCGGCACGGTCAATGATATGTGCCTGAGGGTCCTGTCTCTCCAGCACCAGCTCTTCACCCGAGGGGCTCACGAGTTTGGCGGAATTGACCGTTCGCAGGATGAGGCCGTCAAAAAGGGGGAAGCGCTCACAGCATTCGACGCCGACAATGCCGGTGCACTGCATCGGCTCACCGACCATCTGGTGCTCCTCGATAACAGCGACCCTGTGTCCTGAACCAGCGAGCCTCAACGCCAGGTAGTTGCCAGCCACGCCTGCGCCCACGATTGCTACGTCGTACAACTGACTTCCTTTCCACAACACGGCCGTAAGACGTGCACGCTGCTCTGACCGCTGTGCCGGCTACTCGCCAGTGAACTCCTTCAGGGCCAGAACGCCGTTGGTGCCGCCGAAGCCGAAGGAGTTGGAGATGGCTATCTCAACCTCCGCTCCCTGAGCGCTGTTGCCGACGATGTGCAGGTCGCACTGAGGGTCGGGCGTATCATAGTTGATCGTCGGGGGGATGATCCCATCCCGCATGGTCAGGGCGGTGAATATAGCCTCCACCGCACCAGCGCCACCCATGAGATGTCCTATCATCGACTTGTTGGAGGTCACCGGGATCTTCGCGGCATGGTCCCCGAATACCGTCTTGATGGCCATAGCCTCGGAGAGGTCGTTCACTATCGTTGACGTACCGTGGGCATTGATGAAGTCGACCTCGCCCGGCGATACTCCAGCGTCAGCAAGGGCCATCTTCATGCAGCGGGCTGCACCGTCGCCCGCCGGGTCTGTGGAGGTTATGTGGTAGGCGTCATTCGTGATGCCGTACCCTATCACCTCGGCGTATATCCTGGCCCCTCGCTCAAGCGCCATCTCCAGCGGCTCCAACGTGACCGCTCCTGCTCCCTCACCGGGAGCGAAGCCATCACGGTCTCTGTCAAAAGGCCGGCTCGCCTTCTGTGGTTCATCATTGCGGGGCGAGGTGACCTTCAGGGCGTCGAAGCCGGCGAAGATGAGTGGTGTAAGCCCAGCCTCGGCCCCGCCTGCCAGCATGAAGTCGGCTTCTCCGTGCTGTATGACTCTGAAGGCGTCACCGAGGGCGTGGGTGCCGGTGGCGCACGCGGTCACAGGGCTGTACACCGGTCCTTTGATGTTGAAAGCGATGGCTATCTGACACCCCGCCATGTTGGGTATGTAACCCGGGACGAAGAAGGGGGATACCTTCTCTTGTTTTCCTTCGAGGAGGAGCTGGTGATTGTGCTCTATGGTCTGCATTCCTATCAACGCACTGCCCATGGAGATGCCAGCCCTGTTCTCATCCACCGTAGAGACGTCGAATCGGGAGTCCTCCATCGCCATGCGGGCTGCGGCGATCGCGTAGTGGATGAAGAGGTCCATCGTCCTCACCTGCTTCCTGCCCATGAAGTCCTCAGCGTTGAAGTCCTTGACCTCGCCCGCGATCTGGCTGCGATGGTGGCTCGCATCAAACCTGGTCACTAATCCGATACCCGATTTACCCTGGCACAGGGCCCGCCAGCTTTCCTCCACTCCCACCCCCAGGGGCGTTACTGCACCTACACCAGTTATGACCACTCTTCTCATGTAGTGCTGCTTCCCTCCTTTTCAATCTGGCTGGCTGGGGTCTACGGCATTGCACCCGCGGAGGCGACGTTCCTGGTGGTCCTCGAATGGCTGGATGCCGCTGCTGTGACCGTCAGCAACGACGGAGAGCCAACTACAGAAATAATTCCTTTTTCCATCTGCGCCGGGGTGCCCGGGTGGCACCATCGATTCCAGGTTGTGCGGGGTCGACCCTCAATTCATCCCCAGCCGCAATGCGGCTCTGAGAAGAAGAGACCCAGCCTAATCAGGACGAGGACCTCCCTGTGTACTAGAGGGCTCCTCGTCCGGTGCTGCCACAGCACACACCAGCCACCAACCACCCATGCACCACGTCGTTTCCTTGAGCCAGCCTCCACATTGGGGTATGATGCTTTTTCAGATTATGTTCAACGGCAGCCGAAAAGTCAACCGAAGCTTGCCGCTGAACCCGGGCACGGTCACGGTTCGTTCGTGGCAGTCCCTGGACGGGATAGCGTGGGATGGGTAACAGGGTAGCTGTTGAGACACTGGGATGCAGGCTGAACCAGGCTGAGTCCGAGTCGCTGGCAAGGGAGCTTTCCGCGTGCGGGTATCGTGTGGTGCATGCTGCGGACGGCGCGGACGTCTATGTACTGAACACGTGCACGGTGACCCACGTGGCGGACCGCAAGTCCCGCCACCTGCTGCGGCTGGCTCGGCGACGAAACCCGCGGGCGCTTGTCATCGCCATCGGCTGCTACCCGCAACGCGCGATGAAAGAGCTGGATGGCCTGGAAGCGGTAGACGTGGTCCTTGATAACGACCGGAAGGGCGCCATTCTCGAAGTCATCAAGGACAGGTGTGAGAATGGCAGCGACCAGGGTGTCGGGCCGTCCCCGGTTCTTCGCACACGCAGCATGGTCAAGGTCCAGGAAGGCTGCAATCAGTTCTGCACCTACTGCATCGTGCCCTACGTGCGAGGCGGGGAACGCAGCCTGCCACCGGACCAGGTGGTGCGCGAGGTTGCTGAAAGGGCAAAGGAAGGCTATCGTGAGGCCACCCTGACGGGAACGGAGATTGGGGCGTACGAGCCGGGTCTGGCAACGGTGGTGCAGCGCGTCCTCGCCGAGAGCGGCATTGAGCGATTGCGCCTCTCGTCCATCAGACCGAGGGACCTGACTCCAGAGCTTCTCAGCTTGTGGAACGATGTCCGGCTCTGCCCTCACGTACATATCCCACTGCAGAGCGGCAGCGACACTGTCTTGCAGAGGATGGGGAGACCCTACTCGGCTGCCGAGTACGCCGATGCGGTGGCACTGGTGAGAGAGGCGGTGCCACGCGTGTCGGTCAGCACCGACGTGCTGGTGGGCTTTCCTGGTGAGACGGGCGAGGAGTTCGAGGAAAGCTTCGCCTTCTGCCGGGCGATGGGCTTTGGCGGCATCCACGTCTTCACCTACTCGGAGAGACCGGGCACCGTTGCCGCCGGAATGGGGCACAAGGTGGCCGAGAGCCAGAAGGCGCTGAGAAGCAAGCGGATGCTCGAACTGGCGAAGGAGAGCGTACACCGCTATCGCCGGCGGTACCTGGGGCATGAAGCGGCGGTCTTGTGGGAGCGGGAGGTGGGGAACGGTGTATGGACCGGCTATACCGACAACTATGTGCGTGTGTTCACCCGCAGTGACCAGCCGCTGCACAATGCCGTCACCGTGGCCCGGCTGACCGGCTGGCGCGGCGAAGACCTGTGGGCCACCCCCTCTGTCTCCTCATCGTGCCGGTGAGGGTGGTGGCGAGGTGGTCAGTTCCGACAACGCCGTGCGCGTGCAGTAGGGGACATAGCCCTCGTCGCAGGAGCGCTGGTACGCTTCGTCGGCGCACTCCAGCGCGTACTCGCAGTTGAAGACGGGAAGGCCTGACTCCAGGTACTCGTCGAGGCGGTCCAAGTAGTAGTCCGACAAAGAGCCGTCACTGCGGATATCGTGTCCGTCGGGGTCATTCCAGTCATCTGTTGCCGCTCCGTCGTACCACACCGCCTCCTGGGCAATGGCGTCGATAAGCGACAGCAACTCCGGATGCCCTTCACAGAGCGCTGCCGCGTTCTGCTGGATGACGACGAAGTCCGGGTCCCGGTTGACAGCGTAGTCCCTTATCTCCTCGATGAAGCGTATCATCTCCGTCGTGGCGTCCCTCCCCTGGCTGTCCGCCTCCGCGTCGACGGCCTCATCCTCGTATCCCTCAACCCAATCGAGGTAGATGCCGTCGAAGCCATCGACAACCAATTCATCGACCATGCTATCGTAGTCACGCAACGAGGAGTCGTCGCGGTCGACGCCATATATCACGATGTCCTTCCACTGGTCGTCCCAGTAGGCCACGGGGAAGCACCCCTCCCAGCCATCAGGGTCGGTGGTGAGGATGTACTCCGGCCAATCGGCTGGAGGGGACTCTCCCTTGGACCAGTCCTCCGACCACGACCAGTACCATCGCCAGTTCTCGGCCTGCCCGATATCGACGTAGGCTATGACCAGCTTCCGATGAATGCCGTCGCTGGCTCTGGACGCCTTGAGCTGCGACACCATGCCCTCGGTGTCGAAGTACCTGTCGTCCGATGACCAGTCCGTCCTGGTGGGTTCGACGACCAGCATGTCGTAGTCTGATTGGGCCAGCGCTTCCACCGCGCCGGGCTCGCTCAGCCCCTGAATCTGATATGCCCACGAGCGTACCTCTGACAGCGGCAGCGGCCCGCCTGTGGTCGCTGTTCCGCCGCCGCCGTCCCATCCGGCGATACGGGCCAGCAGCCACCACAGCGCCCGACCCTTGTTGCGGCAGTTGTCATACGAGGTGTGGCCGGCGTACTCCCCGGCGTCGGAGTAGTGAGGATGCTCCGTGGGAACGCCGTTCTCGGTATGCTGCTCGCCGTCGTGCCAGCAATCGATGTCGGCGAAGTCGAACAGCCACTTGCCGTTGTTCCGGCAGTATTCCCGTATCTGCTCGTTTCTGGCGTAGCGGTTGTCGCTTGCCGACTGCGCGTTGCCGGTGAAGTACACGAAGGTCACGTCGGGATGGGCTGCCTCAAGGGCGCTCATCGCGTTGAGGTATCTCTGGGTGTCGTCGGCGGAGTTGTCGTCCTGCTGGCAGCACCAGCACCACGTGGACACGTCGATGTCGAAGGCGGCGAGGGCGTCGCCGACCCATGTTGTCCCTTCGGGCGAGTCCCAGTAGTACTCCGGGCCGACGTAGGTCTCGCACCAGCGGTCGGAGAGCGGCGGCATCCCGTCCATAACGCTGAGGGAGGCCGTGGGCACGGGTAGGTCGCATTCCTCCAGGCTGATGGCGAAGTCCGGGTCCTCCGCCTCGACGATCTGCGCCCCGTAGATGAGCTGCTCGCCGTGAGAGGTGTGGGCGTAGTGAAGGGCGATGTTTTTGTTGATGTGCTCAACCCAGTGGGAAGGAAGCATCTCTATGTCGAGGCAGGTGTGGTCGATGATGGTGTCCTGCTCCACGCTGGCGACCGCAGTGGGGCGACCGCAGTGGGCGTCGGGGTCGGCGTGGGGGCGGTGGCTGGTTCACCGCCACAGGCAATGCAAGGTAACAGGACAAGGGCGACAAGCGTCAGTGCGATGAGTCCGCTGGCTTTCACTGCCTCTCCCCGTGGGTGAGTGCTCCTGAGCCGGGCCAGACCTTTAGAGAGGCATTTCAATGCTATTGTACTACGGCGAAGTTCCAGCTCCTGAAGTTGTTGGCAGGGTTCCCATCGACCCACGAATCATTGCTTGGTGCCATCTCGATGTAGAGTTCATGATTGCCCGGGCGAGGCACTGTCTCAGCGCAACTGAAGTAGACCTGCTTGGTCTGGCCTGGTGCCAGGCCCGGTTCGTTGAAAGACTGAAGACAGAGGTGACATTGCGCCGTGGCGTAGCCCAGGTCACAGATGCCTATGGTAATATCGTATGGTCCTGATGAGACGTCGCCCCAGTTCCTCACCCACACCTCTACGCAGAAGGGCATGTTGGGTTGTGGCAGCTCGTCGACAATTATCTCAAAGACCTCCAGGTCTGCATAGGCCTGCGTACCGCCTCCGTCACCGTTTGTAGACGTTGGTGTGGGGCTTGGGGTTGGTGTTGGCGTTGACGTGCCGTTCGGGCAGCAGGCGGCCGTTGCTCCGAGCAGGAGCAGTACCATTGCGCATACCAGGATTCTCTTCGCTTCTCTGGCCTCCTTTGATCTGGACGCGGGTATTATCCTGCTTTTCCCATATCAAACCGGGGGTATAGACAGGTTTCTATGGTAAAATAGCTTCAAAAGCCCCTATGTTTAGCTTCACGGCAAGGGGCTGGCTGGAGGAACCCAATGGGGGAAAAGACCAAGGAGACACTGAAGCTTCAATTTGATAAACGGCTGAGGCTAGAATTCCACGGGGCCAGGATTACCTCGGACGCAGGACTGCTGGCCTGTCGAGAACTGGATGATGTGCTGGGACTAACGGAGATGGCACCGATCTATCTTCAAGAGATCCGGGGTGGCAGGAATGTTTAGCATGAGCTGGTGCCCCTATTGCGGCAGTCAGTGTATAGTCGCCTGGCGGGATATGAGGATACCAATGATGCGGCACGGCTAGCCAGAGATCCTGCTATGCAAGCGGTGGTTGGTCGTCGAGCCTTAGAGAAGCAGGCGGCCAGCACCAATACCCTGAGCCGGTTTGAGACCGAAGTGCTTGCTACCAAGGATAACCTGAGAGGCCTGGAGCAACTGAACGCTGAATGGGTAGATCGGGCCATGATGCGAACCCGGCACCAGAAGGTCATCCTGGACATGGACAGCTCGGAGAGCCCCGTGTATGGGGAGCAGGAAGGAGCGGCCTACAACGGTCATTTTGAGTGTGTCTGTTACCACCCGCTCTTCCTGTTCAACCACTTCGGAGACTGCGAGGAAGCCCTGCTGAGGTCGGGTAATGTCCACAGTGCTGACCGCTGGCAGGAAGTTCTTGCGCCGGCGGTGGAACGTTACCAACGCAAGGGGGTGCGGCTGCTCTTCCGAGGCGACGCTGCCTTTGCCAAGCCGGAGATATATGAATACCTGGAGCCACGGGACATTGGCTATGCCATCCGGCTTCCCGCCAACGAGGTGCTGCAGGAGCATATCAAGCATCTGCTGAAACGTCCTGAAGGGGAGTTACCTGAGAAGCCCGTAATCCGCTACCACGACTTTCAGTATCAGGCAAAGAGCTGGGATCACCCCAGGCGAGTGGTAGCTAAAGTTGAATGGCACCGCGGAGAGCTATTACCCCGGGTGGGCTTCATCGTCACTAACCTCTCCGTGAAAGCCAAGGGTGTGGTGCACTTCTATAACGGTCGTGGGACGGCAGAGCAATGGATTAAAGAAGGCAAGTATGCTCTGAACTGGACCAGGCTTTCCTGTCACCGGCTCATTGCCAATCAGGTGCGGCTTCAGCTATTCGTCCTGGCCTACAACCTGGGGAACTTCCTGCGCAGGCTGGGCTTGCCCAAGGCAATCAAGGACTGGTCATTGCGCAGCCTTCAGGTAAAACTGATCAAGATGGGCGGACGGATGGTGCGCCATGCCCGGCGGATTGTCTTCCAATTGGCTGAGGTGGCAGTACCCAGAGAGTTGTTTGCTGCCATCCTGGAGCAAGTAAGGCAGTTACGCCTGGCTCCTGACTAGCACATTGGTGGCACAACGGGTAACCAGACGAAAGGATAGGGAAGTTTTTTCTTTTTTCGGGTGGAGGGCTACTTTTGGGTTGCCAAACAGGTTTCTTGGGGTGCCGGACTTGAACTCTCGGAATGCTATGGGTTACCCGGAGGGTTCTGGGCAGGGGTTGACAAACGAATGCACCGCGTATAGCATACCATCAAGACGAGGAGGGACGATATCAGCTCACTCCGAATTGATATGGGAAATCCCAGCTTAAACCTATCTAGTGATAGCTCACCCTTGTTAGCTTAAACATCCGCGACGTAGAATGCGGATTGTTGGGTAATATAGCATGAAAGCGTACTTAGTCAGAATTGCGATTGACCTCACACCAGGATCAGGAAAATGGCTTGCGCCAGTCGATTTGGAGACGTGGAAGTACGCATACGTGCCAATTTTGGAGAATGAGGCTAACGGGAGGAAGCCGATTCGCACTGGATACGGGACTAACTATGATAAATTCGAGGCTGTGTGTGAGTCACTTGGTAAGCAAATCCCTCAGAGATTGCTGGAACGACACTCACACCTCGACCCGGATTTCGAATACCTAACCTACGGAGACGAGAACATGAGAGGCAGGCCGCTATTAAAACTAATCAGTGGTGATGTTCTCGCTTTCTACGCAGCTCTCCGCCCTGTGAAATCCCTCACCGACGAGCTGATTTATGCTTTGGTCGGTCTATATGTTGTAGACAGGGTGACATTGGCTAAGTCGGTGTCAGAACAAGACTGGCACAAGAATGCACATACTAGGAGAGAACCTGACCACACAGACATTGTGGTGTTTGGCAAGGAGGAACTATCAGGCAGACTAGAACGCTGCATTCCTATTGGTCATTGGCGGTCTGGCGCATATAGAGTCAAAGAAGAGTTATTGCACGAATGGGGCGGGTTATCGGTAAGAGATGGGTGGATTCAACGCAGCGGGGTATTACCCGAGTTTCTCGATCCGCGGAGGTTCTATGATTGGTTCAAGAAACAGAAAGTTGGGTTAGTATCAAAGAACAATTGATTTGGTGTGCAAGTTATCTCAGATTTGTGCTGTTAAGTCATGTTCGTTGGTTCGTTACCTCCGCACGGGTCTTGCCGAGAAGTGAACTCTTCATGATGCCATTGCACGATTCTCGGTTTTGTTGGACGCCGGCCTCGCCCGCCAACATTTAACCCAGGGAATTCAGCTGGGTTTCCCCTGAGAAAGCCAGCAGCCCGGATCAGCGGCAAACACATCTCCTGCCTCTTCGTAGTCCCTGCCCCTACATCCGGCACAGACTTTCTTGTGTTCACACTTGCCACACTCCCCCTGGAGCATATCCCTGCTTCGGAGCCGAGCCAATACCGGTGAGTCCTGCCATATTTCCTTGATAGGCCTTTCCCTTACGTTGCCAACTTTTACCTGAAGCAGCATGCAAGGGTTGAGGTCGCCATTTGCCCGCACCACGAGATAGCCAAAGGGCATACCGGCTGCGCAGCCCCTGCCGTAGTATGGTATCCTCGCCAGCACTTGCATAGGGATGTGCGTGGGCCGAATGTCTTTCTGCTTGAGGACAAGCGGATACATAGGACAGGCGGGGACTCTTATCACAATGGGACAATTCGCTATTACACGCTTTCCTCGTGCCTTGAGCCAGGTGGGTTGCGACACTCTGGCCCTGCTTGAGCATTATAGTAGGCCGCCGCGAAGCAGCGTCGTGGGGGCATGGACTCCTGGCACCTGAGAAGCGGGCCATTTGGTGTGGAGTACCCCAGCGGCATGGAGGACTGCTGATGACATCGGCGCTACTCGCCGGCGCTGTCAGGGTGGTGCTGAAGCGGGACCACGAGCGTCACGCGGGTTCCCTTGCTTGGCGCGGAGTGAAGCTCCATCCTTCCCCCGAACTCGGTGAGTCGCTCACGGATGCTAAACAGGCCAAAGCCGCGCGCCCTCTTCTCCACGCGTCTGGTGTCGAAGCCCTTGCCGTCATCCTCCACGGTAACGCGGATCTCGTCCTCGCTTCTACGAATGGAGACGATGGCCGTCGTCGCTCGCGCGTGCTTGACTACGTTCACCAGCAGCTCGCGGGCATCCCAGAAGAGGAGGCCGCGGGCATCGTCGCCCAGAGGCTTGGGCTGGCCGTCATCCTCGAAAACGCAGGTGATACCATGCTCGGCTTGGATTTGCTCGCACAGCCACTCCAGGCCGGCCTCCAGGCCCAGCTCGTAGAGAACAGGAGGGCTCATGTCGAACATCAGGGAGCGTGTGTCGGCAATCATCTGGTCGACGAGGGCTTCCATATAACCGAGGCGTTCCTTTATGTCAGCCGACGGTTCGCTTCTCCCGAGCTCACCCAGGCGCATCTTGAGGATGCCCAGAGGCTGGCTTATCTCATCGTGCAGTCCGGCCGCCAGGCGCTTGCGTTCCCGCTCCTCGGCCAGCGAGAGCTGTGACGCGAGAGAGCGGAGACGCTTCTGGAAGTCGCGGATTCGCTCCTCCGCCTGCTTGCGCTCGGTAATGTCACGCACGAGCCCCTGGCGTGCCACACCGCCCTCGTATGGGATGAGGCCGACCGATAGCTCGGCATCGAACCGAGTACCATTGCACCGCAGGACCTTGACCTCGTAGCGTGAAGGGACATCTTCTCCCCGCTCCCGACGGTGCCCCCTCTCCCGGGCCATCTCGCGGTGCTCGGGGCTAACGAAGTCGGTGAACGGCTCGCCCACGATCGCCTCTTCGCTGTCGGCTGCCAGCATGCGCACCATGGCCGGGTTGACCAGTCTCACCTCGTCACTCTGGACGACAACGACCCCGTCGGCATAGTGCTGTACCAGGCTACGGTACTTGGCCTCGGATTCGCGCACAGCGTCCTCCGCCCGTTTGCGCTCGGTGACGTCCACCCAGGTCGCCAGGTAGAAGCGCAGTTGACCGCCGCGCGTCACAGCTGCGGACGTTATCTCGACCTGGAAGCGCTCGCCGTTCTTCTTCCTGAAGACCTCCTCCAGGTTGTAGGCACCCCGCGCCATGGCGTCTATCAGGTCTGCGTGGGTCTTCTCCAGGGTCTCCTCAGTCCACCACGGGTACGGAGCCTGGACTCCGATGACCTCAGCGGCGGAGAGGCCGGTCATCCGCTCCAGGGCGGGGTTCACGTATCTGATGGAGGAATCGGGGTCGATCACCAGCATGGGGATGGGAGAGCTTGCCAGGAGACTGGAGGCGAATTCCTCGCTGTCGCGCAGTGCGTCCTCCGCCTGCTTGCGGTAGGTGATGTCGTGGATGACGGCGTTGAGGCCGAAGAGCCGGTCATCCAAGGCGACGACGTTATTGCTGGAATGGCACCACACGCAATGGCCCTCTCTGTGGAGCAGTCTGAACTCCAGTGTCGGGTAGTACTCCTGCCTTTCGACGCTATCGCAAAAGGCCTGCCAGATGCGGGCCATGTCGTCGGCATGGAGGAAGTCGGTGAAAGGCCGCCCGATCACCTCGTGTCGTGAGAAGCCGACCATGGCACGTATGGCGTCGTTGGCATAGGTAACGGCACCGTTGCGGTCGATGCTCACGATGCCGGCTCCAGCGGTCTCAACAAGGCTGCGGTACTCCGCTTCGCGCCTGCGGAGCTCGTCCTCGAGCTGCCGGCGCTCGGTGATGTCATGGAAGATGCAGTGAGACCGCTCGAACTTGCCTTCGTCGTCGTATGCCACGCGGCCGTGGTACGACACCAGTATGGGCGAACCATCCTTCCGCACCATCTCGAACTCGATGTCGTCTACTACACCCTCGGCCTTGAAGCGGGGGTAGGCGTCCTTGAAGCGGTCCACGTACGGGGGAGAAAGGAAATCGCCGAACCAGCGGCCTATCGCCTCATCACGGCTGTAGCCCAGCTTGTCAAGCCACGCTTGATTGACCGTGATGAAGCGCCCGTCCTCATCCAGTGACTGGTAGGGAAGAGGCAGCCGCTGGTACAGATCACGGAACCATTCCTCGGTTGTCTGCAGCTCCTGGGCGTCCTGCCTGTAGGCTTCCTCCCGCGCAGCGGCCTCAGCCATGCGGTGGCGCAGTTCATCTAGTTCCTCCAGGAGCCGGGCCTTGGTCCTGCGGGCGTTCTTCATCTTCCGTCACCCCAGTCGCGCGTCGGGCAATACAGACCGCTATGGCGGCGCAGAGGTGCGCCTGTTGGAGTCCGGCGTATTGGTGGGACGGTACGTTCAAGAGTAGCTTGGGCGAAACAGACTAGCACCGCGTATGGCCTTTGTCAAGGACGCGAATTGCCTCATAATAAATGTTACCGAGTGGGGTATCGTTGCCTCAAAAAAGGTGTTACCCAATGAGAGGCATGAGTAGAGCGAGCTTGACAGAGTATACCGAGGTGATGAAGGAGAGG
>JAXHUA010000083.1:0-34771 GCA_034189695.1 Chloroflexota bacterium | reverse complement strand
CCTCTCCTTCATCACCTCGGTATACTCTGTCACGCTGCCTCTACTCATGCCTCTCATTGGGTAACACCTTTTTTGAGGCAACGATACCCCACCCGGTAACATTTATTATGAGGCAATTCGCTGTCTTGACAGCAAGGCACCTGCACTGTAACGTAGGCGACATGCAGGTGCCTTGACAACGGAACGGTGGGTGCGCATCACTGTTCGGGGTCGGGCTCTTGTTTGAAAGGAGGGAGATATGAAGCGGAAGTACAGGGCTCTTCGCATCGTGGCTGTGGTAATCACGGTCATTGCGTGGATAGTGCTGGTGGTCGGGGTAATCGGCTCGATCGCCGCAGGTACTCTCGGTGCTGACCTGATTGGAGTGGGTGGTGGTGGCGCGACCTATGCCGCGGCGACAATCATCGGAGGCATAATATTCTCGGTGATATACTTCGTGTTCTTGCTTGCCTTTGCCCAGTTAATCTACCTCCTTATCGACGTTGAGCGGAACACGCGTGAGGCCGCGTACCGTCTGAGGACCGGCGGCAAAGAGCATATTGAGCCTATGGAATGAAGCTGGCTGCCTGGATTGCCCGGGCCGAGCGCCGTCCCCTTCACTGTGGCCTGCGTCCCGAGCACCAGGATGGAACGGGGCGGAATAGGCCAGCCGTCGGTTGGGGAGGCGCGATGGCACCACTCCCTGTGACGGGCGCGGCAGTGAGACGGTGACACAGGGGATGACGCAGTTCTTCAACACCGCTTTTCGCACGAAGCTCGGCTGGGTAGCTCTCCTCGGCTCAAGCAGGGGGCTGAGGCGCGTGACGCTGTCAGCGGAGTCACCAGATGTCTGTCTTGGGCTCGCTCTGTACGGTGCGATCGAAGCCGGGCAGAGCGATTCGCCTTTCGGCGACCTGCCGGACAGGCTTTGCCGCTACTTCGAGGGCGAGCCTGTCCGTTTCGACGACGAGCTTGACCTGAGCGGTGTCACTCCGTTCAGGCGAGCGGTATGGGAGGCCGCTCGCTCAATCCCCTACGGGGAGACACGCAGCTACAGTTGGGTGGCGGGACGTGCCGGGAGTAGCCGGGCCGCGCGGGCCGTGGGACAGGCGCTCGCTGAGAACCCGTTCCTCATTGTGGTACCTTGTCATCGCGTTGTGAGGAGGGACGGCAGTCTGGGAGGCTTCGGTGTTGGCGTGGATATGAAGAGGCACCTGCTCGATATCGAGGGGGCGGCTATGGCGCAGCCCTAGCGTGCCCTGCGGCGGCGATACGTCCTTCTGCTTCTCGACCTTGATATGAGCAGCGTGGCAGCCACGACAACGACGAGCAAGCCCCCGAGCAGCACGTACAGATAGAGGTAGTCATTACGCCATTGAGCAGTCACAGTCTTGGGGCTGTCCATCACTACGGTGGCGCTGGGTGAATCGTCGCTCAGGTCGCCGCTCCATCCGGTAAAGACCTTCCGTACAATCGTGCCCACCGGGGACGTGACCGATACCGTGGCGGCGGTCCCTTCGTCGTACCAGCCGTCTCCTGTGGGATCGCCGTAGCGGGAATTCACTGTCAGGTAGTGCTGCGTCCTGTAAGTCGTGGCCGCTGTATGAGGTGCGTCCATGGTCACGGATAACGAGTCGTCACTCTGGACGGCGTCATCAAGGGTCCAGTGCTGGAAGATGAACCGGGTGTCGCCGTCGAGGATGGGGCTCTCGGCCGTTCCGGTCGACGCCGTTGCCCCCTCGTCGTACCAGTCCTGGCCCGATGGGTTCCCGTGGGCTGAAGCTACGGTCAGATAGTGCTGCGTGCTGTATGTCGTGGCCGCTGTGTGCGGGGCATTCATGGTCACCGACACCGGGTTCCCGGTCTGGTCGGCCCCGTCGACAGCCCACTTGACGAACAGGTAGCGGGTTCCATCGGCGGTGACAGTCTCCTCGGCTGCGCCTGTGGTTGCCGTGGCGCCAACGTCGTACCAGCCCTCCCCAGAGGGGCTGCCGTGCTCGGAGGCAACCGTCAGGTAGTGCTGCATCTTGTACTGCGCGGTGTAGGTTCCTTCATCTGAGACCGTTCGTGATGGGGTGGTGACCCCGTCACTCCAGGAGGTGAACACGTACTGCGTTCCCTCGCTTTCGCTGACCGTTGCTGGCGCCGCGCAGTCATGCGAAGAACCTTCCACCCAGGAGAAGGACTTGGGGAGGTCGCTCGCCGAGTATTCGGTCCCGTCAACCGTCAGCGTGGCTACGCCGGGGCTGGCGTCGAGGGTAACAGAGAACGTGGGGGGCTCAGCCGAAGCCACAGCATTGACCAGGCCGTAACCGTACCACTCGTCTTTGCCCGGGCTGCCGAGGTCCTCAGCGGTGTTCTCCAGCGCGGTCCTGACATCTTCATTGGTCCACTCGGGGTGGGCGGCCCACACAAGAGCGGCGACACCGGCGACGTGGGGACATGCCATGCTTGTTCCGCTTCCGTAGGCGTAGCTGTCATTCCAGGCGGTCGAGCGGATGGCGTCGCCCGGTGCGGCCAGCTCGATAGTGGGGCCGGTGGCTGAGGCGTTGTTCTGGTCCCACACGGCTCTCTGGTCGGCGGCGTCGGTGGCGGCCACGGCGATAACCGAGCTGTTTCGAGCGGGATAGTCGACCGTGTCACCCGTGCCCGCTGGGTTGCCATCATTGCCCGCTGCGGCAACAAGCAGGAGGCCGGCATCGTAGGCTGCCTGGCACGCGTTTTCCTCAGCTTGTGAGTAGTCGTCGCTGCCGATACTGAGCGAAAGGATGTCGATGCCATTGGCCACGGCCCATTCTATGCCGGCGATGGTGTCGCTCACTGTACCCGACCCGGAATTGTCGAGGACCTTCACGGCATAGAGTTCCACCTCGGGGGCAACGCCTATTACCCCTTCCTCATTGTCGACTGCGGCGGCGATCCCGGCGCAGTGCGTGCCATGCCCCTCGTCGTCCATAGGGTCGCTGTCGTTGTTGACGAAATCGTAGCCGCCCTTGTAGTTGCCAGCCAGGTCCGGGTGGTCATAGTCAATCCCGGAGTCCACGACCGCGAGCTTGATACCGTCGCCGGCGTTGCCTTCAGGTACGATGCTGGTAGCGTCCTCGGCGGCCCCCCAGACAATCTCGGCGTCGATGCGGTCCACACCCCAGGGCAGAGTGCCAGTGGCCTGAACGGTGGAATCCCGCTCGACATACTCGACCCTCGGGTCTGCGGCCAGTTGCCCCACGGCCGTCTCGGGCACACGGGCCAGACATGCGTTGATAAGCGGGTAGCGGTCGATGACGCTCCCTCCGATGCCGCGCACCACGGCCTGGTCGTCCCTCTGCAATTGGCCCCTGATACCGATGATCACGTTGACGGTATCGGGTGGTTCGCTGGCGAAGGCGGGCGTCGAGAGGGAAAGAAGCATGGTCGCAGCGAGGACCACCGGAAGCGCTGACCGACACCGGGCCAGGCTGGCAGCCCGTCCTGAAGCTTGTCGCAAACTGGACAGCATCATTGGCGCTTCACAAAATACCATAGAACACCAAATATGTCAATAGAAGAACTCAAATACTCTTCATAGTATGTCAGAGCAGTATATGCACGAATGAAGTACTCAGGCTGTGCCTGTGGTCTTTGAACGGCTGGCTATCGTACGGGCATCAGCGCTGCTGGACACCAGGCGCCGATGCAGGATGGGAACACCCTGCCGGAAGCCGGCCATTTTCCCACGAGTTGGCACGGATGCAGAGGTAGGCCTTTTACGCCTCCACCAGGTCGTGGGCTTCGACCAGGGTCTCGAGTTGCTGGCGTAGCTGGGAGCAGCAGTTGACTGCCACGTCTGGGAATTCAAGCTCGACGGGGCCGTCCAGGGTCGTGACTCGCAGGCGCACGTCGTCCGCTCCGGGGAAATGGCTGAGGACCTCCATTATGTGGTGCAGGCGTCCTATGTCGGCGTCACTGTTGTCGGTCTGGGCGATGGTGATAAGGAGACAGCGTTTCGCAGGAGCAACGGGCTCCGCGCTGATGTCGTCGAACTGATACAGGCGCGCGCTCTGGCACGCCAGTTGAACGCGCTCTCCCCGGGCCTGCACCTTCCCCTCGACAAGCAGGATACTGCCCTCCGTCCACAGCTCCTGTGTGGATGCGTAGACCTCTGGCCAGGCGGCGACCTCCACCTTGCCGTCCAGGTCCTCTAGGACAGCGCTGGCAAAAGGGCGGCCCTGCTTGGTGTAGAGTTGCCGCACTGAGGTAACGATGCCTGCCGTGACGACGTCCTGACCTACTGTCTCCTCGTCGATCTGACCGCAGAGACAGGTCACGGTCGACGCGAGCCGCTGCGCCGCCAGGCTGAACGGGTGGTCCGAGACATAGGTGCCGAGCAACTCTTTCTCCCAGTTGAGCTTGTCCTCGAAGGTGACGTCGCCTCCCGTCAGTTCCATGGTGGGCATGGGCACGGGAACGGTCTCCCCCCACAGGTCGAACATGGTCGACTGACCGGTCTCTTTCAGCCTTTGCTCACTCTGTGATACCGATATGATCCGGTCGATGTTGGAGAGGAATGCGCCTCGATTGCCCAGGGAGTCCAGGGCACCTGCTTTGACCAGGCTTTCGAAGGCACGTTTGTTGATGGCTCGCAGGTCGGCTCGGCGACACAGGTCTGCGATGGAGGTGAACGGGCCCGACTCGCCGCGAGAGGCGATGATGGGTGCGACCGCGCCGTGGCCGACGTTCTTGATAGCGCCAACCCCGAAACGGATGCCCTTCCCGCCGTCCGTGGGCTCGATGGAGAAAGTGATATCGCTCCTGTTGACGTCCGGTGGCAGAACAGGTATCCCAAGTCTCCGGCACTCGTTGACCGCCGTGTTGATTCTGTCCGGCTGGCCCGTGTGCATCGTCAGCACGGCGCTCATGTACTCAGCCGGGTAGTTGGCTTTGAGGTACGCCGTCTGGTAGGCGATCATGGCGTAGCTGACGCTGTGCGCCTTGTTGAAGGCATAGCCGGCGAAGGGCTCTATCAGGTCGAATATCTCCTTCGCCAGTTCTTCGGAGAAGCCCTTTCGTTTCGCGCCGGCGATGAAGTTCTTCCTCTCCTTCTTCATTACGCCGGCGATCTTCTTGCCCATGGCCTTTCGGAAGACATCGGCCTGGCCGAGGCTGTAGCCCGCGAATGCCTGAACGATGAACAGCACCTGGTCCTGGTAGACGATGACCCCGTAGGTATCCTGGAGGATCTGGGAGAAAATGGGGTGGGGGAACTGTATCGGCGCCAGGCCGTGTTTGGCCTTGATGAAGGTCGGGATGTGCTGCATCGGGCCAGGGCGGTACAGGGCGATCATGGCGGCGATGTCGCCGAAGTTTGACGGCTTCAGTTCCTTGACATTGCGCCGCATGCCCGATCCTTCAAGCTGAAACACCCCGGTAGTCTCGCCCGAAGACAGCAACTCGAAGGTCTTCGGGTCGTCCAGGGGTATGTGGCTCAAGTCGATTTCGACGCCCAATGTCTTCGAGACCACCTCAGTGGTGCGGTTCAACACGGTCAGGTTGACCAGGCCGAGGATGTCCAGCTTGAGCAGGCCGATTTGAGCTATTGCCTCCATGGGGAACTGGGTCATGGCGATGGCGTGCTCATCCGCGCGGCTGGGCTTCTGGAGTGGGACGTAGCGGCTCAACGGTTCCCTGGATATGACCACCCCGGCGGCGTGAGTGGAAGCGTGTCGCGCCAGCCCTTCGAGCCCTCTGGCGTTGTCAACAAGCTGGCGCACGGTCTCGTTCTCGTGGTAGAGGTTATGAAGTTCGGGGTTCTCATCAAGGGCCCTGTCCAACGTCATGTGGGGGCCGAAAGGCACCATTCGAGCGATCCGGTCGACATCCCCGTAGGGCATGCCCAGGGCTCGGCCCACGTCCCTCAGCGCCGCCCTGGCGCCAAAGGTTCCGAAGGTGATGATCTGCGCCACATGGTCATGGCCGTATTTCTCCGCGGCATATGAGATCATCTCGTCACGCCGGTCGTCCTGGAAGTCGAGGTCGATGTCGGGCATCTCCCTGCGCTCCAGATTCAGGAAGCGCTCGAAGACGAGCTTGTGCTCCAGGGGATTGATATCGGTGATTCCGAGGACGTAGAGTACGAGACTGGCGGCGGCACTGCCTCTGACACCGAAGAGGATATGGCTCTGTCTGGCGAAGGCTATCAGGTCCCACACCACCAGGAAGTAGTTGGCGAAGTGGGTCTTCTGGATGACGTCCAGTTCGTATTCCAGGCGTTGTGTCTCTTCTTCGGAGGGATTGGGGAAGCGAATGGCAAAACCGGCGAGGCAGAGCTGTCGAAGGTAATCGTCGGCGCTGGCGCCGTTCGGCGTTTCAACCTCAGGCAGGAGCAACCGGTCAAACTCAAGCTCAAGGTCGCACATCTCAGCGATGCGTTCGGTATTGCGCAGCGCCTCGGGCAGGTCGGCGAACAGCTCCTCCATCTCCTCCCCGCTCCTGAGATAGAACGTTTCGCCGATCCTCAGTCGCTTCTCATCGTAGATGGTGGTATTGGTCTGGACGCAGAGCAGAAGCTCGTGTGAGAAGGAATCCTCTTTGAGGATGTAGTGGGTGTCGTTGGTGGCCACGATTGGTATGTCGAGCTCCTGGCCTATGGAGACAAGCTCCGGGTTCACGATATCGAGTTCATCCTTTGGGTGGCGCTGGATTTCCAGGTAGAAGTCGCCGAAGACCTGTCTGTACCAGGCGGCGGCCTTTCTGGCCTCGTCGCGCAGGCCATTGAGGATGAGGCGGGGGACCTCGCCCTTGAGACAGGCCGATAGCGCAATCAGCCCCTCGTGGTGCTCCTCCAGAAGCTCCCTGTCCACCCGGGGCTTGTAGTAGAAGCCTTCCAGATGTGCCTTGGTGACGAGCTGGATAAGGTTCTGGTAGCCCTGTGCGTTCTTGGCCAGCAACGTAAGGTGGAATGGGTCCCTATCGCTTGGGGTCTTGGAGTGGCGCGAGTTCGGAGCCACATAGACTTCACATCCGATGATGGGTTTAATCCCGGCCTCCCTGGCCCTCGTGTAGAATTCCACCACACCGTACATGGTGCCGTGGTCAGTAATGGCGAGACTGTCCATGCCGAGCTGTTGCGCTCTGGAGACGAGTCGCGGGATGGAGCACATACCATCAAGAAGGCTGTATTCCGTGTGGACGTGGAGATGAGTGAACATAGGCGGACTGCACGGCGACGGTTTGCCCCATTATAGCACAGGGGCGGGAGACGTCGCCCCAGGCTCCCTGTGATATAATGGCGCGGTGGACTACCGGGAAGCGCTTCGGTTCGTTCTGAGCTTCACCGATTTCGAGAGACTGCCCCAGTCGTACTGGTCGCGCGAGTTCGACCTGAGGCGTGTGGAGGAACTCCTCGGCAGGCTCGATAACCCTCATTTGACCTCGAAATCGGTACTGGTGGCCGGCTCGAAAGGCAAGGGCAGCACAGCGTCGATGATTGCCTCGGCTCTCCAGGCCGAGGGGCATACGACGGGGCTGTACACCTCTCCCCATCTGCACACATTCCGCGAGCGAGTGCGCGTGGATGGAGAGCTTATCAGTGAGGAGGAATTGGCACGCGTCGTTGAGCAGCTGAGGCCCGAGGTGGAGGCGGTCAACCTTCGGCGTGCCTACGGCGAGCTGACCACCTTCGAAATCCTGACGGCGCTGGCCTTCACCTACTTCAGGGACAGGAGCGTTGACTACCAGGTTCTGGAGGTGGGATTGGGGGGGCGCCTCGACGCCACGAACGTGGTGACACCTGAGGTCGCGGTCATTACCTCAATAAGCATGGACCACGCCGAGGTGCTGGGCGACTCGCTTGCCAAGATAGCGCGAGAGAAGGCAGGAATCGTGAAAGCTGGGGTGCCGGTGGTCGTGTCGCCCCAGCGTTGTGAGGCCGGTGAGGTCATCGAAGAGGTGTGTCGGGAGAAAGGTGCTCGTTTGGTATCGGTGGGGCGTGACGTAACGTGGGAGAGGCTATCTTCGGACATGAACGGGCAGACGTTTGACGTGGCGGGCCGGTTGGGGAGGTACAGGCTGACGATTCCGCTGCTCGGTGACCATCAATTGGAGAACGCGTCGGCAGCGGTGGGCGCTCTGGAAGTGCTTGGTGTAGCGCCGGAACACATCGTTGCAGGCTTGGCGCGGGTGAAGTGGCCGGGAAGGCTGGAGGTCCTTCGTGAGCGGCCTCTGTTCCTGGTTGACGGCGCCCACAATGATGACTCGGCAATGCGTCTCAAGAACGCCATTGAACGGCACCTGAGTTTCGATCACCTGATCTTGATCCTGGGTGTGTCGTCCGACAAGAATATGCCGGGCATCGTGAAGGAGCTTGCCCCAGTCTGTAGCCTGGTGATAGCGACGCGCTCCCGGCACGCTCGAGCGCTGGAGCCTTCGGTCCTGGTGGCGGAGGTCGAGAAGCACGGAGTGGAAGCCAGCGTGGCCGACAGCGTTTCGTCGGCAGTCGAGCGTGCTCTGCGGGATGCGGGTCCAGGCGACCTCATTTGCGCCACGGGCTCACTCTTCGTCGTGGCTGAGGCGAGAGAACGCGTGATGAACATCGCCGGCGAAGTGTACGCGTAGTCGGTGGTGGAGACTCACTCAATCCCGGGAAGCGCCCGCGTGGGAGTTCGCATGGGCGGAACCGCTGGATGGCAGTGAACTCAGGTTTGACAAAGTGAATGGAGGTGCGCTTTGGCGGAGCAAGTAGGGTATCCAGTTGTTGGCACGATCAAGGGGGTCAAGGGCAACTGCAGCGCTGGGCACAAGGTGGGAGACAAGCTGGAGCTCAGCGGGCATGACACCGCAGGCCTTTGCGGCTTCTTCTACCACGACATCTACCCCTATCTCATCATGCTCCAGTTCGGCGGGAGCTTCCCCGCAGAGTGGGGAGGGGACCCTGACGTGGTTGAACTCGAGTGCATGGATCGCGCCAATGCGGTGACGATAGAGCTGAGGAGAATACGGGAATAGGCCTAGGTAAGCCCCAGCTTCTCGGCTATCTCTGGAGATAGAGCTTCTTCGGGCAGCATCTGGGCGAGGATCTTCTGAAGGGCCATGGTGTGGCTGCACAGCCCCCATTTTGAGAAGAAGCTGCATGAGCAGTGCCACTGTCCATCCTGGTAGCTTATCGTGTGGCTATCGTTCTCGCCCCTGAAGCCGGCGCTGAAGCCTGTGAACGTAATGCGCTCTCGCTCCTGGGCGTAACGCTGAGCCTTCTCGATCTTTCCTATAAGGCTTGACTGCATAACCCCTCCTTGATGCTCAAAGGCACCCTGACATATCAGGGTGCCTCGGCCTCAACCTCGCGGCTCAACCAACCCACGCATGACAGCTTCATTGTACCACTCGTCAATTCCAAGTCAAGGGCCATCGCCATGTGGGAACGACTGTGGAATCAGTAGTGGGGATTGCAGTGCGGGTCACGGCGGCGCCAGGGACTGGACGTACCTGATTGGCCATAGCGAGCCTTGACGGCTGGTTTTCCAACATGCTATAAGGGGCAAGGTTCTCCGAGCTGTTACGCCTAAACCGGACGGAGGCATGGCGAGCAGTCGGCAGACGGTCGGTCTCGAGGGTACGGGTAGAAATGTCCGCACCTCCCGTGGTTGGAAAGGAGAGCCCGGATCGAGTGATCTGTGAGAAGTGCCTCCTGACGGGGGCACTTGTTTTTCGTCTACCATAGGTGTGGACTCGGCTGAGGGGCGCAGACGTGCAGAGGCGCCGGCATGGCTGAACAGCCACAGGCGACAGTCGAGAAGAAGGAGGTTACTGGTGATGATGAGGCACGTATGGCGGTGGGTTGCCCAGCGCCGATTGAGCATAACGTTCCTTCTCCTCGGAGCGCTCATCCTGCTCTTCGTCTTCATACCGCTGGCCAAGACGGTGTTCTCGTCGAGTCCGGGGCTGCTGTGGGAGACGCTGCGCGAGCCGGAGGTGCTGAACTCCATCTGGCTCACTCTCTACACTGCCCTGCTCGCCACAGTGGTCGGGCTTGTCCTGGGCGTACCTCTGGCCTACTTTCTGGCGCGCCACGAGTTTCGTGGAAAGCGCTTCGTGGAAGCCATTATCGATGTCCCCATTGTGGTGCCGCACACCGCGGCGGGCATCGCTCTTCTATTCGTCTTCGGCCAGAGGTTCCTGCTTGGGAGGGCTTTCCACGCTATCGGCATCGACTTCGTCCTGTCGATGCCTGGCATAGTCATAGCCATGCTGTTCGTCAGCGTGCCGTTTCTCATCGACTCGGCGAAGCAGGGGTTCGAGAAGGTGGACGAGCGGCTGGAGAAGGTGGCGAGGACGCTGGGGGCCTCTCCATGGCAGACCTTCTTCAAGGTCTCTCTACCTCTGGCCAAAGGGAGCATCTTCGGTGGAAGTGTGATGATGTGGGCCAGAGGCATAAGCGAGTTCGGCGCGGTGCTTGTCCTTTGCTCATATCCCACGATAGCGCCCATCCTGGTGTACACCAGACTCGAGGAATACGGGCTTGACTATGCGCTGCCCGTCGCCACCCTGCTTGTCATAATATGCCTGGTCGTATTCGTCGGGCTGCGGACGTTCGCCTATCGCAAGGGTGGAACATGATAGAGACAAGGGAGCTCACCGTAGACCTGGGCAGCTTTCTGCTCAAGGACATCAGCCTCAAGGTGGCGAAGGGGGAGTACTTCATCGTGCTGGGGCCGACGGGGGCGGGAAAGACGATTCTGCTCGAGTCGATAGCCGGGCTGTATCCGATCAAGAGTGGCGAGATCTGGCTCGACGGGCGGGACGTGACGAGACTGGAACCGGAGAGGCGAGGGGTTGGGTTCGTATACCAGGACTACGTGCTTTTCCCTCACCTGTCCGTCAGTGACAACGTCACATTCGGACTGAGGCAGAGACGGCGACCCCGGGACGAAGTGAGACGGACAACCGAATGGCTTGCCGACCTGCTCGGGATTGCCCATCTGCTTGAGCGCAGACCTGACACATTGAGCGGCGGGGAGAGACAGAAGGTCGCGCTCGCCAGGGCGCTCTCGGTGAGTCCGCAGGTGCTGTTGCTGGACGAGCCGCTCAGCGCGCTTGACCCTCAGACGAGGGAGGGAATGCAGCACGAGTTGCGACGAATCCACCGGCGACTCGAGGCGACGATCATCCATGTGACCCATGACTTCGAGGAGGCGATAGCCCTGGGCGACAGAATAGCGGTTCTCAACGAAGGGCGTATTCTCCAGGTCGGAACGCCGGATGAGGTGTTTCGGCAGCCGAACTCCGAGTTCGTCGCCCGTTTCTCCATGACCCGCAACATCTTCTCCGGCGAGGTGCGGCAGGGAGCGGACGGTGCGGTGCTGTTCGCGGTCGACGACCTGAAGTTCGAGGTCGTGACGCCGCTCAGGGGAAAGGTGCATGCCTCGATCCGTCCTGAGGACATTCTGGTGTCGAAGGAACCGCTTCTATCGAGCGCCCGCAACTCGCTGCGGGGGAGGATTACCTCGATTGCAGATCGAGGTTCCACAGTCCACCTCACTGTGAGCACGCCGGCGGACCTGGTGTGCATGGTTACGCGCCGTTCTTACGACGAGATGAGCCTGACGAAAGGCAGTGAGGTTTACATAACCTTCAAGGCATCCTCGGTGCACGTATTTTAGAAAGGGGGACTGGATGAAAAGAAGAGTTGTATTGCTGGCTGTGGTCGTCACTCTAGCCATGTTGGCCACGCTGGTGCTGGGCTGCGCCTGTACGTCGGCGCCTGACCTGATTATCCTGCATGCGGGCAGCCTGTCGGCCCCGCTTGACAAGATGGCCGAGGAGTTCGAGGAGGACCATCCGGGCGTGACGGTTACGAGCGAGTCCGCGGGCAGCCGGACCACGATCAGGAAGGTCACCGAGCTGGGCAAGGAATGCGACATCATCGGCTCGGCTGACTACCAGGCGATCGAGGAGTTGATGTTCCCCGATTGGGCCGACTGGTACGTGTGCTTCGCCCGTAACCAGATGGTGCTGACCTACCGGGACGGCGCGCCCTTTTCTGAGGACATCACCACTGGTGAGCGCACCTGGTACGATGTGCTGCTTAACGAGGACGTGACGTACGGCCACTCCGACCCCGACGCCGACCCGTGCGGGTATCGGACGCTCATGGTCGTTGACCTGGCTGAGGAGTACTATTACGAGCAGGCCGGGGACTTCGGAATGACGCCTGACGAGGACGCCGCCGGCCTGTACGATGCGCTGATTGGGATCCCGGAGGGTGGCACCGAGATGGACAGGGGCAGGGTCGGGGGCGGCTGGGGTGAGGTGGTGAAGCCCAAGTCGGTGGACCTGCTCTACCTCCTTGAGTCTGGAGACCTTGACTACGCCTTCGAGTACCGCTCGGTGGCACAGCAGCAGGGGTTTGACTACATCGAACTGCCAACCGAGATAGACCTGTCAGCCCTGGAGTTCGAGGAGTTCTACAGCACTTCCCAGGTCGAGGTCACCGGCAGTGAGCCGGGGACAACATCCGTCCTCACCGGCGCGCCGATCGTATATGGTCTCACCATACCAAAGGACGCGCCGAATCCTGAACTGGCCTTGGAGTTTGTCGCTTTCGTCCTTGGGTCCGATGGGCAGCAGATTATGGAGGAATGCGGTCAGCCGGCGATTGTGCCTGCGGTGGCCAGTGACGTCGACAAGGTGCCGGAGGAGCTTCAAGGGTTCGTTCAGGCCAAGTAGTGGCTCCCGGCGAGGCATTCGTGGCGCCGTCTGTGCGGGTGGACGAAACCTCGCATGCGGTGGAGGCTGTCGGCGCTGGGTGGAAGACGGCAATCGCGCTATGGGCAACCCCTGTCTATTGAGGGAGTCGGTCGACTTCCGTGATGGCGGGGGCGGGGGGCCGGGGCTACTCGCCCATGATCTGGACGACGATCTCCCTGGAGCGGGGTCTGTTGTCGAAATCGACCATCACGATTTGCTGCCACGTGCCCAGGTGAAGGTGCTGGTCGGTGAAGGGGACTACCAGTGAAGGGCCGAGGAGCGAGGCCCTGACGTGGGAGTGACCGTTGCCGTCATGCCAGGCGCGGTCATGCTCATACGGTATCCCCCTCGGCACGGTCCTGTCCCACATTACCTCGAAATCGGAGAGAAGCCCCGGCTCGTGTTCGATGGTGGTCAAGGCTCCGGTGGAGCCGGCGACGAAAAGGGTGACGGTCCCCGAATTCACTCCGGAGGTGGCGACCCCCTCTCTCACGTGAGCGGTGATGTCGATGATGTCGCAGTTCCCCTTGGTGCGAAGACCGATCTTCTTAGTGACCACCATGTCAATGGCCTCCTTTCTTGCCGCCCCACGCTATGTCCCACAGGTCGAACACGGGTCCATCCTGGCACACCAGCCTCATTCCCTGTCTCGTTTGAATGGCGCACCCCTGGCATATGCCGAAGCCGCACCCCATTCTCGCCTCCATGGATACCTGGACCGGCTTGTTCTTCAGCCACATCTGGCCGGCCATGCTGTGGTACATCGCCACCGGCCCGCAGGCGAACACCTGATCGACATCAGCATCACACTGGGACAGCAGTTCGCTCGCCATCGCCTTCTGCCCGATTGAACCGTCTTCGGTGGCGGTAAGCACTTCGATGCCGTCGGGGAGCAAATCGACTGGAAGAAGCATGTCTCCTGTCGCTGCCCCCATCACCAATGTGATCGTAGCTCCGGCGGCGAGCCCGCTCTCGGCCAGGGCCACAAGCGGAGCAATGCCAATGCCACCTGCCACCAGCAGCAGCCTGCGGGACGTCACCGTGAAGCCGTTGCCCAGGGGGCCCAGCAGGTCGATCTCCTCTCCCTCCTGGCGGCGGGCCAGCCATTCGGTGCCGCGACCCACAACGGAGAACAGCAGAGCGATTCGAGTGGGGGAGGATGTGGGGGCCAGACGGTGAACCGCCAGCGGGCGGCGAAGCAATCGCTCGTTGTCGCCGCTGGTGCGCACCATGACGAACTGCCCTGGCCTGGCGCGTGATGCGATGTCCGGCGCTTCGGCCCACAGCAGACGCATTCCGGGGCGAATCTCTGTGTTGGAGAGGATGGTCGCCAGGCTCTCTTTCAACCGATTACCCTCTCATTCTGTGAGGTAGTCCCTCAGGGGCTTGACGGAGAAGCTCTGCTGCCCGTTGAGCAGCGCCTCGACCGCGGCCCTCGCCGTGTCAATCGAAGTAAAGCAGGGGATACGCTTCTCGGCAGCGATGCGGCGGATCTGGAAACCGTCTCGCATGGGCATGCGCTCGCCGGTTACGGTGTTGACCACGCCTTTGACTGTGCCGTCGCGAATGATGTCCACGATGTTTGGATGCCCCTCGCTGAGCTTGCGGCTGATCATGGTCACCGGCATTCTGGCCGCCTCGATCATAGCGGCCGTGCCTTCCGTGGCGTACAGCTTGTGTCCCATTGAGGACAGCATGCGGATGATCGGCAATGACTGCGGCTTGTCATGATCGGCGACGCTGAGGAGGATGGCGCCCTCCGACGGAAGCATCAGATCGGCGGCCATCAATGCTTTTGCGAGGGCGGCTCCAAAGGTGTAGTCGACCCCCATAACCTCGCCGGTCGATTTCATCTCGGGGCCAAGATACGTGTCCACACCGCTCAGCTTGGACATGGAGAACACAGGTGCCTTGATCGCCACAAGGTCCTGTGTCTTCCACAGGCCGCCCTGGTAGCCCTGCTGCTTGAGGCTCTGTCCCAGCATCACTTTGGTCGCGATGCGCACCAGTGGCACGCCGGTCACCTTGCTGATGAACGGGACCGTCCTGCTCGCCCGCGGATTGACCTCCAGCACGTAGACGGAAGCCCCGCCGTCGCCGGGCATGATGACGAACTGGATGTTCATCAGCCCCTTCACCTGAAGCTCTAGGCCAATGCGCGTCGCATACTCAACGATAGTCTCCGTCTCTTCGGCGGAGAGGCTCTGTGCGGGGTAGACAGCCATCGAGTCCCCGCTGTGGACTCCAGCCCGCTCAATATGCTCCATGATGCCGGGAATGAGAACCTGCTCGCCATCGCAAATCGCATCGACTTCAGCCTCTTTCCCCTCGAGGTACTTGTCGATGAGCACTGGGTGCCGGGTGTCGAGCTCTATGGCGAGATTCATGTAGTGAATCAGCTCAGTGGCGTTGTGAACGATCTCCATGGCCCTTCCGCCCAGGACGTAGCTGGGCCGGACGAGCACGGGATAGCCGATGAGCTTGGCCACGTTGAGCGCTCCCTCGATGGCCGTTGCGGCACCGCCGGGAGGCTGCGGGATGCCCAGCCAGTTCATCAGGTCCTCGAAGCGGTGGCGGTCCTCTGCCTCATCGATGGTCTCAGCGCTGGAGCCCAGGATGGGCATGCCGCAGCGGTGGAGCGACTCCGCCAGGTTGATGGCTGTCTGGCCGCCAAACTGTACCATCGACGCCGGGGCCTCACGGGAATTGCCTCCGGGGGCACCGCCGGGGTCTTGCGTCGAGGCTGCGATGGCATTGGCCTCGTTCTCAAGTACGTCGCGCATGCTCTCTTCGTCGAGCGGCTCGAAGTACAGTCGGTCTGACGTGTCGAAATCGGTGGACACGGTTTCCGGGTTGGAGTTAACGATGATGCTGCGGTGGCCGGCATCCTGGAGCGCCCACGCCGAGTGGACGCAGCAGTAGTCGAACTCGATGCCCTGACCGATCCGGATCGGTCCTGAGCTGATGACCACTGCCTTGCTCCCGTCCAGTGGTTCGGCTTCGTTCTCGCGCTCGTAGGTGCTGTAGAAGTAGGCGCTTTCCGCGGCGAACTCGGCGGCGCACGTGTCCACCATCTTGTATACGGGGAGAATGTCCCACTGGTGGCGCAGGTCCCGCACCTGCTCGGGCAGCCTATCAGCCAGCGTACCGATTTGCTCGTCCGCGAACCCGAGGCGTTTGGCCTCGCGAAGCAGCTTCGGGGTGAGCGTTTCGGCGAGGAGGCGCATTTCCATCCTGACGATGTTGCGCATCTTATACAGGAACCATGGGTCAATGGCTGTCTCCTGCGCCAGTTGCTCCGGGCTCACTCCGCGTCGCAGCGAGGCCATGAGGGCCCACAGGCGTAGGTCATTAGGGTCAAGCTGGAACCTATCGTGCCAGTTGGGGTCTTCCCACAGCAGTGACTTGCCGCTGATCTCCAGGGAGCGCACCGCCTTCTGGAGGGCTGCCTCGAAGGTGCGGTCAATGGCCATCACCTCGCCGGTGGCCTTCATCTGGGTGCCGATGTGGCGGTCGCCGAGGGCGAACTTGTCGAATGGCCACCGTGGGATCTTGACAACGAGGTAGTCCAGCGCCGGCTCAAAGGCGGCCATGGTCTTGCCTGTCACCTGGTTGAGTATCTGGTCGAGGCGGCGGCCCACCGCTATCTTGGCGGCGACGCGGGCGATGGGGTAGCCGGTCGCCTTGGAGGCCAGCGCCGAGCTGCGGCTCACACGCGGGTTGACCTCGATGACGTAGTACGGCGGGCAGCCGTCCTTCACGTGCTGGTAGATGTCGCCGCTTCCTCCCGGCGGCCATGTGTCGGCCAGCATCGGGTGGGGGGCCAGAGCGAACTGGATGTTGCATCCCCCCTCAACGCCAAGCGCTTTGATGATCCTGATGCTCGCCGAGCGCAGCACCTGGTACTCGTTGTCCGACAGCGTCTGGGAGGGAGCAACAACGATGCTGTCGCCGGTGTGCACCCCCATGGGGTCGATGTTCTCCATGTTGCAGATGGTGATGCAATTGTCGACGCCGTCCCGCATCACCTCGTACTCGATCTCTTTCCAGCCGACGACGCTCTTTTCCACCAGAATCTGGTGGGCCGGGCTGACCGCCAGGCCAATCGCAGCGGTGTACTCGAACTCCTCCATGGTGGCGGCATGGCCGCCGCCGGTCCCGCCGAGGGTGTAGGCGGGCCGGATGACAACCGGCAGGCCGATGGCTTCGACCGCCTGGCGCGCCTGTTCCATGCTTGTGGCTATTGTGCTCGGCGGAACGGGTTCGCCTATGTCCATGAGCATCTGCTTGAACAGCTCGCGGTCCTCCGCCTTGCGGATGGTGTCTATAGGCGTGCCGAGGGAACGCACGTTGTACTTGTCAAGGATGCCCGCCCTGGCGAGGTCGACGGCGAGATTGAGGCCCGTCTGGCCGCCGAGGGTGGGGAGTAGCCCGTCGGGGCGCTCGCGCTCGACAATGCGGCCGATGACGTCAACCGTGAGCGGCTCGATGTAGACTATGTCGGCAATGCCCTCATCGGTCATGATCGTCGCTGGATTGGAGTTCACCAGCACCGACGTCACGCCCTCCTCGCGGAGCGCCTTGCACGCCTGGGTGCCGGCGTAGTCGAACTCGGCCGCCTGGCCGATGACGATTGGCCCTGAACCGATGACGAGAACCTTAGATACTTCCGGCATGTCTTCCTGCCCCTACCTGTCGTTCGGCCAAAGTGCGTTCCTCCAAGAGATAGAATCGGTAGCCTGACCAGTCGCAGTCACCCAGTCCAGCTTTTGCCGGCTTGTTTTCAACACGGGGGCCTGCTCCATGCCGGGTAGCCGAGAGCATCCGCTCTCTTGCTGACCCCCTTGGATAAATCAACATTTGTCTCTCACCATCTGCACGAAGCGTTCGAAGGCGCTCACGGTGTCCTTCGGGCCCGGCGAGGCCTCGGAGTGGTACTGGATGGACAGCAGTGGCAGCTCGCGGTGCCTGATTCCCTCCACCGTACCGTCGTTGAGGTTGATGTGGCTCACCTCGATGCCGCCCTTCAGACTATCGGCGTCCACGGCGAAGCCGTGGTTCTGGGCGGTGATGTTCACCTTGCCCGTGTCCAGGTCGCGGACGGGGTGGTTGGCACCGCGGTGACCGAACTTCAGCTTGAAGGTCCTGGCGCCGAAGGCCCGTGCAATGAGCTGGTGGCCGAGACAGATGCCCATGATCGGCCTGATGCCCAGGAGCAAACGCACCGTTCTCTCCAGGTAGGGGAGATCGGGGTCTCCAGGCCCTGGAGAGAGGAGCACCCCGTCGGGCTTCAGGTCCAGGATATCCTCGGCCGGCGTGGTCGACGGCACAACGGTACAGTTGCAGCCAAGCCGGTTGAGGTGGCGCAGAATGCTGTACTTGAGGCCGCAGTCGACAACCACGACGTGGCACAAGTCCTGACTTCCTTCTGGGGCGTTCCAGTGATAGATTCCCTTCGTCGTAACCCGCTGCACGAAGTCGATGCCGTCATAGCAGGGCAGTGCGGACAGTTGTTCCAGGGCGTCCTCGCGCGAGTCCGTGGTGATCATGCCCATCATCACACCCGCCGTACGGAGACGGCGTGTTATAGCCCTTGTGTCGATGCCGACCACGCCGGGAACACCGCTTGAGCGCAGGTACTCGTCGAGGGTCTGGGCACAGTCCCAGTGGCTGGGAAGGTCGCACTGCTCGCGTACCACGAAGGCGGCTACCTGGATACGCTCGGACTGGGCATCGTCCTCGTTGATGCCGTAGTTGCCCAGGAGAGGGTAGGTGGGCACCACGATCTGGCCGGCGTACGACGGGTCCGTGAGTATCTCCCGGTATCCGGTCATGCTGGTGTTGAATACCACCTCTCCATGCGCCGGCTGGTCGGCCCCGAACGCATAGCCCTGGTATACGGAACCGTCCTCAAGTACGAGTGCTACCCTATCGCCCTTCGCGGCCAAACCAAGCCTCCTTCCCTCGCGTCGGCACGTACATCCAGATTCTCACTTACTCTGACTGCTCCTCCATCACTGAGTCCAGAACCGCCATATGGTCCGACTGGCCCTGGAGCGTTCCACCGCAACGGGGCCCCATCATCCCCCAGGCGCCCCAGCGCCAGCGGTTTCGATTCGCATTCTCTCGTCCACGTAGACAACCTGACCGCTGCAAACGGTGGCCATTACCTTGCCCTTCAGGGTCTGACCTGCGAGCGGCGTGTTCTTGCCCTTCGAGGCGAAGGCTGACGGCTCGACAACCCATTCCGCCTGCGGGTCAAATACGGTTACGTCGGCCCAGGCGCCCGGCGTGAGGGTGCCGATGTCGCTCCGGTCAAGGAGCCGGGCCGGACCGGTGGTGAGCCTTGATATCATCGTGGCCATCGGCGTCAGGCCGCTGTGCACCAGCGACAGAACGCTTGCCAGCGCTGTTTCCAGGCCGCTTATGCCAAAAGCGGCGCTATTGAAGTCGCATGCCTTGTCCGCCCGGGTATGAGGGGCGTGGTCAGTGGCGATGATGTCAATCACGCCTTCATTGATGCCCAGGATGAGAGCGGCGACATCCTCGGCGGTCCGCAGGGGTGGGTTGACCTTGGCGTTGGTGTTGTAACCGACAACGCGCTGTTCGGTCATGGTCAGGTGGTGTGGCGTCGCCTCGGCGGTTACGGCGATGCCCCTCTGCTTGGCGCACCTCACCAGGTCGACCGCGCCGGCGGTGCTCACGTGGGCTATGTGCACCCTGCCCCTGACAGACTGCAACAGGTCGATGTCTCTCGCCACCACGATCTCCTCGGCCGCGGACGGTGTTCCTTCGAGGCGTAGCTGGACCGAGAGAACGCCCTTGTTCATGACACCGTTTCTGGTGAGCGCCCTGTCTTCGCAATGGTCGATAACGAGGAGGTTTGAGAGGCGGCTGCGCTCCAGCGCCTGGCTCATGAGCCGGGCGTCACTCACCGGACTGCCGTCGTCGCTCAGGGCGACTGCGCCGGCCTCAGCCATCTCGGCCACGTCGACCAGTTCCTCGCCAGCCCTTCCTTTGCTGATGCACCCGATTGGCAGGACCCGGACCACTCCTTCGTCGGCGGCCTTCTTCAAGACGAACTCGACCATTGCTCTCGAATCGATGGGAGGCTCGGTGTTGGGCATACAGCAGATGGTGGTGAAGCCTCCCCTCGCTGCCGCGCGGGTTCCTGTGGCGATGGTCTCCTTGTCCTCGGATCCCGGCTCTCTGAGGTGGCAGTGCAGGTCGATGAGACCAGGACACACCATCAGGCCTTCGGCATGGAGCACGCGTCCCACGCCCTCAGAGGAGCATTCTCCGCCAACGCGGGTGATTCTATCGCCGGTGATGAGAATGCTGCCGACCTCGTCGATACCCTGTCCCGGGTCAATGATGTGACCTCCTGAGATGAGGAGTTGCGTCATCTCGCACCACCGTCCGAATGCAGCTTCGCCGTCCGCTTTCCAGGCATGAACCCGTGCGCCTGCGCTTCCTTCTCTGAATCGAAGATGATCAGGTTCTCAGGCTTGATGCGGTCGAGCATGTAGCTATCCGAATCGTAGTACCTCTTGTACTTCAGGATTCCCTGATGCCATTCTGAGCTGGCAATGTGGGTGGGATGCGTTTCGTGGTCGCAGTAGGCGCATCTCAGCGTAAGGGGCTCACCAGCATGCCGCTTCAACATCCTCAGTCTCGGCACGACGTACCGCGATTCGTGGTTTGACACACAGTTGGGATTGGGGCATGTGACGCCGACGATTCCGCTGCACTGCTCGTAGAACGCTTCGTTGGTTGACCCGCCCGTGTCCCCCAGGTCGACGCTGCTCGCTCCGAGCAGCAGGGCGGTCAACGCCATCCTGATGGGTACGCCGTACGCCGCTTGCTGGAAGTACACGCTCGTGGGATAGTCGTCGAGTTCATAGGCAAGCTCGTTCACACGAGGAAGGGGGTGCATCACCAGCGTCTTCTTCTTCAGATGGCTGAGCAGCTTGCCGTTCACCACCGGGTAGTCCGACTCCGATTCGCTGGCGGCGGATTCGCCTTGCCTCTCGGCCTGGACTCTGGTGACATATATGGCGTCGGCTCTGTGCAGAGCCTCCCGGATGTTGATCTCCGGGCAGGGACTTGTATCGATGTCTGACCACAGGGCCAGGTTGTACGGCCTGAAGGGGGCCACGTAGAATACGTCCACCTCTCCCACGAACGAGTTGGGGTCCTCCGGTGCAACCCGTGTTGGCACGTAGTCGTACTCCGCGCCAATTCGGCGCAGGACGGAAGAAGGCACGTCGAGACCTGGAAGTGGGGCACAGAGCACCTCGGCTCCCAGCCGGGCCAGGGCGTATATGAGGGAGTGGACTGTACGCCCGTACTTCAGGTCGCCCCACAGAAGGACGGTCAGGCCCTTGAGTTTGCCCTTCTCCTTCCTGAGCGTGTACAGGTCGCAGAGCGTTTGCGTCGGATGCTCGTGACTGCCGTCGCCAGCATTGATCACTGGCACTCCCGCGTAGTCTGCCGCAACCCGGGCTGCACCCTCCCACGGGTGTCTGATAACGATGACATCGGCATAGCTCCTCAACACTCGGATAGTATCGGCAATGGTCTCTCCCTTTGCCGCTGACGACATGGCCCGGGCCTCGGCAAAACTGATCACCGTGCCGCCCAGCTTGTGCATTGCCCTTTCGAAGGAGCCGCGGGTGCGTGTGCTGGGCTCGTAGAAAAGGGTGGCCATGTCCTTTCCTCTGCACAGGTCAAGCTGGCGGCCCTTGCTGAGCGCACTGTCCATCTCCTGTGCCAGATCCAGGACGGCCTCGATCTCTCCATTGGTGAAATCGGTTATGGAGACCAGATCTCTACCAGCGAATCTCACGATTTACTGCCCCTTCGAGCGCAACCTGTCTCTAGACCGGCTGTCGCTCACGCATTGGTTTCACGATGGCTACCTCGTCCTTGCCATCGATCTCTCGGAGCCGGACCTCCACTTTCTCGTCGTGTGAGGTGGGCATGTTCTTGCCAACATAGTCGGCGCGGATCGGGAGTTCCCGATGGCCGCGGTCAATAAGCACCGCCAACTGGATGGACCTCGGTCGGCCGAAGTCGATGATGGCGTCCATAGCGGCACGAACGCTGCGGCCGGTGTAGAGGACATCATCCACCAGTATGACGCATTTGCCCGAGATGTCGGTTGGTATGTTGCTTGGCGGGCCCTTTGGCTGCGCCTCCAGGTCGGACAGATCGTCACGATGGAGACTGATGTCCAGAGCGCCGATGGGGATGTCGAGTCTTTCGAGTCCGTTTATGTTCGCGGCGATCCGCCGCGCCAGCGGGGCACCGCGCGTATGCAGACCGACAAACACCATCCCATCGCACCGGTAGTTGCGCTCAACTATCTCATGTGCAATGCGCGTCAGGATGCGCCGGATGTCTTCCTCGGTCAGGACGGTTTTCTCTGTCATAGAAAAGCCCCCTTGCCTTGGAGCTGGCAAGGGGACTCAGCAATTGCTACGATATGGGTTGTTTTGACCGTGCACCCTTGCCAGCCTCGCAGGACTGGATTTAAAGGTTCAGACGACGGCTTGTATCCTCGGCGGCATTATAACATCATCTTTTCCCCTGTTTCAAGCCCCTTTTTCATCCGGTTTGCAGATTCCGCTCCGCTTGATGGGCGGAGAACGACGTTCTCTATGTCGCTTTGACCTCCACCGTTCGGATGCCGCTACCCGATGTGGTGCAGGTGAGCAGTCGATTCTGCCGGTCCACCTCGCACCGCACGGAAGGCCCTCCCACTATGTCGTACGCGCTTCCCTGAAAGACGATGTCGACCGGTACGTAGAGTATGGTGGCAGCGGCGACCCGTGGGTCATTATCCCACTCGAAGTAGACCCGCTCGCTGCTCACCTCCAGCTTTCGGGGCGTTCCGGCGACACGCTGGGCGCAGGCCCTGACGGCGAAATTGCGGCGCGGGCTGCCCTTGTCGTCGACGATGGAGAAGTCCTCTTTGTTCCACCTGTCGAAGTCGACAGGGTCCCACTCCGGGGTGTAGTTCCACTGCGTGCCTGACCAGAAACGCTCGTCTATTCTGCGGTAGAGGTCGGCCATGTACTCGCTGACGCAGGCCTTGAACGGCGGCGCGCCGAATTCTCCCAGCAAGAGTGGGATCCCGCCGAGATCGTTCGCCTTGGCGTCGAATGCCGCGAATGCCGTCTCGGCTTCGGCCGGCACGAACGTGTCGAGAACAGTCATGGAAGGGCTGTAGAAATGGGGGGCGTAGGCGAAGTTGCCCAGCGACAGCCGTGGCAGTTGCGACTGGCCCGCGCTGATGGTGGCGACTATGTCCGATTCTATGAAGAGGATGCAGTCGGGGTCCGCCTGACGGATGGTGGCCCCGACTTCCTCGTAAAACGGCGCAATCTGGGATACCTCATCGCCAATGGGCTCTTTGATGATGTCGTACCCAATCACCGCCGGATGGGCGCTGAAGCGTTTGGCCATGTGGGCCCACATGGCGACGTAGCGGCTCTGGACCCCGTTGACGTTGCGAAAGAAGGAATCAAAGGCGCGCAGCACCCTATCATCACTTATGCCCATGTACCAACCAATGCACGTATGGTCGTTGACCGGCGTGTCCTGTGGGATGGAGGGGTCGATTGCCCAGGACGGGCAGCCGTCGCCGCACCCGCCGTCGAGGTAGCGTGAGAACATGTCCTGGTGCATGTCGAGGATTACGTATACGCCGCGCTCTCCCGCTGCGGTAACCAGGCTCTCTACTGCATCGATGTAGCCGTTGTTGTACTGGCCCGGCTGAGGCTCAATGGCTTCCCACACGAGAACGAGGCGGATCACGTTCATGCCCCATCTGGCCAGGGGGTCGAAAAACGATCCGTGGCGGAACGGCACGAACGGCGGCACTTTGCTGTTCCCGGCCACATTGACGCCCCGCAGTATGACGACTCGCCCTTCTTCGTCCTTAAACCATCGTCCGTCGGTGTGGAGCGGGTTCCTGTTCATCATGCGCTCTCCTTCCCGGCTGGTCCTGTCGGCCGGGCGCGTTGTTGAGAATCGGTCCTCTGTGAAGCGCCGGCGCTACGGATTCGGTTCGGCAGGGTTCGATGTCCTTCAGATTATGGCACGACCTGGGACGCCGGGCTCGCAAGCGCCGGCGCAGCGCCACCGCGCGGCCCGCCTGACAGAGCGGAACCTGATTGGAGCCTGGTCGCCCGTGAGCGACAAGACCTCCCCGTGGCTGCTCGCGCTGGACACCTTTCCAGGGCTGTGCTACATTGGTGGCTCATTCGTGAGGCGAGTTCGGCGGACGGGGTAGGCCGCTTCGCGGCCGGGCAGACCCCACCGGCGTACGACAGCGGTGCAACATAGGTGTGATAGCAGAGGAAAGGGGCAGGCTAGATGAAAGTCGTTTGGGTCGTTCTGGTCGTACTCGTGGTCGTAGTCGCTGTAGTTGCCGGCCTTGGCTATGCGTTCTTCTATGATCTCACCAGAGGGCCGTTGCCGCGACACTCAGGCTCCATCACTGTCGCCGGGCTTGAGGATGAAGTCGAGGTCCTGCGGGACGAGTGGGGTATCCCACACATATATGCTGCCAACATGCATGACTTGTTGTTCGCCCAGGGCTATACCCAGGCGCAAGACCGCTGGTGGCAGATGGAGTTCTTCAGGCACACGGCGCGCGGTGCGATCGAAGAGCTCACGGGCAAGAGCGAAGGTCTGCTCGCTACTGACATCTTCATACGCACGCTCGGGTGGCATCGCGTGGCTGAAGAGGAGGAGCAGGCCTACGACGAGGATACCATGGCATCGCTTCAGGCCTTCGCTGATGGGGTGAACGCGTACATCGCCAACCGGAAACCCGGCGACCTGGCTCTGGAGTACAGCGTGTTGAGGCTCGTCGGCGTTGACATCGATGTCGAGCCGTGGACGCCTGCCGATACACTGGCTTTCGCCAAAATCATGGCGTGGGACCTTGGCCCGGGCGTGAGCCGGGAGGTGACCCGCGCCAGTCTGTACCAGGTACTCGGCCAGCAGATGACCGACCAGTGGATGACACCCTCCTGGCCCTACGGCGAGAAACCCACCATCCTCCAACCGGAGGACCTGCCCATCACTGGCTCTCTTTGGGGCGCGGGTGCCGCTGTCAGCGACCGATGGACTGACGTGGACGTGGTGGTCGCTGAAGGTGGATTGCCTGATGTGAGCCTGGTGTTCGGCCATGGCTCCGGCATTGGCAGCAACAACTGGGTGGTGGGCGGCAGCATGACGGAGAGTGGCATGCCGCTTCTCGCCAACGATCCCCACCTCGGAATCCAGATGCCGTCCATCTGGTATCAGGTCGGCCTGCACTGCAATCCCCCGGCGGGGAGCGACGAGCCGACGCTCGATGTGGTGGGATTCGCCTTTTCGGCTGCGCCCGCGGTCATCATCGGCCACAACGACTCGATTGCCTGGGGGGTCACCAACGTTGGCCCTGATGTTATCGACCTGTATGAGATACGCGTCAATCCAGACAACCCCCTGCAGTACGAGTGGAACGGCCAGTGGAGGGATATGACCCTGCATGATGAGACCATCCGCTTCGGAGACGGCGAAGAGCCGGTCAGAATTCAGGTTCGTGAGACGCATCTCGGCCCGATCATCAATGACAATCAGATAGATGAGGACACTGGAGAGGTCCTGGGCTTCAACAACGAAGACCCGCTGGCGGTCCGCTGGACGGCGCTTGACCCGGGTACGCTCTGTCGAGGCATTGTCGATCTCAACCTGGCAACGGACTGGGGCGAATTCCGTGAGGCACTGGAGTACTGGGACGTTCCATCGCAGAACTTCGTGTATGCAGACGTGGATGGCAACATAGGCTATCAGACGCCGGGCCGGATTCCCATCCGCGCCGCCGGCCACAGCGGGCTGGTGCCGGTCCCCGGCTGGACCGACGAGTATGAGTGGCAGGGCTTCATTCCGTACGACAGCCTGCCTCGCATCCTCAACCCGGAACGTGACTACATCGCGACGGCCAACCAGGCTGTTGTCCCGCCGGAGTACTACGACCAGCTGGAACAGGAACTGGGTGAGGGGCTGAACTGCATTATCAGCCAGGAGTGGAACTGCGGCTATCGTGCCGAGCGGATTGTCGAGTTGCTTCAGCAGGAGGCGCCGCACACCGTGGCCAGCTTCCAGGACATCCAGGGCGACGACAAGCTTATCAGCGCTGAAGGCCTGGTATGCTGCCTCTCCGCCCTGTCATTCGACGATGCCGAAGTTGCTGATGCGCGGGACTGGCTCGCTGAATGGGACTGCTGCTGTCATGCGGACAGCCCGCAGGCGGCGCTCTACGCCCAGTACTGGGCCAGCGTGGTGACGAACATCTACGCGGACCAGCTCAGCGACGAGGCTGAGGCGTACGGTGACAGCAGGGACATGCGGGCTACCTTCCTGCTGACGCAGGAGCCGGACAACTCCTGGTGGGATGACATAGAGACAGTGGATGTGGTCGAGACCCGCGATGACATCCTGGTCCGGTCGTTCGAGGAAGCCTATGAGAAGATGGTCGCTGCGTTCGGCAGTGACCGGAGCGAATGGAAGTGGGGCAGCCTGCACACGGCGACCTTTGTCAGCAATCCGCTGGGACAGAGCGGCGTAGGCCTTATCGAGAACATGGTCAACCGGGGGCCCTTCGCGGTGAACGGCGGCACGTCGGCAGTGAACAACACCGTGTGGTACACGACGGCGGATGGCTTCGCAGTGCAGGGCTTGCCGTCGATGCGGATGATCGTTGACCTGAGCGACCTGACGCAGAGTGTCACTGTGCATACGACGGGCCAGAGCAGTCACCCCTATAGCGGGCACTACGACGACATGATCGACTCCTGGCGCAATATCGAGTACTACACTATGCTGTGGACTCGGGACCAGGTGGAGGATGCCGCAGTCGACCGGCTAGTCCTGCACCCCTGATGGTGGAGTTGAGAGGCTGGTGCAGTTCTGTCTTGAGGCTCAGGGTCTGCCGTGTCTGCTCAGCGGGGGGCGTCGGCGCTACGTGGAGTACAGGTCAACTGGGGTCCAGCAGCGGCTCTACTCTATCCCACACCAGACGCGCGATCTGCCTCCTGGGCAGTGAGCCGTCGACGATCAGCCAGCGCTCGGGGTCGGCACTCGCCATTCTGAGGTAGCCGTCCCTTACACGCTGGTGGAATGCGTTTCCCTCACGCTCGAAACGGTCCGGGGGACCTTTTCGGGCCAGGCCATGCTGCACGGCGATGTCGAGAAAGACAGTGAGGTCAGGTCTCAGTCCCTGCGTGCCGACATGGTTCACTCGCTCGACCAGGTCGAGGTCGAGCCCGCGCCCGTACCCCTGGTAGGCTACCGTCGAGTGGAAGAACCGGTCGCAGATGACGATCATGCCGTTGTCGAGGGCGGGGCGGACCACTCTGGACACGAGGTGTGCGCGCGACGCGTTGAACAGCAGGAGTTCAGTGACAGGGTCGATGTGCTCCTTGTTCTTCAGCCAGCGGCGCAGGTTCCTGCCCAGCGGAGTGCCTCCGGGTTCGTGGGTGAGGACTGCGGGTACGCCACGACGCGAAAGGCGCCGGTAAAGGGCCCTTGCCTGCGTGCTCTTGCCTGAGCCCTCTCCTCCCTCAAACGTGACAAACAAAGACATCACATGCTCGCTTCAAGATACTACACTGCCTTGCGTCGGCCGTAGCGCAGAGTGATTGCAGTCCCAGGGAGCCGCGAGGCCCTTGTTCGGGCTTCTCCCGACAAAGCATGTCTCTGAGCTAGGACAGGAAGTCCAGAACCAGCCTGTTGAACTCCTCTGGCTTCTCCAGGTTGGAGGCGTGGAACGCATCGGTGATGACCTCCTTCTTGCAGTCCTTGATCTCCCTGCACATTAGTTCGGTCTGCTGCCGCTCGCGCTTCTCGCCCTCGGCATTGAGAATGAGCGTAGGTGATTCTATGTGCCGGAGCATGCAGAGAGAATCGAAGGCGTATGTTGCGTCGATTGCCTTGAGAAACTCCTTCTTCGAAATGCTGGCGACTTCCTCAAGGTAGAACCGCCGCAGCTCTTCTTGCTCCTTCTTCCTGAACAGGCCCTTGGCCCCCATCTCGGCGTATCTGTCCATTCCGATGAAGTACAGCACAAGCCGATTCAACGTCTTGTAGAACCCGATCATCAAGTTGCCCGTGAGGCCGAGGTGACAGAACGTGCCCGCCAGGATGAGTCTGTCCACCGCTTGCGGATGGTCGAGTGCAAACTGCTGGGCTATGAGCCCGCCCATTGACAATCCGCACAGGTGGGCTTTCTTGATGTCCAGTTGGTCAAGCAGGGCCTTCAAATCGCTGGCGAACAGCTTGATGGAGTACCTTTCATCTGACCCGCTTGACTTGCCGTGCCCCCTCACGTCGTAGGCGACAACCTTCATGTGCTTGGAGAACGGTTCAATTTGCAGTCTCCAGAGCCGCTGACATGCCCCGATGCCGTGGATCAGTACCAGCGGTGTGCCTTCACCGTGGACCTCGTAATACGTATCAACGCTGTTTGTCCTGAGAACCGGCATCCCTCGCTCCAGCCCAAGCCTTGTTGGTGCGTTGCCAATGTCACATTGTAGCATTCGACCTTGCACTAGGGAAACAGTGTGCCTGACTCCGGCTGTCACTTGTCCGGTTGACTATCCTCAGCCCACTGCCACCATGATACGCAGGGTATGAGGCGGTGACCGCGGCCAGAGTTGAGGTGGGGTCGGCGACTTCGAAGTTCGTTCCCTTTTTGCTGGCTGGCCTGCATCGGGCGCTGGCGGATCGAGTTCCGGACCTGCAGGGCCGGGTGCCCATGCAGCAGGAAGCTGTGGTCACCGGGGGTGTTGCTATGAACAGGGCGGTTAGCCGAGAGATCGAGACTCGACTCGGCCTGACGGTTTGCGTCGCTCCAGAGCCGCAGATTATGGGGGCCTTGGGGGCGGCTCTTGTCGCCGGGGACGGCTCAGGCGGATAGCTGGTAGCCCCTGGCCTATGCCCAGCCCCGGAAGATGCGGACCCTTCTGCGTGGCTCACGCCCGATGCTGTGGGACGAGAGACTGTATCGTTCGGCCAGCTGGTGCTGAAGCATCCTTATGTAGGCGTTCTGGGGGGTGAGGTCTACCGAGCTTCTGCCCTGCCGCACCTGGGCGATGGCCTGCTCGGCCTCGGTCAGGGCCAGGTTGACATTGTCGTGGGGGGCTTCGACGTCAAAGACGCTGGCCAGGCATCGCTCTATCTGTGACATCTTGTTCGTTCTCAACACGTAGATGGGTATGCCGGCGTCCTCTGCGTCGCGGATGGGCTGCGGTTTGCGCCGGTAGTAGCTCTTCGAGGTCATGAGGAGGTCAGCGTCGGTCAGGTGGGTTACCACCTTCGCCGGCACGCTCATTGACTTCACCGCCTGCTCCAGGCGGTCCCTGTTGATGCCGAATGGGAAGATCTTCCGCGTGGTGTCCGACGGCACCCGCTCTGCCCTCGCCTCGACTGGAGATGTGACCTGCTGTCTTCTGACTTCCGCGGTCTCGTCCAGCCAGCGCACCTCAGGCGAGACGGCACGCCCCCTCAGCATGGCATCGACGACGGTGGATACGTCGGAGTGGACCGCCACGTGGTACCAGTCCTGGATCTCGACAACGATGTCAAAGGTTGGCGGTGCCTTTCGCTCCAGGATAGATTTCTGGGTGCCCCGCCTCTTGGCCTCCTCGTCGCTCAATGTGACCGACTGGATGCCTCCGATGAGGTCAGCCAGCGTGGGGTTCATGATGAGGTTCTCCAACGTGTTCCCGTGAGCCGTGGCGACGAGCTGCACGCCACGCTCGGCGATGGTACGGGCTGCCAGGGCCTCAAGCTCGGTGCCGATCTCATCAATGACAATGACCTCGGGCATGTGGTTCTCCACAGCCTCGATCATCACGGCGTGCTGGAGTTGCGGCGTAGTGACCTGCATTCTGCGGGCATGCCCTATGGCTGGATGGGGTATGTCGCCGTCACCGGCGATCTCATTCGACGTATCAACGATCACCACCCGCTTCTTGAAATCATCGGCGAGAACGCGGGCCACTTCACGCAGCATGGTGGTCTTGCCGACGCCGGGCCTGCCCAGCAGGAGGATGCTTCTGCCGGACTCGACTAGGTCTCGGATGATGGTGATCGTTCCGAACACCGCCCGCCCGACGCGGCAGGTCAGGCCTATGACACGCCCCTTTCGGTTTCTGATGGCTGAGATTCGATGGAGAGTACGCTCGATTCCAGCGCGGTTGTCTCCGCTGAAGGGAGATATTCGCGATACAACGTACTCGATATCCTCTTCCCCAACCTCCTTATCGCTCAGGATCACGTCCTCCTCGGGATAGCGCGCCTCAGGAGGCCGGCCCAGGTCCATGACCACCTCCAGGAGCCCGCTGCGCACTCTCCGGTCACGAAGGGGTCCGGCGATATGCGGGGGAAGCCTGTCCAGTAGCGCCTCCAGGTCGCACGTCCTCTCGAACATATCCCTCCTCTAGGCCCGCATGGGCATGAAACTCGGCTCACTCACCTTGATTGAGATTTCCTTCAGCAGGGTGCAGCACTCCGCCGCCTGCTCGAAACCAAGTCGCTCCAGGAGTGGCGCCAGCGTCGCTTGGAACGGGAAGGCGATGCAGTATACTGGCGATCTCCCCTCGAGGCATTTGAGGCTGAAGCTCACGAGCCATTCGATGACGTCGTCATCCAGTTGGCCGAACATCAGACTGAAGCAGCCAGCTCGACCAGCCGAGTCGACGCGCAACCATCCTACCGCCCGATCATCTCTTCTCACAACGAACTCACGATGCTGCCGAAGCAAGGACGTCGGCTCCCTTGTATCCTGCCACTCCGTCAGCGTCATGCCTTCGGCGGCGCGGATGAGGGCCGGAACGGCCGCTGTATACAACCGGAAGAGCAAGTAGCGGTCGTCCTTTGACAGACTGGTGATACTGTAAGACGGTGGGATGGTGCCTGCTGGCCAGACTCCCTCTCCGTCGTACCGATAGAGGTCGTCGGTTCTGTATGTCGTGAAGCCAGAACGCCTGGCCTCGGCCGCAAGGGGACTGTCCGACGGGAGACGCAGGAATACCCTCCGTACCCTCTGTCTCGCGGCTGCACTGCTCACTGCATCGAGGAGCGGGATACACCTGTCAGCGTCGGCCCGCAGGCAATCGACATGCCATGCCGAGGAAGTGGCACAGAACTTGATGGACACCAGCCCAACCACGCGGCCACCTCGGTAGGAGATCCAGGTGTGGCGCCTCAACCGGACGGGGAGCCAGTGCTCCATGAACGCCTCCGGCGATACCGGGCTGGTATTGTTGAGGTTGTCGCAGGCAATGGCCTGGTTAGATGGTATTCTACCCGATGAGAAGAGAATCGATGGCAAATCAACCGGATAGAGGGTTCGAATCATTGCCCAGCACTCACCTCTGACCACGAGCGATGCTCAAGAAGTATGCATGGAGCCTGAGGTCACCGGTCAGTTCGGGGTGGAAGGCCAACGCGACCATCTTCCCCTGCCTCGCGGCGACACCGGTTCCGTTTGGCAGACTCGCTAACACCTCCACGCCGTCTCCGACCTCCGCGATAAGCGGTGCGCGGATGAAGACAGCATGGAACGGCGGCTCGCCGATCGCCGGGATATCGAGATCGGTCTCGAAGCTGTCGACCTGTCGACCGAAGGCGTTGCGCCTGACGTGGATGTCCATTGCCCCGAGGGAAGTCACATTCTTATGCACGCCGTTCTTCCCGAGAAGCACCATGCCGGCGCAGGTGCCCATCATCGGGAATCCATCCTGGGCGAGCGCCTTCAGCGGAGCCGTGAAGCGGTACTCATTCATGAGTCTGCTCATGGTGGTGGTCTCGCCGCCCGGGATGACCAGGGCATCCAGAGCTTCGAGTTGCTGGGCCACGCGGACAAGACAGGCCTCTATTCCCAGGCTGCGAAGCGAGTTCATGTGCTCCACGAAGGCACCCTGAAGCGCGAGGACGCCGACTCTGTTCATGCTACCAGCCTCGCGAGGCAAGAAGCTCTTCGGCGGGAATGGTCTTGATGTCCAGGCCAGGCATCGGCAAGCCGAGTCCCTTGGATACCTCGGCAATGATTGCCGGATCATTGTAGTGAGTGGTGGCTTTGACAATGGCTCTGGCCCTGGGGTCAGGGTCGCTGGACTTGAATATCCCTGAGCCCACAAAGACCCCCTCGGCGCCGAGCTGCATCATAAGCGCGGCGTCCGCCGGTGTCGCAACGCCGCCGGCGGCGAAATTGACCACGGGCAGTCTTCCCGTGTTGTGTACCTCCAACACCAACTCCAGCGGCGCGCCCAGCGACTTGGCCTCGGCCATGAGTTCGTCGGTGCCCATGTTGGCGATCTTTCGAATCTCATCCATCACCGCCCTCATGTGCCTCACTGCCTCGATGATGTTGCCGGTACCCGCCTCTCCCTTGGTCCGTATCATCGCCGCCCCCTCGGCGACCCGTCTGAGGGCCTCACCCAGGTCACGGCAACCGCAGACGAACGGGGCCTTGAAGTCATGTTTCCAGATGTGGTGGCTCTCATCCGCCGGGGTAAGCACCTCAGACTCGTCGATGAAGTCCACTCCCAGTGACTCCAGGACCTGCGCCTCGACAAAGTGGCCGATGCGGCATTTCGCCATCACTGGGATGGAAACCGCATCCATGATGGCCAGGATAACGTTGGGGTCAGCCATGCGGGCGACCCCTCCTGCGGCTCGTATATCGGCAGGGACTCTCTCCAAAGCCATAACGGCACACGCACCGGCGTCCTCAGCGATCTTGGCGTGCTCTGGCGTGACAACGTCCATGATGACGCCGCCCTTCAACATCTGCGCCAGCCCCGTCTTGACCTTCCAGGTTCCTTTGTCCATCCCGTCCCTCCGAAGCAAGTTCACATAAGTGCTGAGTGAATATTCTACTATCGCACATTGTGGAATGCAAGAGACGCCGTCAGCTGATACTGCTCCATCGTGGTTGGAATGAATCTTGACACAGAAAGCAGGCGAGGCAATCACGGAAACGGATGACGCCGATGTTGAAGCAGGTTAGGAGGTAAATATGAGATTGTTTGTCTTTTCCTTCGTAACGGCTGCTGGGGCGGCAGTACTGTACGAATCCTGTGACGGCATACTTGCCGTTGTAGGGCATACAATACACACGAATGCAGCTGTCCCGTTTATTCTGGCAGCTATTGGTCTCGTGTGTGTTTTGGGAGGTGCATACGGTTTGGCGAGAAGAATGAGTCGGAACTCACCAGAGTTCCAGCACTAGTGAGAATATGAAAAAGACAAACACGATAGCTAGAACGACTGCAACGGCGATAGTCACTATGGCTGACAACAGGGTGTTCATGGTCACACCTCGCTTTCATGATAATGAAAGTGCTCTGTCTTCCAGTGGGGTTATGGTTTTGAGAGACTATCATATCCGAATGCCTATGTCAATCGCGAGCGAGCAAGAAACCATGTTTAAGACTGTTGTGCTTGGAACCGAAAGGAGACAATAGTGACGTGCAGAGAGGATAGCCCTGATTTGGCCATAATCAAGCCATTTGAGTACGACGACAGCTTCACAGGACACCGCATAGCTGTCACAACGTCACCGCAGTATTCAGTGCTGTCTGTTGACGACCGCCAGTACTACTTCACGAGAGAATCAGGCGAGTTCGATGGGACGTCGTTCAGAGTAGCAGATGGAGACGGAGGCTAAAAGCCATGGTCGCATTCCCATTGCCGGGCAGCATCTTTGGTTGTAGCCCTGCCGACCTTCACGATATGGCCGCTGGGCCAGCGTTGCTTATGCTCTCTTCCACGCCTATCCAAGTCTATAGTGATGCCGCCGTGAACAACTCTGTTCCCGACTTTGAAGTAGTACTTGTAGCAGTTTCGTGGTTCAGCCATAGGGCATACCTCCTTTCTAGAAGGAATTAGCAGTGATGTGCTATAATATTCACATACAGCCTAGTATGGCGCTGGGGGGAATCGAACCCCCAAGGGTAAACGTACCCACGGCATTCCAAGTGCCGCCTGTTTACCGATTACAGTACAGCGCCGTTGAGAGTGGGGGGAGTGCTCTCACCAAGAAGTCGCTCCCCCTTCCCACCCCTCTTCTGAGACGCTATCATACTTTGTGGCTCTTGTCAAGGGGTAAACCACTACGCATCGTACCTGACGCCAGTCATAAACCAATACACGGGGGTGCAACTTGCCTGTCTGTCCGCAATGCTACAGTAGAGAGTTGATTAGGTTCGGCACCTACAGGGGGCGACAGCGGTGGAGATGTATGAGGTGCGGGCACACCACCACGACGCCCAGGCAAAGAGTGCCTAAGACGAGAAGGAGTTAGGTGGTGACGTCTACCAACCTGCCAGTGAAAGCCCCATACTTCGAGGTTGCCTGCAAATACTGCGGCTCTAGAAACGTCATCAGGTATGGCAGCTTCAGGGGAACCCAGCGCTTCTTCTGCAACGACTGCCACAGGAAATTCGCCGACAATGATGCCCTACCCGATATGCAGACGCCGGTAGAGCAGGTGGGAGCGGCCGTCGGTATGTACTACAGGGGTCAGAGCCTAAACAACATACGTGAGTCTCTAGCAGAGATATATGGAATTCACCCGTCTGATTCCACAGTCTACAGGTGGGTGGTTAGGTTCACCAAGAAGGCTTTGGCTGAAGCCAAGGGCTACACGCCGAAGGTGGGTGACGTATGGGTGGCGGACGAAACAGCCTTGCGCATAGACGGGGGCTGGCTATGGTTCTGGGACATCATTGATTCCGATACGAGGTACTTGCTTGCTTCGCACGTCTCACGGACGCGGACAGCCAAGGATGCACAGACGCTCATGGAAGCCGCAGCAGCACGGGCAGGCAAAACACCGAACGTCGTGCTGACTGATGGGCTCCTGGCGTACTTGGATGGCATAGAACTCGCCTTTGGGAGAGACACGAGGCACATTACGCAGCAAGCCATTCAGGGCTTTGCCTGAGCAGTCCACGAATCGGATAGAGCGCTTTCACGGGTCTCTGAAAGACCGCACCAAGGTTATGAG
>JAXHUA010000082.1:0-24584 GCA_034189695.1 Chloroflexota bacterium | reverse complement strand
CCGGTATTCATTACACATCGACTCGATTCGTGCAGCGGTATTTAAAGTATCACCATTGTATGAAATATCCCTGCGGATTTGCCCCACCTGCAATACCATTACTTTGCATCTGTCGACAAACACGCCGCGAACGGAGAAGACGTCGTCGCCCAGTGCAATCCGTTGTGGCAGGCGGGGCAGCGCTCGCTGAACAAGGAGACGCGAGAGATCGGGGGCATAGCTCGTGATGCGCAGAACCTGGTCGTAGCCTGCAACTGGAGCACCTGTCGCCCTTCCCATGCGCAGTGTCATGGGCGTCGAAACAGTGAAGGGTCTGTTTTCACTCTGGTCGTGGAGAGCGGTGGCCAGTTCGGCATCCGCTTCGGAGACCAATCTCAGGAAAAAGGCGTGAGCCGCCTTTCCTAGGAAGGCACGCTGCGATCCTGGCTGGGTGGGGCGCAAGGCCAGAACTGCGCTCAATAACATGTGCGCTCGTCACCGAACAGTATCAACGACCCGCGGGTTGTCCGCACGCGCTCGGCGCGCCGGCGTGCCTGTATCGCCACCATCCGCCGCCTGTCGGGAGGCGGGACGAAGCCGCCTTCACATGCGCCATGGCGAATGTGGCATAGCCCACCGGTCACCTCTCAACCGACGCCGAGGCCTTCCATTCGCATCTTGACCCACCCTAGCGACTCCCTGGCAAGGGTATCACCGACAAGTCGCCTTGTCTTGGGGAAGATACCGGGAAAGACGGGGCTCTGCCACCGCTCCAGGTCATACGTCTCGGCTATCGTGCTCAGCTCACCGGATGTCAGTTTGGTGGCTATGGTCTTGCTCAACATACCGGTGCCCCAGCCGATAGGCATCAGGAACTCGCCGGGCTGGAGCGAAGCCTGCCGTTTCACCAGGGTCTCGTAGAACGCCTGGAGCTTCCAGATACCGCAATCGCCGTAGAAGTCGAGGTCGAGATTGATCAACACGCCGATGAACTCGCGGCAGCGGTCCACCATCTGGTCGAAGAAGTGCCGCTTTCGAGAGTGATGGAGACCGCGCACCCGCCTCTCGGGCCTGAGAACGTACCTGTCGAGCGTCAACGTGGCTTCGAGAACAACGCCCCGCGGGATGGCCTCGACGTACGTTGGCTGGCCCTTCGGGCGCAGCGAAGGCGGTTGGCCATGCAGTGAGAAAACGTCCACCGCCACGGCCCGTGCCCTCACTTCACCCTGTGGATAGGCGTCGGTCACTCGAAGCGCTCGCAGGAGGTCGCGTTGGAGATTACGGGGGTCGTGGTCCAGCAGTGCCGCCTCGACAGAATCACCCGCCTTTCCCGGGTTGTTCCGTTCACCAAGCCCGCCCAACGTCAGCGCTCCATGATGTGCGTACCAGGTGAAAGCGGTGCGCAGTGCGCCCTTTACGGCACTCCCCGGGATGTAGAACCCGAGCGATGCATCCTTAGTGTGCTGGCGTATGCGCTGTGGGTCCCCTGAGGCGATATCGAGTTCATATGCCTTCCACCCCTCGACGCCCTCTGCCGGGAGCATGCGGTCGAGCCTGGGGTCTTCCGCCGCCTGGTCAAGACCCTCATCGCTGAGCTGGGCGAGCAACCGGTTGACATCCAGCACTATCGCGCGGTTCCTCTCTACGAGGAAGTCATAGTCACGCAGCAATGGGCGTGCACCCGAGCCGATGTGGACCGGAGAGAGCGTTTCAATTGTCAGCCGGTAGTCGGTGTGGAGTTCCGCACTCACTGGACTGCTCCCGCCGTCCGGATTCCTATGGGATAAGCGAAGCCGTATCGATACACTGGGTGCTTTTCAGGCTCCGCCTGAGGAGTGACATCCACAAGGTCGCCGTAGCTCCTCGCCCCCACCGCCCGGATGACTGACCCTTCCTCGAGGAAGACTGATGACTTCCACCGCTGTCCCTGCCGTTCCGGGGAACCGGCCCAGCCGGACCTCGGAACAAGCCGGTAGCGGGCTCCTTCGCCCAGGGCGCCAGCCTCCAATTCCTCGCGCGTTGGGTGGTAGAGAGAGAGGGTCATCAGCAGATCCCCCTGTTTGCCCCAGAAAGGGTCGAATAGGCTGGCGCTCTCCACGGAGAACTTGCCGCACCCGGCGCTTCTCTGGCCGCCCAGACCAGCGTCGGAAAGGAATTGGAGTGCGCTCTCTAGGAGCTCTCTCGTAGCGTCATCCTCGAAGTCGAGCAGAAAGAACAGACCACACCCGCGGCGGAAGCTGAGCAGTTCGACATAGCGGGCACTGGTCGCGAGAACGACACGGTCAACGCTTGCTCTGGGCACCACGTGGCGGTGCCAGATTGTGGGTATCTGCTCATCGAAGGGCAGGGTCTGGCGTTCGGTCTCGGTGAGCCAGACTCTTCCGGCCTGACACGTGTTCCGGGAACCTGGGCGCGGGTCGATTCGGTCGCCTTGAAGCGTTGCCTGGAGGATGCCCTGGGAGACGAAGCGTGTCTTCTTCGCCGAACGGCGGTCTGCCTCTGTGCATGGTGGCTCGTACGATGAGTCAGGCAGCGGGTTGGGAAACAGGAGTACACCGCCGGCGTAGGGAAAGAGCGACGTCAGTCGGAAGGGCGGTCCTTGATCGAATCGGGAGAGCAGGTCATCCAGGACATTCTCTCCGTACCACATCCTGACGGCTGTAACCAGGGCTGCGAAGAGCGAATCGGAATGGAATACCTCGTCCGTGGACTCGGCTCCCAGGCCGCTCGCGCCGAAGTGGAAGGGTGAATGAGGTCTCAGTTTGTACAGCCACGTTTCACTCATCAGCGGACCTCAGGAGAGCAGCTTCTCGCGAAGCCACAGGATTACTTCCTTCTCTCTCTCGATCAATACGTCCAGCGCAAGCCCTTCGTCGAAGACATCCTCTTCGGTGTATCGGTCGCGGGCGCGAACTGCGAGTCTCAAGTCGTGAAAGACGACCTTGCCGCTGCCACGGGAGCCCTGACCTCCCAGGTAGTCGTCCTGCAAGAGATGCATCGAATCCAGCACGTGCGACAGACGGTGCAGGTCGGCCTCTTCATACACGGTATAGACCATCTCCATAGGGGCAAAGACGGCTCCCGCCGGGACACGTTCAAGTGGACGAGGGGTGGCCGTCGCCGTGACTCGGTCGAGCGCCGTTTCCCATTTGACCTCAGTGAATGGGAGTCCAGTCCTGCTCCTGCTGAGACGCTGCGCGCTGGCCTCGTTCAGAGGCACGTCGCGCACTATGAGGCGCGTGGGCATGACGCCGAACTCGGCCGGCGTTCCGAAGATGGGGCACACCTCGCACCTGGCGTAAGCTTCCCTGTCGGGCATCTTCCTGCCCCTGTCGTCGAACTTGTAGCAGACGTGGAGGCGCACCCCACCGGTGGACCATTGCATTGACTTGTTGTAGTGCCTTTCCAGTAGCGACCGCAGTTTGCCCTTCAGCGAGGAACCCGGAATATAGGGGCGTCCGGTCGCTGGATCTCGCGTCACGGCGCTATCCAGACCGCCGACGGCGCCCGCGAGGCGACTCCCTCGGATATGTATGCCGGTCACCGCCTCTATTGACCCCGTGATGAACGCCCGCCCGTGAGCCTGTATGCCCTGGTCGGTCTGTGCCATAGCCGTCTCCTACAGTGCCGCGTCGCCGTAGCTATAGTATGCCATGATGGCCTCGAAGAGGCTGACCAGGCGCGTAAAAGCCTCACGCCGGCTGCTCCGCACCAGCCTCGTTTCTGAGGCCGACGCCGCGCCGTCCGACTGCTCCAGCAGGATATCGATACCTCTGCCCAATGCGCTGGTCAACTCCTCAAGGGGGTGCTCTTCCTGTTCCCGCGCTTCGCCGACAACCGTTCTCGAAAGGTGGGCCGCCCACGCTCTGAGGCGGCGCAGTTCCCGCTTGGCCTCCGACGGATCGGTCGGCCAGGACACCTCGAGTCCCTGGATCGCGCCCAGCAGCACTCTCACGTCATCCGTGGCGGCGTTGCGTGCTATCAACTCGGAAGCCATGGACTGAGCACAGTCCAGTACCGCCTCGATATCGCCGTCGATGAGAATCCGGCGCAGGTTCTCGGCGGGCGGCGTTACTCCCTGTGCTGAGAAGCCGTTGGAGCGCTCTTCACGTGTCGACATACGTTTGTCCGCTGCACATGGTATACTCTATGCCCGTTTGCCTCTGTCGCCGCCGCTCAGCATCTCCACCCAGCGGGCTGCTACCGCCAGGCGGCACAGCTCGACAGGCAAGCGCTCTGCATCCATGAGCATCTCCCTTATCCGTCTGAAGGTAGACCGCGCCGGGTCCGGCAATCCTCTGGCCATCTCTGACAGGTGGTAGGCGGCTTTCCACATCCACGGGCCGTAGTGCACTGTGGGTCCGTGGAAAAGACGGCTACCTGGAGGGACGTCCTGCTCCCGCCGATGGTCGTGGTATAACTCTGTCAGAAGCGCCAGCAGAGTGCGAGGGGTCCGGCGGTCGCCGGCGCGTTCGCACTCTGTGACTGCCGCTGCAAGAAGGTCGCGCCACTCCCTCACCCGTTCGAAATCCGCCCAGTGAAAGGTCTGCCCCATGTAGTCGACTGCATCCTTGCCCGGCATCCCCTTGGCGTTGAATTCCAGGGACTCCCATGCCTCCTTGGCCATCTGGAAGACGGGGAACCCCGGACTGCAGATAGAGCTGCCCGCGGAGAGGCCGATGGACGGGTTCTGGCATGTGAATTCGGCGAAGTCCTTCCTGGCATTCCAGGCCAGCTCGACAATATCGCTCCAGCTGCCGATGACGAAAGCGTCGTCACCGCCGCAATAGATGCAGTGGATTGTGGCTCGTCCTTTGCCGTCGGGCCGGTTCGAGCCGGTGCAGAGGTTGGCCAGCCACACTTCGAAGAAAAGACGCAGAAGCAGGCTTGCCGAACACACCCGGGATATGCTTGCGTCGGCCCCGAGGCCCTGCTGGAGCAGCGACGCGACGTTATCAACATCCATACATAGCACGCCAATCGATGAGACTCCCGCTGAAGCGTGGGACATATCCTCGAATCCGGCTGTTTCATCGTCGGCGCCTTGCCTTCGAGGTGGCGACTTGGCCAGAAAATGGAACCCCAGCGACGGCGGGTTCTTCTTCGTCCGCGTCGCCTGCAATACGTCACGGCCAACGAAGTCCGCCGAGTTGAGACGAGATAGCATGGCTCCGGCGTCGACCTTGCCGAGATTGGCCTCAAGCGGTTCTCCAAACAGGTCTACCAGATAACCGAAGCCGAAGTAGAAAAGGCGCTGCCATTCCCGGAGGTGGGCAGGGGGCCGTTCGCCCGCTGCGGGTACCATCAGAAGGAACCCGGCGTCGAGCAGCCGTCTTCCGAGTTCACTCATGGAATGGCACAGGTCACACACTGTGCCCTTGTCAGTGAGCGTGTGCATTGCGCCCGCAGCGCCGCACACGGCGCAGGTGCCGCCTCCCGGATGCGCTCCTCTTACTCCAAAGACTGTCTCGTGAAGCTCTGCTGGCGAGAGTTCGCTGAACCATCGCTGCTTTGCCTGTGCGAGCCGCTGCTCAACGACAGTCAGCGCTTCGGGGAATCGCTCAAGCTGGCAGGCATCCAGTGCGTGGGAAGCCACCGCTATGTAGAGTTGACCCTGGTGTGCTCCAAAAAGCGCCTGGGAGATCTGACGGCGCATCGACAGCAGCGTCTGCTCATCGATGGTCTGGGCAATTATATAGAAGCGTCCTCCGCCGCAATAGAGCAGGTTCGCCGTACACAGGCCAAGCTGCCGCAGCATCCAGCGGGCTGCCGCTTCCGTAAGCAGTTCGACATAGAACGCCCGCCCGTGCAGACCCGCGGGATCGCCTCTGGCGCTGAGGGTGTAGACGAAGCGTTTCACCCCGCACACATCACCTGCTATCAGCGACAAACAGGGTTCGTGCGCCGCGCGGCCGGTGGGCTGGTTCAGCAGGGCGTCGACATACTCCTCGGTGACACCGGAACGATACATGCCCAGGGCGATCGCAGCGGTGCTGCGCAGGTGCTCAAAGAGAGACACGTCAGGTACGTCGCCTTCGACGTCAGCCGGCACGCACCACGTGTACTTCTGCAACAGGTGACAGAGCGTGTCGATAAGCCCCGTGGGTACGGTCCAACGGAGTCCCGAGACGGCTCTTGCCTCCTTGACAAAGGCATCCCACAGCGAGGCATACGATGCTGCTGGGTCTTCGTCTCGACCCTGTGCAGGAAAGATAACGGCTCGCTCGGCTGCCAGGGGACTCAGCGGGAAGTGGCACGGGAGACCGCCATCTCCAACGTGTGTGAACAGCGATGCGAGTTGCGTGGCTTCGGACTGGGCGCCGGCTCGGTGCTCCTCCTTGCTCAGAGAAAGGCGGTCCGCCACTTGCAGCAGCTTGCTCAAGCAGTCCTGGGGCTCGTGGTGAGACGAGGCCAGGCGAGCGCTCTCATCCCACTCCTCGCCAAAACATCCCCGGATGAAGCGGGCAGAAAGGTGGGCATGTTCTCGTGAGTCATCCCCGACATCGACAGGATGCGACGTTCGCTTCCAGAACACACCTATGTCGTGGAGCAGGGCAGCGAGGACGAGGGTCTCTTCGTGGGACATGTCGTTTCCGCCTTGGAGACACGGTCTGACCGAAGGGGCAATCGAATTATCCCAGGGGCTGGAGTGTATGTCAAATCGCCGCATGTCGAGACCCCGGGTATCACCGCAGCACCTGGGCGACGGTGCGGGTCTCGACGTTATGACTTCTGTGGGGTGGGGAAAAGGGATGGGTTCAGCTCATAGAGAGGGGACCCTGCCCTGTGGACTTCGCCCATAGCGCCGAGTCTGGGACTCATCACGCCTGCTCCCTTGAGCGCCGCTATCAACGAGTCCACTTGCTTTCCTAGACCAGACTCCCGGCAGACTCGCCTCACCGTGTCCGCGTCTATGATGTTTGCTGACGCTTCTTCCCCGAGTCTATTCACGATGTCTGGCATGCGGCGCCACTGCGGCTCTCCCATATCCCCGAGGACTTGGCCGATGGCCTTTGGCGGGTTCCAGTCGCCGGTAGTGACTGCCTCATCGACCAGGTATCTCACGACGTTGGGCATCTTGTACCTCTCGCCGGGTCTGAGCAGGAATACGCCGTCGTCCCACGCCAGCGTGCCCTTCACTGACCGCAAGGGGACAAGCAGCCTGAGCGCGAATGCTGAGATGAGAGCATCGTCCGGGTCACCGTTCGCGGTCCTCCTGGCCTCGTCGTACGAGACCACGCCGGTTCTCGAAAGGTGCAACAGAATCCTGGCCAACTGCTGAGTCGGCTCGTCTCCGAACAGAGCCTTGAGAGCCTTCTCGATATTCTCGGTGACCATTGGATTGCTGACCTTTCGCAAACGTGCGCTGTCATTCGCGGTTTGGCGAAGGCCGGGCATCAGTGCTCGACGCAGTTGAGTACGCCTCAGCCGGCGGTCGCCACAGAGTCTCCGTTCCCAGTCGGTGTGCGCAATGGTACAATGGCGGCTGGCTGGTGTCAAAATCGCAACGGGGTCTCTGAAGTGGAACAGTGGGCTGCGATGGCTCGAGGCAGGCGGTCAAGGTCACAACGATTCACGTGCTAAGGAGGCAGAACGGTGAAAGCAATGAGAGAGGCCGTTGTCGTGGACGCGGTTCGCATCCCGACCGGGAAATCGGGGTGGAAGGGCATGGACAAGGGCGGAGCCTATATGAACGTGTCGGCGCAGGTCCTTGTAGGTCAGGTGGTGCAGGGACTCATGGAACGCATCAAAGCGAAGTGCCCGGACTTCGACCCGGTGTGGATCGAGGATGTGGCATGCGGGTGCTCGATGCAGATAGGAGAGCAGGGAGGCAACATAGGCAGGTTCGCCGTTTTTGCCTCGGGGCTGCCCGACGAAGTCTGTGGGTGGACCATTGACCGCTACTGTAACGGCGGACTTCAGGCGATCAACTCGCAGGCGCAGGCGGTCATGACCGGCTGCGGTGACATCTTCATCGCCTGTGGTGTGGAGAGCATGAGCCATTACGCCATGGGCTCTCAGGTGCAGGCGGCGATGAAGGCCGGACTGCCGGTTTCCTTCCACCCTGATGTGGTGAGACGAGGGGGGGCTGAGATTCTCAGCATGGGCCTTTCGGCTGAGGCGGTGGCGCAGAGGTACGGGTTCTCGCGTGAGGACATGGACCGGTTCGGCCTCTGGAGCCACCAGAAGGCGGTGAAGGCTATGAGGGAGGAGGATTGGTACAGTAAGAAGATCGTACCGGCTACGGTGAAGGTGAAGGGCGAACCGCCTACAGTTGTGGACAAGGACGAAACGCCACGGGCCGAGGCGGTCGACAATACTGAAGCCGCCTGGGAGAGAATGCAGAGGCTCGAACCGAGGTTCAGGAAGGCCGAGGAGGGAGGGAAGGTGACGGCCGGCAGTTCCTCCGGCATTGTGGACGGCGCCGCAGCTTGTATGCTGATGTCAAAGGAGAAAGCCAGGGAACTCGGGCTCGAGCCGATGGTCACTATACGGTCCATGGCCGTGGCCGGCGGTGAACCCAAGATTCAGCTTCTCGCTCCCATTCCAGCGATGAAGAAAGCGCTAGCTCGCGCCGAGCTCACCATGGATGACGTGCAGGTGTGGGAGGCGAACGAGGCCTTTGCCTCACCGGTGATGGCCTTCTGCAAGGAATTCGACGTGGCCTTCGACGATCCGAGGGTCAACCCCACCGGCGGAGCGATCGCCATTGGCCATCCGATTGGCTGTTGTGGCGTGCTGTATTTCGTGGAGATGGTGCACTGGATGGTGCGCAACAATCTGCGTTGGGGGATGGAGACCCTTTGCGGCGGTGGTGGATGTGGCATTGCCACAGTGGTGGAGAGAGAGGACTACAGCTAGCAGGCGGGGCGCGGCGAAAAGGCGTCCGATAAGATAGCAGCTATTCCGAAGGGCGGCACGGGACCCTGCGACCACAGGTCCACGGCCGCCCTTTGATTTCAGCGATCGATTTCGGCAACCACACCAAGATGGTCTGACGCGGTGGACTGCGGGACCGTGACGTCATTGACCCAGAGGTCGGCCGATACCCAGATGTAATCGATGCGGCGCTCGGGACCGTATGACGGAAACGTGCGCGGAGGAGATGCGGACACCTCCGCTGCCGCATCCAGCAGTCCAGCGTCTCGCAGCATTGCCATCTCGGCATCCTCGGACTGCGCGTTCAGGTCTCCAAGGAACACGGTGCGCTCGCTTCCTCCCCAGAACTCAAGGACCGCGTCGGTTTGAACCTGTCTGACCTGCGTGTCCTCGTCGAGATGGTGGTAGTGGGTGGCGACGACCTGAAGCTGATCGCCGTTTCCCAGGTCTATGAGCACTGCGGTGAAACCCCGGAGGATGAACAGATCGCGGGGAGGCAGGTCATACTGGGCGTAGGTCACAATCGGGTAGCGGCTGAGTATCGCGTTACCCCAGAACGGGTCGGCGGTGGGCCCCGAGATGTAGGGCAGGTCCAGCCGTTGGGAGAGCCACGTTAACATGTCGAGTCTCCCACTGATCACCCATCCCCGCGACACTTCCTGGAGTGCCACGATGTCAGGGTCTTCCTGTTCAATGATACGGGCAAGCGCCTCCATGTCCAGGCGTCCCTCCGTATCGAAACCATTGTGCAGGTTGTACGTCATTATGCGGGCCGGAAAGCCTTGACCGGCAACGGGTGATGGGGCGTGCCAGGTAACCACGCCAACCAGCGGCACTATGAGCAGAACCAGCCCCACCACCGAAGCGAACCAGGCTCTGCGAGCGAACATGGTCTCCTGCCGCAAGCCGACTGACGCGAGCAGTGCGCAGACACCCACGGCGAAAGCGGCTATGGGTTCGAGAATCACGTTATTGTAGGGAAGGCTGATGTTGTAGACCGCGTAGTAGGCGAGGAGTAGCAGCAGCAGAAGGATCATGCCCAGGCCGTTGGCGACGATGAGTCCTGTGAATCCTCCCCTCTCCGGGATCGCCCCTATGCCGACGAACACCTGTGCGATCAGCATCGACAACAGCACCTGACCGACGAGGAACAGTACGGCAGTGGCTGCTACACCCTGAAAGTACGGCAGGGCCAGGATGACGGTCAGTGCCAGCCCGCACAATAGGGCAGCTGGCCACATGAGGCGCCGCCTCAGCATCAGGACCCACGTAGCAGCCGCCAGGCCGACGACCTGCGCCAGCAGAGTCCAGCCGTAGGCGGAGGGCAGCGACCATCCGGTGAGCACCGCTACTCGGGCCACGTTCTGGAAGACCACTAGCTCAAGGAACAGAAAGGGGCCGATGGCGAGCCACGTGTATGATCGGCCTTTGCGGTATCCTTCGGGTAGGGCGACCTCGCCCGAGCCGATTCTGGTCACCGTCCCCGCCAGCAGCACCCACTGTGCGAGCACCAGGAACACGATCACCAGCAATGGCGCCAGGCTGGTCTGCCAGCTCAAGTCGTATGTTCCGAAGCCGCCGTGAATGGCGGTGTCCAGGATTAGGCCGCTCAGCAGTCCCAGAGCGAGGTTTCCCGTTCCCAGGCGACCTCGCACTCGCGCGTTGCGCAGGAACGGTGGCAGGAAAAGGATGAAAAGGGCAACTCCGACGATCGCCAGGATAAAGCTGGCCAGCGCCTGCGCCGCGAGCACTTGCATCAAGAGTCGAAGCAGGCCCAGTCCGCCTGCGGTGACCACGAGCACGAGTCGATCGCCCAGCCAGCGTCGCAGGGCACCGGCCAGGAAAGCGCTGAGGAATACGACAAGCATGAGACCGCCGCCCAAAACCGCACCGAGGCCGATTCGATCGCCAAGCAACCACACCACCCCAGGGACCAGTACCCGCAGAGCCTGGAGACCGAAAAGGACCGTCAGCGCCAGGAGACCCAGCTCGGTGAACAAGGGACGGTTGGCCAGCCATGGGACGGCCGTACGCACTGCTCTACCTGTCAACGCAACCTTGCTGGTCATCTTCGTTTCCTTTCTAGGCATCGGACCGACACTGCATTCGTTTGACGGGCACTGTAGCAGAATGTGCTCTGTCGGTCAATGGTGGTCGGTCACGATCTTGTGAGGATGCTCGAAGCGCTTCGCTGTCGCATGTCACGTCACTTCGTCCACCGCCGCCCGGCGACCGATAGTGCTATAATGAAACGGGGCCTCGTGTGCGGCACCGATCGGCCATGACCTGTCGGATTGTGGCCATTGGCGCGAGTCTCCGCAGGCAGGAGGCAGGAATGATACAGTCTAGGAAGACGTACAGGAACATCAATCCGGAACTGCTATATGACGAAGTAGGTGACTTGATAATGAAGCAGGGCGTAACGCTGGATGATAAGAAGCTCGAGACCTATGCCCTGCCCGGCGGCTCGTCGCATGTCTCCCGGGGGACTCTGACGTTCAGCATGCGCGGACAGGAGAGTAAGAGCGGCAAGGAGTGCATCAGAGTGCACATTGTCGGGTCGCCGGTGGGTGAGACGAAGATGATCCTTGACATCGATGATAAGGTGTTTCGTCCCGCCAGCGTGTCGGCGCTGGAGGCGGACTTGGACTTTACCCTCGGCTCCTACGAGGTCAAACAGTAGTCGGCGATTTGGCTGGCGGGCCATTGTCGTATTTGGCGTTGCGTTCTGTCCGTAATGGTCTCGCCCCTGCCGCTCCGGATTGGCCTGTCCCAGCAGGCCTGGCGATGTGCGAGAAGCATTGAGGAGGTAACCAGTACATGAAGTTTGTGGGTGTGGACTACTACAACATCGACGATCTGCTCTCCGATGAGGAGAAGATGACCCGTAACGCGGTGAGGGACTTCCTGGAGAGGGAGATCGAGCCGCTGGTCGTGGATGCCTTCCATCGGGAGCAGCCGCTGAACCTTCATCAGCTTGCCCCCAAGATGGGCGAACTGGGTCTCATCGGTCCCACAATCCCCAAAGAGTATGGCGCCGCCGGCACCAACCACACGACGTTCGGGCTCATATGTCAGGAGTTGGAGCGCGTTGACAGCTCGCTGCGGAGCTATGTCGGTGTGCAGTCCGGCCTGGTGATGTATCCCATATGGCAGTACGGCTCGGAGGGGCAGAAGATGAAGTGGCTGCCACGGCTGGCCAGGGGTGAAGCCATTGGGTGCTTTGGCCTTACTGAACCGAACAGGGGTTCTGATGTGGCTGCGATGGAGTCGGTGGCGAAGAAGGTCGGGGACACATGGGTTCTCAATGGAACGAAGCAATGGATCAGCGAGGCCTCCGTGGCCGATGTGGCTGTTGTCTGGGCGCAGACGGAGGAAGGGCTCAAGGGGTTCATCGTGGAACGCGGGACGGAGGGCTTCAGCCAGAGTTACCAGGACCGCAAGGGCTCAATGAGGGCTGGCGACGTCGGTGAGCTGGCCTTCACCGACTGCGCAGTGCCGGAGGGGAATGTGCTTCCTGGTACCGGCAGCCTGAGGGCCACGTTCATGTGTCTCAACCAGGCGCGATACGGCATAGCCTGGGGGGCGGTTGGCGCTGCCATGGACTGCTATGAGACAGCTCTCAACTACGCCAAGGAGAGGGAGCAATTCGGTGCGCCGATCGCGTCCTATCAGCTCGTGCAGGACAAGCTGGTGACGATGCTGGTGGAGATAACCAAGGCGCAGTTACTTTGCTATCGACTCGGGAGGCTGGTTGACGAGGGGAAGGCCAGACACCAGCAGATCTCCATGGCCAAACAGAACAACGTGTCGGTTGCGCGCATGTGCGCCAGGACAGCCCGCGAGTTGCTTGGTGCGAACGGCGTGTCTCTCGACTACTCCCCGATGCGGCACATGGGCAACATAGAGTCGGTCTACACCTATCAGGGAACGGACCACGTCCACACGCTCATCATGGGATACGACATCACCGGCTTTTCGGCGTTCGCTCGACGTGCGTAACGGCGCTGGCCGGTGAAGCCTTCGGACCGCTCGAAGCCGCGCGGTGGCCGGTGTCGGCGCCTATTGCCTGTGCGATTCCTTCCTCCACGTGATATAGAAGCCGAACGTGGCTATCGCAGCCGCTATGGCGGCAACGGTCGCCAGCGCGAGGCGGACCATGTCTCCCGATGAGGTGGCTGCAAACACGACCTGGGCAATGCAGCACGCTCCCAGGAAGACGGCGCCTATCAACCATCCGGTGGGGTTGCTCCTTTTCATCCCGGTGCTTCCTCTCATGACGACTCCACGGTGCCGGGCCTATGACCCCACACTGTGCTCGCTCTAGACAATGCCCTCGTCGGCAAGCGCGGTCAACTCTTCTTCGCCGAACCCCAGCAATTCCGAGTATACCTCGAAGTTATGCTCGCCCAGGAAGGGGGCCGGCCGAGTTGGGTTGCCTGGCGTGGCCGACAGCTTGAATGGCGATCCAGGCACCCTGACCTTTCCCGAGACTACCTGTTCCACCTCGACGTACATGTCCCTGCTGGCAAGCTGACGGTCGCTGAGCGCCTCCTCGTACGATGGGATCGGCGAGCATGGCAGGTGGGCATCACTGAGTATGGCTACGATATCGCCCACATCCCTCTCCGTGGTCCAGTGCTCGATGATGGGGAGCAGTTCGTCGAAGTGCGCTTCTCGCTGGTTCCACGTGCTGTACTTCTCTACGCCTATGAGGTCCTCGCGTTCGATGACGCGCAGGAAGTTGTTCCATTGTCCGATGTTGCCAACTGAGATGATGAGATGTCCGTCTCTGGCGCGATACACCTGGCTCCGGTTGCCCTGTCTGGCGGGCTTCTCGCCCGCCAGGTAGTATCGGGGCATCTTCTCAACCGCTGTGGTGTGGAAGACGCAGTCCTGCATCGATATGTCGATGTACTGGCCCTGGCCGGTGCAGCCCCGGTGGTGCAGGGCGGCCAGTATGGCGATAGCGGTGTAGAGGCCGGGCACGTAGTCGCCCAGCGCGATGCCCGCGAGCTGTGGGGGGCCGTCCGGCGCGCCGGTCAGGGTCATGAAGCCTCCCATAGCCTGGGCTATGGGGTCGTATGCCGGCCGGGCGCTGTAGGGGCCGGTGTGCCCGAAGCCCGAAAGCGATGCGTAGACAAGCCCTGGGTTGAGCGGGCTGAGGTCTTCGTAAGTCAGGCCGAGCTTCCCCATGACGCGGGGGCTGAAGTTCTCCACCAGAACATCCACCCTCTGCGCGAGCCTCCGGCATATCTGCCGCCCCTTGTCGGAGGTGAGGTTGAGGGTGATGCTCTTCTTGCCACGGTTCAGGTCGACGAAGATGCCGCCCTCGCCGCCCTTGGTGCGGGGAGGGTCGTACCTGATCGAGTCGCCGCCCTGGGGGATCTCGACCTTGATGACCTCAGCCCCGAGTTCCGCCAGGTGCAGCGTGCAGAAAGGGCCGGCGAATACCCTGGTGAAATCGAGTACCCGGATGTCTTCCAGTGCTCCTGCCAATCCTGTCTCCTTGTGCCAGCGTTGCCAGGATTTGGCTTATTGTAGTACATGGCGGGCGTGTGGCGCAAAGGGCGTCACTCGCTGGCAAGTCGGCTGGGGATTCATGCTCTCGCTGGACAGCAATGGAGCACGTGTTGGTGCGGCGCATTGACCGGGAAGGAAAGGCAACTGGCGAGTTGTCCAGGATTGAGATGGTGACCCCCCGCCGCTCAGGACAAGGGCCGCTGGCGGGCCGCTGCTCACCACAGGTTCGTGAATCGAACGAATGGATGTCCGCTCAATCGAGGCGTCTCCCCGCTGGCATGGGTGGCGATGACTTCACCCCTGGATTGGAGGTGGCACAGGGTGTGGGTAGGGCCTGGAGTTCACAGAGCCGCCGTGGCGGAGTACACGTCGCTTACTTTGTCACCGAGCATGAAGCAGAGTCTTTCCATGAATGCCACCGCGAGTTGATGATCCCCGTCCATGATCGCCCTGAGGTCCACGCCCTTTGCCGACAGGACCACCGTCGGCTTCTGACAGACCGCTGACTCGGTGAGTTCGCGGCTCTGGCCCAGGATGCATGCCCAGCATCCCAGCAACCTGCATCGACCGAGTATCGATACCACCACCCGCGCCTCACTGCTTCCTCCCAGGTGGACTACTCGCTCCAGCCGCACCTGCCCTTGATTGACAACGTATATCCTTTCCCCCAGGCTGCCCTGCTCGAAGATGGCTTCGCCTGCCTTGTAGCGCTCAACGTGGAACGCGGGTGCCAGTTCCCGGACCTGCTCACTGGTGAGGTCTCTAAACAGCTCACAGTTCCCTAAGGCTGTCTCCACGTCAGGCATTGCTGTCTCCGGCTGTTCAACGGCCTCTTCGTCTGGCATCGCGGCCCTCCCTTCAACACCTAGCTTCAGTATACCACCGAACCGAAGAGGTCAACTACTCGCTTGCGAGCTACTCCAGTGGGTGAGGCTGGCGGAATGCGGCCACGTGTTTGCGATACGCGATTGCCCACCATCGGCCCGCCGTTTTTCGCCGCGTTGCGAGGCGATGGCCCTTCAGTGCGGTATTCCGTATGCACCGCTCAGTGGGTCTCTAAACAGCGGGCAGTCGGGGGCGAAGAAAGTGAGCAGCGCGAAGGCGGAAACGAGACACAGCAGCAGACCTACGGCGGACCAGCGCACGGCCCTGGGCAGCGGTGGTCCGGTCAGCAGTCGATAGCTCGCGAGCTGTCCCACCACGACGGCGACAACGAAGATAAGGATGTCGGCCACAAGCGTGTGTTCGATGAAGGCCGTGTACGCGTAGAACAGGGTGACGATGGTGGCTGGAATGAGGAACAGCGCGGCGGTCCTGGCAACGATGAAGTTGCTGGTGACCCTTCGCAGCCACCGGTACTCGACGAGGGAGTAGAGGAGGGCCGGCCAGAAGCCGAGCTTGAGGTGCTCCCACACGCTCTCATTCACCGCGGCGATGACGGCCGACAGGGGGCCACTCGTTGGACCATGCGTAGGCGAAGTGGAGCACGGCTCCGAAGAGGATTATGAAGACGATGCCGGCGAGTTCCCACTTCAGGGCGGCTTTCTTCACCGTGCCTACCTGCCTGCAAAGCGCTGACTGCCGCAGGAGTGGGGGGATGGCGACAGGCCGCCTGATACTACTCGATGCGAGCCGGCAACGCAACAGCCTGTCGGGGAGCGGGCGTGAAACGAAAGCCCTGTCGTGACAGTGGTGACCTCGTGAAAGGCCCGCCGGGCGCTGTCCCGGTGGGGGTGCAAGGTGGCTGCCCGGCAGGACTCGAACCTAGACCAACCTGGCGGTCAACAAGAGCGCTGTCACTGTGCCAGATGACGCCCTCGTCCACCAGCCGTGCCAGTTGCTCGTCGCTGTAGCCCAGCAGGCCGCCGTACACCTCCTGGTTGTGCTGGCCGAGGAACGGCGCTGGCTGCCTGGGGTCGCCGGGTGTCTTCGTCATCTTGAACGGCGAGCCCTGCACCGTGACCTTGCCCGAGATGACCTGGTCGACCTCGGTGACCATGTCACGACTGAGCAACTGGGGGTCGCTCGCCACCTGCTCGTACGTGGGGACAGGGGAGGATGGCAGGTGCGCCTCGGTGAGAACACGCACCACCTCGTCGGTTGTCCGCTGGCGCGTCCACTCCTCCACGATGGCACCCATCTCGTCGGCGTTCTCCTGCCGCGAGCGCCGGTCAGCGTAGATGCCATCCCGGACCAGGTCGTCGCGGCCCATCACAGTCGCCAACCTCTCCCACTGGCCGCCGGTGACGACGTTTATCACTACGTTGCCATCTCTGGTCGGGAAGACGCCGAACGTGCCGCCGGCGCGGTTGCCCTTACGCTGCGGCACGCGGCCGTCAAAGAAATAGGAGGTGGCGGTCTGCGCTGCGGTGATATCCCACACGCAGTCCTGCATTGAGATGTCGATGTGCTGCCCTTCACCGGTCCTCGCTCGGTGTTGCAGGGCGGCCAGTATGGCGATGGCGGTGTACAGGCCGGCGTACATGTCCGCCACGGAGACACCGGTCATAGCGGCTGGCCGTCGGCGTATCCGGTCACGCTCATCAATCCGGCCATCGCCTGGATGACGATATCGTACGCCGGCCGCGAGCTGTGCGGGCCGGTATGTCCGAATCCTGACAGCGAAGCGTAGATGAGACCTGGCTTGACGGCACTGAGGCGTTCGTAGCCAAGGCCCAGTCTGTCCATAACCGTGGGGCTGAAGTTCTCCACCAGGACGTCAGCCTTCTCGACCAGCGCGGTGGCAATCGCTCGTCCCGTGTCGGAGGCCAGGTTCAACGTGACGCTCTTCTTGCCGCGGTTAACGCCGATGAACACCAGGCTCTCGCCACCCTCAGTCTGGGGGTACATCGTCCTCGACCCATCTCCTTCGCCCGGAATCTCAACCTTGACAATCTCCGCTCCGAGTTCGGCGAGCTTCATCGTGCAAAAGGGCCCCGCCAGGGCCCTTGTGAAGTCCAGAATTATCACGTCCTCCAGTGCTCTCGTCAAGTCCGTCTCCTCCACTAAACGTCGTTGATCACTGTCTCCAGTATAGCACAGAGGTGGGGCACGACACGGTGCGTGGCCGCAGTCCCGGCGCGGGGCTGCGTGCCTCGCCAGGGGTCGGGGTCCGCTATCTGAGCCAGCCGAGCCAGTACTCGCCTCCCAGGATCAGGATGCTGAGGCCTACGGTCGCCACGGTCACCACCGCGCCCACCTTCAGGAACTCCAGGAAGCTGACGCGTACCCCTTCCCGGGCTGCCCCCTCAACCACAATGATGTTGGCCACCGCCCCGATGATGGTCAGATTGCCACCGAGTGTTGAGCCTGCCGCCAGGGCGATCCACAGAGTATCTCCCGGTATGTTCTTGAGCACGGGCAGGAGGAGCATCGTCAGGGGGACATTGCTCACCAGTTGCGACACGAGGGTGCTGACGGCCGAAATGGAGGCGATGCCAGCCAGGTTCGGCGTGAACACAACGCTGCCTATGAACAGGTCGAGCACCCCCGCTGCGTGGGCTCCTTCGATGAGAATGAACAGGCCGGCGAAGAAGAGCAGCAGCACCCAGTCCACCTGTCTGATGATGTCTGATGGCTTGAGCTGCCCAACCACCAGCACCAGGGCTGCACAGGCGAGGGCGATCAGGGGTATCTGGAGATGGAAGACGGAGCTGAGGAAGAAGGCGAGCAACACCAGCACCTGCACCGGCGCCAGCCGTTTGATGGCTTTTGCGTCGTAGGCTGGTAATTCTGGCAGGGAATCCGTGGCCGCATCGAAGCGCTGCCGGAATGTCCTGGCCTACAAGCCGTACATCACCAGCACCAGCACGGCTATGGAGACAACCGACACGGGAAGCAGATGCAGGAAGAAGCGTGCAAAGGATATTCCAGACGTGATGCCGATGAGCATGTTCTGCGGGTTGCCGACGATGGTGGCCGCGCTGCCTATGTTTGAGGCCATCGCCTCCGCGATGAGATAGGGGACGGGGTTGACCTTCCTTGCCCGGCAGGCCTGGATGACTATCGGTGTGAAGAGGAGGACGACGGCGTCGTTGACCAGGAAAGCGCTGGAGACGGCGGTTGCCAGTATCACCAGGAGGAGCAGGCGCCGGGGCGTCCTGGCCAGGGACAGCGACTTCGATGCCAGCAGGCCGAAGAAGCCCACCGCCTTGAGGGCGGCGACCAGGGTCATCATTCCGAGGAGCAGGGCTATCGTGTTGAAGTCGATGGCGCTCACCGCTTCCTCGAAGGTGAGCACGCCGAACACTACCATCAGGACGACGCCGGTGAAGGCGGCGGAGGGGCGGTCAATGTTCACCCAGGGCAGCCTGGTGATGGCTACCCCGACATAAGTGAGGATGAGGATGACGGCAGCGGCAATCATCTGAGCGGCCAGCAACGGCGGGAGAGCGCGAAACCACTTGTATCAGTGGTGATTCCACCTGTTGCCTGTCTCACCTGCATATTATAGCTCAAGGCAGCTCGTTTCGCGTGGGGGGGGGGGCAGGAGGCTCGGTGACCCGTCTGACGGTCCGTTCCAAGAGGGTGAACGCGCTGGCCGCTCATTCGGCCAGGGTCTCGTGGATGCTTCTGAATTGCTCCAGGGCGGACTCCAGGTTGTCGGCTATCTCGGCGGCGAGCACGTCGGGGTCCGGGAGGTTGTCGGAGTCCTCCAGGCTCTCATCCCTGAGCCAGAATATGTCGAGGCTCGCCTTGTCGCGCTGCACCAGTTCCTCGTAGGGGAATGACCTGAACCGCTCGGTCTCCTGCCTGTCGTGGCGGTTCTGCGGGTTGTAGCACGTGATGAAGTCCTCGAGGTCTGCATAGGTCAGCGTGCGTGTCTTCAGGGTGAAGTGCTGGTTGGTTCTGAAGTCGTATATCCACAGCGCCTTGGTCCACGGCGTTTCGCTTGCCGCCCTCCGGTCGAAGAAGAGGACGTTGGCTTTGACGCCGGGTCTGTAGAATATGCCGGTAGGCAGCCTGAGAAGCGTATGAACGTCATATGCGTGAAGCAGCTTCCTGCGTATGGTCTCTCCCGCGCCGCCCTCGAAGAGGACGTTGTCGGGCACCACGATGGCCGCCCTCCCGTTGATCTTGAGGAGCGTCTTGACGTGCTGGAGGAAGTTGAGCTGTTTGTTCGATGTCGTGGCCCAGAAGTCCGGCCGCTCGTAGGTCAGCGACTCTTTGTCCGCCGCCCCCTCGTGGTTGCCTATGGTCATGCTGCTGCGCCGGCCGAAGGGCGGATTGGTGAGCACCATGTCGAAGCGGTCACCCGGGTCTGACGTCAGACTGTCGCCTGTTTCGATGGCGGTGTCATCTCCGCCGATCCCGTGGAGGTACAGGTTCATGGCGCACAGCCTTACAACACCATCAACGATGTCCTTGCCCTTGAACGCCTTTGACTTGAGGAACTCCTTCTGCTCTCTGTTGAGCAGGTAGTTGCCCGAGATGTAGTCGTGGGCGGCGAGCAGGAAGCCGCCGGTGCCACAGGCGGGGTCGCAGACAGTGGTCCCCGGCTCGGGCCGCATGACCTCGACGACGGCCTTGATAAGGGGTCGCGGCGTGAAGTACTGTCCCGCGCCGGTCTTCACGTCTTCCGCGTTCTTCTGCAGCAGTCCCTCGTATATGGCTCCCTTGACATCGACGTCCAGTCCTACCCAGGTCTCGGAATTGATGAGTTCGACCAACCGCCTGAGCTTGGCCGGGTCCTGGATCTTGTTCTGGGATTTGCGGAAGATGACGCCGAGCATGCCCCCTTCCTTAGCCAGCGTTTCAAGGATGTGCCGGTAGTGGACCTCAAGGGCATCGCCGTCCCTGGTGAGCAGGCTTTGCCAGTCGAGGCCCCGTGGTATCGTCGATGGCCGGTTGAATGGTGGTCTGGACTGCTCGTCAGCCATCTTGAGGAAAACGAGGTAGGTGAGCTGTTCGACGTAGTCTCCGTAGCTCACACCCTCGTCACGAAGGACGTGGCAGTAGTTCCATAGCCGCTGGACGATGGCGGACGCTTCGTTGGTCATGCTACATCAACCTCATCTGCTGTGTGCGCCGGTTCTTCCTCGGGCGGGTCTTTCCCTTCCGCTCCAATTGAGACCTCTCCTCTCGTATGCGCTGGAGCAGCTTCTCTGCTGGCTCATCGCTGGGGTCCTGCGGCACCAGTCGGCCCTCGAACGCGCTCTTCAGGATAGTCTGCCGCAACTGCCTCCCCTGCGCCATGGCTCGTTCCGCGATCTGTTCAGCTTGGTCAGCCATGGAGAAGCGCCGCTCGATTTCCTCGACGATCTGCGACTGTTGGGGGAGTGGAGGCAGAGGTATCGCTAATGAACGGATGTCGTTCAACCCGATCCCGGTCTTGGTGGCACCCCTCTGTAGTTTGGCCAGTTGCCGTCGCCCGCCCCACGGATTCGCGAGAAACCACGCAACATAGGCGGCGTTTACAGCCGATATCGGCCTTGCTAGCGCAATGTGCTGGTTGACATATGCGTCGCCCAAGCTATTTGGGGCGAGCGCGATCATGCCTATGTCGCCTGTTATTGAGATGAGGATGTCTCTGACAGCAACACGAGTTCTGGTGCCTTCTATTCCGGAAGGCGGCTGAACCTTCTGAACGCGGCTCAGATCAAGGCGAATCGAATCGTATGACAGATTGCCAATCCGCAGAAAAAGGGAACCATTATTCGAATAGTACTTGGCCCAACCTCGTGACCCGCTGGTAACAAAAGGAAAAATAGTATCACCGGTCGTCCACACCCATCCATTTGGGAGTCTTGGCAAATGTTGACTAATTCGCTGGTGTTTTTGACTACGGCCGCTTATAGGGAACTTCGCTCGTTCCTCTCGAATCCGCTCCAGCAGAGCCGAGGCTGGCTCCAGCTCTGACTTGTGGGCTTCGCGCCACTCCCTGGTGAGGGTGCCGTTGAAGGCGTCCCTCAGCACCGCCTGACGGTACAGCCTCAGTTGCGCCTTCACCTTGTTGAGCGCGTCGACTCCGGCGTCAAGCTTGGCAAACAGCTCCTCAATCTTCGCGACGATGCGGCGCTGCTCGCCCAAGGGAGGCAAAGGCAACCGCAGAGACTCAATGTTGTCTCTCTTGAGGTTGTTTATGTTGACTCCACTCGAAAGACGTGAGATGGCTTCTCTGTAGGAGGGGGTCTTCAAGTATAGGCCCACATATCTATCTTCAAGAAGTCTAGACGCTCTTACAAGGCCGCAGAACGCTCCGAACCCACCGCAGAAACCCCATTTCGCTTGCGCAGCCTTGCCGACGAGGTTCTTGCTTCCGCTTGACATAGCTATCAGAATATCGCCTTCTCTTATATACTGCTCATCTTTCACCCTGTGGAGCGGCACATACACCAAGTCTTCGAAGCTCAACTCCACACCTATGTTGTTTGCTCTCAGTATGGGAACATGGCCTTCCTTGGGACGATTGTCCGACTCCTCTTTTACGTAGGACACACCGCGTACGAGGTCAGAGACTTCACCCAGTGTTGTCGTAACCCAGCCTATTGGCAGACCGGCAATGTGAATCCCACTGTCCATCATGCCACCAAGACCTCGTTCAACTCCTCGACAATCTGCTCAACTTCATCGAATACCTCAGACGCTTTGAGTCGGCCGCCCCTCTGCGAGAATGGCGCGTAGTCGAAGTCCTCGACGGTTACGCTGGCCGATGCGGCAATGTGGTCCCTTATCATCTCCAGCCAGGCTTTCTGCGTTGGCGTGAAGCGCCGTCCCGCCATCTCCTCTTTAGCAAGCCACTGCTCGAATCGGGCATCCACCGTGGTGGCAAACGGTTCAAGCACGTCGCTCTGCCCAATGGCAAAGCGAATCAGCGATACGATGTCGGTCAGCAGCTTCTGCGGGCCGGCTCCCCTGACCCTTGACCTGTCGAGCTTGTCGTAGGCCTGCCACACCAGTTCGGGGGTGAGCCTGTAGGGCGGCTTCTCAATCGCCTGCGCCAGCTCCTTGATTTCGGCGTAGGTGAGAAGGCGCCTGCCGTACGGCTTCTGGTAGATGATCTGGAGCGCCGTCAGTTCGTCCCTGTTCTGCTCGATGAACCTGGTGAACGTGTCAACAACGGTACGCGCCTTCTCCGCCGCCGCGGTGTCGAAGCCTGCCATGACCACGGCGTCCTGGCTCACAACATCTATCGTCTGCTCGACCCTGCTCTTGATCTCGACGAGCGCGTTCCTCAAACGCGGGTTGTCGAACGGGGCGCACGCCTCGGCCAGCAGTTGCGCGCTTGCCTCCCCCATCTGAGCAGGAGTGGGCGTTTCCGTGCTGAACATCTCCTTTGCCTTCTCCCGCTGCTTGTCGGGGTCAACGGCATCAAGAAGAGCATTAGCCATCTCCCTCAGCGACATGCCTTCCGCGGCTTCCTCGATCTCGCTTCTCTCCCTCTCGGCGACCTCCCGGTCCAGCCTGGCGAGCCGTCCGGCCAGCGAGGTGAGCGTATCTTCATCCCTGTCGCCCAGGGCGACCGACAGAATGAGCTTGTCGAACGACACGCTCTGCCTGCGCTCAAGCGGTCGCGACTCCGTCTTGTCGCGCTCGCACACGCCGATGGCGTCGACGATGACGAAGTGCGTCTTGCTGGTGGCGTCGGGGGTCACTCCCGTGAGGTCCGTAGGCAAGATTGTCCTCGCGCCACGTCCCTTCATCTGCTCGAAATAGACCCTCGACTTGACGTCCCGCATGAAAATGAGACACTCGAGCGGCCGGATGTCGGTGCCGGTTGAGATCATGTCGACGGTGACGGCGATTCTCGGGTTGTACGAGTTGCGAAAGCTGGCAATGAGGTCCTCTGTTTTCTCGCCTGTCGTTCTGTAGGTTATCTTCTTACAGAAATCGTTGCCCCTGCCGAACTCCTCCCTGACGATGTGCACAATGTCCTCGGCGTGGGCATCGTTCTTGGCGAAGATGAGCGTCTTGGGAACCTCGGTCCTGCCGGGGAATATCTCGGCGAACAGCCTGTCGCGGAAGGTCTCTACGACGGTCCTTATCTGGTCGGGAGCCACGACGGCGCGGTCGAGTTCGCTGGGGGCATACTCCAGGTCTTCATCCAGTTGCTCCCACCTTACCTCACGTGTCAGCTTGTTTCGCCTGTCGACGTAGTATCCTGCGTCGACCCTGCCCCCTCTTTCGGTGATCTCGGTCTGTATGCGATAGACGTCGTAGCCCACGTTGACGCCGTCGGCAACGGCCCGCTCGTGGCTGTACTCGGTGACCAGATTCTGGTTGAAGAAGCCCAGCGTTTGCATCGACGGAGTGGCAGTGAGGCCGATGACAAAGGCGTCGAAGTACTCGAGCACCTGCCGCCACAGGTGATAGATAGAGCGATGACACTCGTCCGTGATGACGAAGTCGAAGGTCTCTATGGGTATTTGCGGGTTGTAGCAGACCTCTTTCGGTCTGCCGTCCGGCAATGCGAGGTGAAACGTGGACTGTTCCTCCAACTCCGCATCGAACTCAGGTTCGCCCTTCAGCATGGAGTAGAGCCTCTGAATGGTGGTGATGCATACGCGGCTCACCGGGTCAAGGGTGTTGGAACTCAGGTGCTGCACGTTGTAGAGTTCGGTGAACTTGCGTCCGTCGTCGGGCGTGACGTACTGCTGGAACTCGGTTCTGGTTTGCCGTCCCAGGTTATTGCGGTCCACGAGGAAGAGGATTCTTCGCGCATTGGCGAACTTGACCAGCCGGTAGACGGACGTTACCGCGGCGTAGGTCTTGCCGGACCCGGATGCCATCTGGACCAGCGCCCGCGGTCTCGCCTCCTCGAGAGAAACCTCGAGGCTCCGCAGTGCGTCCACCTGGCAGTCCCTCAGCCCTGCGGTGACCAGCGGCGGCATGTGCTGCAGTCTTGCCCTCAGTGTCTCGTGTTGCGACGCCCGCTCCATGAGCGTTTCCGGTTTGTGGAAGGCGAACACGCTGCGCGAGCGTGGTTCAGGGTCTCGAAGGTCCCTGAAAAAGGTCTCTATGCCGGTGCTTTCATAAGCGAAGGGCAGTGGGTCGTGCAGCCGCGGGACGTTGGGATGAACACCGGTTACGTACCTGGCCGACTGCTCAGCCACGCCGCTGAGCGTCGTGCCTCGCGGTTTGGCCTCAACGACCCCAGCCGCCTGACGGTTGACGAAGAGGACATAGTCCGCACCGCCGGTCTCGACGGGGAACTCGCGCACCGCCACGCCGAGCGCGGCGCCGAGGTCCAAGTCGCGGTAGTC
>JAXHUA010000081.1:0-13501 GCA_034189695.1 Chloroflexota bacterium | reverse complement strand
GGGCAGGGCTTCATCGATTCGGCTCGGTCGAAGACGGTGTCCACCCCATCCCTGGCCGCCTTCTCTATCATCTTCGTCGTCGCCGCGTCTATGCTCTTGCCTTTCGCGTCTGCCATCTTGCCTTCACCCTCCAACTATGATTCTGCTGACAAGTCAGCAATAAGCTCTCTAACGAGCCTAATGGCCTCCGGATGTCTCATGACCATTACGTCGCCCCCCGCGAGAAGCAGGACAGTGGCTGACATCGCCTCCAGTAGAATGCCCCTCTTCTTCACGTCCCCCATCTTCGGGTCTTCCTCAGTCGGAAGCCCCGCCTCCTTGGTCTTCCACACCTCTTTCGCCAGGTTACAGATGAGAGGGAATTGCAGCTTCTCATCCTGCTGTGTGAGAGCTGCCATTCTTATTCTCTCCATCACCGAGTAGCAGTACTCGATGCCGTAGCCGATGCCACTCACCGTCGGGTCCATGACTATCTGCTCATCGGCGACGCCCAGATTGCCGAGCAGGATGTTGAGCTGCTTCGCCAGGTTGATATCGATAGGCGTCGACGCCGCCACGGTATGCTGATATCCAATAGCGGGAGCGCCGATCTTCTTGTGGTCTCCCTCCTCAACCGGACCGACGATCAGGTGTTTCCCCTGGTTCTGCTCGGCTACCAGCCGCAACACCTCGGTGTCTTTGTCGTGATTGGCTGTGCCCCAGACGATGAGGGGAACATCGATGGCATCGGCCACCTTCTTCACCACAGCGGCCGCCTCTTCCGCCGGCCGGTCAAGACCGTTGGGGTCAGTGCTTATCAACTGCAGGGCTATCATCTCCGCCCCATAATCATCGATGCACTTCCTGGCCCATGCAACGGGATCACCGGTGACACCGGCAAAGGGCTCCAAGGCAGCCTCGGGCCACATATCCGGCTCCATGTCCCAGACCTCCATCGCTATTCTCGGGAGGTTGGGCATCGTGCCCTCGAACAGGTAGAAGGGATAGACCTCTTCTCCACCAACCGTGACGACCTTGTCCCCGGTGCCCAGGGTGATCGCCCTCACCTTCCCCGTGTAGGACGTTTTCGGAATCTCAAAAGCCATTCGCTGCCCTCCTTACTCAGGCCGGCGTCTTTCTTCGCTCACTGCCGTACCAGTCTTGAGCGAACCAGTATCTCTCCCCCGTCTCCAGATACCTCAGCTTGTCGGCTCGCGTCCCCAGCTTCTGCCTCCACCTCCCCAGATCCTCCCCCTCGGGCGAACCCTCCTCGAAAGTGTCGGCCAGCACATCGACTTCCTTCCCATATGCGACCGACTCCTTCTTGTCGACCTTGTACTCCATGGTTTCCCTCCTAGCCTAGTCTAAGCCGGCAGCAACTTTGGCCGCCTTGACCGTATTCAACATGAGCATGGTTATGGTCATCGGTCCCACCCCGCCTGGTACCGGCGTAATAGCTTTCGCCTTCTCTTTCACCGTGTCGAAATCGACATCGCCAGCCAGGATGCGCTTGCCTTCCGGCGTTTCGCCTATCTGATTGACGCCGACATCGATGACCACTGCCCCCTCTTTCACCATATCGGCGGTAACGGCTTTTGGCCTGCCGGCCGCCACAATGAGTATGTCAGCTCTCTTGGTATGAAAGCTCATGTCCCGCGTTCTGGTGTGGCATACCGTGACGGTGGCGTTGGCCCCCTCCTTCTTCTGCAAGAGCATGTTGGCGATAGGTTTGCCCACGATATTGCTCCTGCCGACGACCACCACCTCCGCCCCATCCGTCTTGACCCCGGTCCTGATGAGGAGCTGCTGGATGCCATGCGGCGTGCACGGGTAGTAGTCGGCCTCTCCTATCATCAGCTTGCCCACGTTCACCGGATGAAAACCATCCACATCCTTCTTGGGGTCGATGGCATAGAGAATCTCTGTCTCATTGAGGTGTTTCGGCAGAGGAAGCTGCACCAGAATGCCATGTACCTTGGGGTCTTTGTTCAGCTTGTCGACCAGCGCAAGCAGCTCCTCCTGGGTCGTTTCCGTCGGCAGGTCATGCCTCTCCGAGTAGATGCCCAGCGCCTGCGACGTCTTCTCCTTCTGACCGACGTAGACCTGTGACCCCGGGTCTTCGCCCACCAGGACCGTAGCCAGCCCGGGCACGAGATTGTGCTTCTCCTTCAGTTCCGCGATTTCCTGTTTCAGCTCTTCACGGATCTGCTTGGCGGTCTCAGTACCGCTGATTATTTGTGCCGTCATCTGTCACCCCCTTTGCAGAGTATGTTCAACCGGGCCCCCCGGTCCTAGTTCAGCACCCTGGTCATCAGCTCGTTGACGGCCACCACCGCCCTGGACGTATCGGGCAACTCAAGCAGCGGCTTCTGCTTGATATCGTATTCCCGCATTTCCTCATCCAACGGGATAGTGCCCGCAAGCTCAATCTCCAGTCTGCTCAACTCCTCGGTGATAGCAGGGTCAACCCCATCCGGCACGAAGCTGATGGCCACCACCTGCTTCTTGACCACGAGTTTGAGTTCAGTCACGAGGTCCCTTATGCGGGCGACCGTGCGCACGCCCTTGATCGAGTGGTCGGACATCACCAGCAGGGTGTCGATGTCATTCGTGGTCCTCCGTGACAGATGCTCCATTCCCGCCTCGTTGTCCATGACCACGAAGGCGTAGTTGCCAGAAAGCCGGTCCTGGAACTTCCTCAGGAGAACGTTGGGATAGCAGTAGCACTCCGCGCCCTCGCCTCGACCCATTGAGACCAGGTCGAGGTTCCTGCTCTCCACAATGGCCTGGTTGAGCCTGAGCTCCAGGTACGCCTCCTTGGTCATGCCAGGAGGGATGTTGATCTTCTCCTCGTTGAAGGAGGCTATGATCGACCCTATGGTCTGATGCACCGTCAACCCCAGGCTTTCGCCCAGGTTCGCATTCGCGTCTGCATCGACCGCCAGGACCGGCCCCCTACCATTCTTGATAAGGTAGCGTATGACCAGGCTCGCTACCGACGTCTTTCCGCTGCCACCCTTCCCTGCCACAGCGATGTTGAAGCTCAAAAAAGCTGACCTCCAGTTCTAGCCCTTGCGTTAGAAAAGGCCCGTCACCTTCCCCGTATTGACATCCACATCGACCTTTCTGAAGGCCGGGTCGGATGACGTACCCGGCATAAGGCTGATCGTACCCGCGCACGGGCAGAGGAACTTCGCACCTGAGTAGATCAATACGTCACGAATCGGAAGCATCCACCCCTTGGGAACACCCTTCACCGCCGGGTCATGGGTCAGGCTGAGGTGGGTCTTCACCATCATTGTCGCGTAGTCATCGTACTTTGAGTCTGACTCAAGCTGCTTGGCCTTGGCCTCGGCGTCAGGCGTCCAGGACACGCCATCGGCTCCGTAGACCACCTGGGCGATCTTCTGCACTCGCTCTCGCAGCTTCATCTCGAGCGGGTAGAGGAACTTGAAGTCGTTCTGGTCCTCGCAGGCCTCCATCACCGCATCGGCCAGTTCGAGAGCGCCATCACCACCGTCGGCCCAGTGGCTCGATACAGCGCAACGTGCACCCGCTGCCTCAGCCGCCTTGCGCACCATGGCGATCTCCTCCTTGGTGTCGGTGTGGAAGGAGTTGATGCACACCACCGGATTGATGCCGGACTTCCTGATGACACCGATGTGATGCAGCATGTTGGGCAGGCCCTTCTCAAGAAGCTGGAGGTTCTCCTTGGTGTATTCGTCGGGCAGGGGAACACCAGCCACCACCTTGGGGCCGCCGCCGTGCATCTTGAGCGCCCGAATGGTGCTGGTCAGCACCGAGACGTGCGGCTTCAGCCCGCTCAGGCGGCTCTTCACATTCCAGAACTTCTCGAACCCGATATCGGCCGCGAAGCCACTCTCGGTGACATGATAGTCGAACATCTTCAAGCCAATACGGTCACCGATGATGGAAGACTGGCCCACCGCGATGTTGGCGAACGGCCCAGCGTGGACCATACATGGCTGGTACTCCACCGTACTGCACAGGGTGGGATTGATGGTGTTGCGCATCCAGGCCGTCATCGCACCACCCACCTCGAGGTCCCCCGTGGTCACCACCTTGCCTGAACGGTCAAACGCGAGCGTGATGTTGTCCATCCTCTCCCTGAGGTCGGCCAGGTCTCTAACGATGGACAGCATAGCCATAAGCTCGGAGCTTACAGCGATGCCGAACCTGGACTGCATGGTGAAGCCGTCCATGCGCCCGCCCAGCCCTATGACGATGTTCCTCAGGCTCTGGGCGCAGAAGTCCATAATCCAGCCGAACTCGACCCTGGTCGGGTCGATGTTGCGGCGGGGCATCCTTGTCAGCCTGGAGAGCTGTTCGTCATTGTAGTTGCGCTCGTGCTGCATCCTGGCGGTCAGCGCGACCATAGCCAGGTTGTGCGCATTCATTATGTCATTGATGTCGCCGGTAAGGCCCATCGAGAACTCGGTCATCGGGATGAGCAGCGCGTTGCCACCGCCGGCGGCGGTGCCCTTGATGTTCATGGTCGGTCCGCCCGAAGGCTGACGGATGCACCCGCCCACGTTCTTACCCCGCTTGCCCAGACCCTCCAGAATACCCATGGTCGTGGTGGTCTTTCCTTCACCCAGCGGCGTCGGCGTTATCGCCGTGACTTCGACATACTTGCCATCCGGCTTGTCCTTGAGGCGCTCAATGATTTTGAGGAAATCCAGCCTGCAAATCTTCCCGAACGGGATGACCTCGTCCTTATCGAGGCCAAGTCTGTCCAGCCACTCCCCAGGACTTGGCATGTTCTCCCCGGCAGCCTCCGCGATCTGCCAGTCCTTCATCTTTACCGCATCGTAGGCCACAGATACCTCCTTCTTTCTCGCAATTCGGCACTCAAGCCTGTGCTCTGGCTATATTCCAGGTGTCTCGCGTCACTCCGCCTGCTTCCCCCCAGACGCTGTGGAAGGCGTGTCCAGTAGGGCCTGGAATATATGCTGCACCGCGTCAGCAATCCGCGGACTCGACTCGACGAGGGGAAGGTTGCCGATGTCGGCATCAACCAGCGCCTGGTCGTAGGGTATGAACCCAATGAAATCAAACCCGGGCAGACTGGCGGTTATGAAGTCCTTCTCCGATTCGTCGCGTATTTTGTTCCCGACCACCGCGATACTCTCCAATCCCAGGTCGAGAGCCAAGTCCTTTATTCTACTGGCAGTCTCGATACTACGTCTGCCCGGCTCCACCACTATCACGAGCCGGTCTACCGCCTTCGCCGTGCCCCTGGCCAGATGCTCAATCCCCGCCTCCATGTCAAGAATGACTACCTCGTCTCTGGCCACGAGGAGATGCGAAAGCAACGCCTGAAGCAGAGCGCCCTCCGGGCAGTAACAGCCTGTCCCCCCCCTCTTGATCCGTCCCATCACCATGAGACGAATGCCGTCGACCTTGACCGAGTAGTCCTCGGGCAGATCGTCAACCCTGGGATTGAGCTTGTAGAAGGGCGCGACGGTGCCCGGCTTGGCCCCCGTCCTCTCCTCTATCAGGCCACTCAACTCGGATATGGGTACTATGCTGTCAGGGTTGGGGAAACCGAGGGTCGCCGCGAGGTTGGCATCGGGGTCGGCGTCTATGGCAATCACAGAGTAGCCAGCATCGGCAAAAGCACGGGATAGGCGGGAAGCCAAGAGGGTCTTCCCCACCCCCCCCTTGCCACTTACTCCGATCTTCATGAACAACCGCTGTACAAAAAAAAACTGAGACTCCCGGAGACACGCGAGTCCCCGCACCATTCGTGCCACTCCGCTAGTATGCACCATATGGTGCGTCTAAATCAATAGTATATCATGAGTACAGTTTGCGGGTCAACAAGGCACTCTGGCTGCTTGTGCGCCGACTCTCGAAAAATGGGGTAAAGAAGATGAAAATTAGACAGGCACTATCCCCAGTGCTAGAATGGTGTACGGCCAGGTGATTGACTTATCCCGCTCGACAATCGCATGGACCCCCGCGCTACGGTGAACTCAGAAAATATGACATACTTTTTTCCAACTGTCAAGCAATTAGCATATATTCGACAAACATCGTATACTATGCGCCAGATGTTGTGTCTGCCGGCGTAGGCGACCCTTCACGTGGCGGCCGCTGCAAGGCAAACGATGGAGAGAATAGAGCTCTTCTTCGACCCACGCACCGTGGCCCTCATCGGCGCCACCGACGCCGAGGGAGCGACAGCTCGTGCCATTCTTGACAACCTGCTGATTGCCAAAGACAGACTCACCGTATACCCCATAAACCCCGAGAGGGACATGCTACTCGGTCTCCAATGCTATCCCACCATCGGTTCCCTTCCTGAGCCACCTGACCTCGCCATAATTGTCGCACCAGCGGAGTCTATCGTTGACATGGTGGAGGAAAGCGGTAGGGCGGGTGTCAAGGCTGCTGTTGTGGTGTCGGCCGACTCTGGGGAAACCAGTGCTCTCGATCTGAAGAGCGAACACAGGATATCAGATATCGCCGCAAAGCACAACGTTCGTGTCATGGGCCCCGACTGCATGGGTGTAATCAGGCCAAGCGCACGACTGAACACCACCCCGATACAACGCATGCCCAAGCCGGGGAACGTGGCCTTCCTTTCCCAGAGCAGCGCACTCGGCTCCGGGGTACTCGATTGGGCGATAAGCAAGAACATCGGCTTCAGCGCCTTCGTGTCGCTGGGCTCCATGCTCGACGTCGACTTCGGCGACCTGATAGACCATTTCGGCGAGGACCCCGAGACCAGGAGCATAATCATCTACCTGGAGTCAATACGGAATGCCAGGAAGTTCATGAGCGCCGCCCGAGGGTTCGCCCGAACGAAGCCGATAATCGTCCTGAAGCCAGGCAAGTTCGGCCAGCCGGCGGAGGGTGCGGAGTCACACACCGGATTCATGGTGGGAGAGGACCTGTTCTACGATGCCATCTTCCGCCGCGCCGGCGCTATCAGGGTGGAGCAGATCGAGGACCTCTTCAACTGCGCCTCCATCCTCAACGCGGCGCAACTGCCACACGGGCCGAATCTGCTCATAGTGGCCAACGCCGCCGGGCCGGCGGTGCTGGCCAAGGACACGCTCCTCACCAGAGGCGGCAGCCTTGCCGAACTCAGCGAGCCCACCGTATCCGCGCTGAACGATATCCTGCCCGCCGGTTGGAGCAAGTCCAACCCCATCCAGGTCCCAGGACATGTCGACCCCCTGATGTATGCCAAGACAATCGAAGTCGCCGTCAAGGACCCGGGAGTCAACGCAGCGGTGCTCATCTTCGCTCCACAGAGGGGCACCAATCCCATCGATCTGGCCAAGGCGGTCAGCAAACAGGCCACGAAGAGCAGAAAGCCGATCCTGGCCGCCCTGATAGGCGATGAGGAGGTTGCGAAGGCGAGGCGGCTCCTCTACGACAACATGGTCCCGACGTACGAGTTCCCCGAGGACGCCATAAGGACCTACCTCTACATGTACGAGTATGCCCGGAATCTGGAGAACCTGTACGAAACGCCGGAAGAGCTGGCGATCGAGACGGGTGCACCCAAGAACCACCTCAAGACCCTCATACGCAAGGCCGTGTCCGAGGGAAGGACGCTCCTGGACCAGCGCGACTCACGCAAGTTCCTGACCACTTATCGAATCGATTCTCTGGCTCCGCTTCTGGCCAAGGGGCCGGAGGACGCCGCCAGGCTGGCACTCGATATCGGGTATCCCGTGGCCATGAAGATCGCCTCCCCCGATATCATTCGAAAGTCGGATGTCGGGGGAGTCAAGCTCAATGTGTCCTCGGCGCAGGCGGTGAGAACAGCTTTCGACGACATAGTGAAAAGCGTCAGGGAGCGCAGTCCGGGTGCCTCTATCGACGGCGTGAGCATCCAGAAGATGGTCACCGACTACGACTATGAGTTCATCCTCGGAAGCAAGAAGGACGCCGTTTTCGGCCCGGTCATCATGTTCGGCCTCGGTGGGGCGGAGGCGGAGTTCCTGAGAGAGATAGCCGTGGGACTGCCGCCATTGAATCAGGTACTCGCTCGAAGGCTGTTGCAGCAGACCAGAGTCTACGACCTGCTGTCTCACGGCTTCAAGACCAAGCCGCCGGTGAACCTGCGGCTGGTCGACGAGACTCTGGTGAGGCTGTCGAACCTTATCATCGATTTCCCCGAGGTGAAAGAGGTGGACATCAATCCACTCGTGGTGACGGCCACTTCGGCGGTGGCTCTCGACGCCAGAATAGTGCTCGATAAGGAGACGGTGCAGAAGGGGATCCCGGAGTACGGCCACCTGATCATCACCCCCTACCCGACCAGGTACGTGCAGCCGTGGACCACCAAGGACGGCAGGTCGGTGCTGCTCCGGCCGATCCGGCCTGAGGACGAGCCACTCGAAAGGGCGCTCATCGCGGGACTGTCTCAGGACTCCATGAGGTTCCGGTTCTTCTACACAATCAAGGAGATAACCCACGACATGCTGACCAGGTTCTGCAACATCGACTACGACCGGGAGATGGCGATTATCGCCGAGTATACATCGAACGGGACTCGACGCAACGTCGGCGTCGGCCGGTTGGTGATCCGGCCGGAGCGCGACACCGGGGAGTTCGCCACGCTGGTCGCCGACGATTTCCAGGACACCGGCCTCGGATTGAAGCTCACCGATATGCTGATTGGCATAGCCCAGGAGAAGGGACTCCAGAGCATCTACGGCATCGTTCTCGCCGACAACGTGAAGATGCTGAACCTGGCCAGACGGCTGGGCTTCACCGTGGAACGTCCCTCCGGGGGGGAGACCAGGGTCACGCTCCGGCTGTAGCAGGCCTCTCCCCCACGCAGTGCCTAGCATCAAGACCCGGCCCCGGCGCCCTCCGGCGCGCACGCCTGCTTCTATCGCGACCGCAGCGCCTGGAAGCCTCCCCCCCCCCCCGGTCACTGGTTCTCCCCCGAATGCCGCTGAGTCCAGGCGTCTCGCGCCACGAAGCGGCTACCTCTGGGGGCGGAAAGCCTGCGCCGGCCTCGCCGGTGGGCGTCGAGGGCTTTCGCTTTGTGCCTTCGGTCGCTTATAATCTTAGCGACAAGCAGGCCTGAACCACCTGCGTGCAATTGGCAGTCCAACGAAGCAAGAAGGGCTATGAGCGACAGAAGAGCAGGAGACTACAAGCCTCAGGAGATAGAGCAGAAATGGCAGCAACGGTGGGCTGAGGACCGCCTGTACGAGGTCACCGAGGACGACCCGCGCCCCAAGCGGTACGAACTCACCATGTTCCCCTATACCTCGGGGGACCTGCACATCGGACACTGGTACGCCATGGCCCCTTCCGACGTCCACGCGCGCTTCATGCGCATGAGGGGCTACAACGTGCTGCACCCGATGGGTTTCGACGCCTTCGGGCTCCCAGCGGAGAACGCCGCGATCAGCCGCGGTATCCACCCCTACACCTGGACGATGGACAACATCGACCGGATGAGGAGGCAACTGAGAAGCCTCGGCGCCATCTATGACTGGAACCGCGAGGTGATAACCTGCCAGCCCGAGTACTACAGGTGGACGCAGTGGTTCTTCCTCAAGCTCTACGAAGCAGGCCTGGCATACCGGGCCAAGGCGCCGGTCAACTGGTGTCCCAACTGCCAGACAGTGCTGGCCAACGAGCAGGTGGTCGGCGAGGGCTTCTGCGAGCGCTGCGGGGCGCCGGTATCGAGGAAAGACCTGGAGCAGTGGTTCTTCCGCATCACCAACTACAGTGATGAGCTGCTCGACTTCAGCAAGATAGAATGGCCCGCCAGGATAGAGACCATGCAGAGGAACTGGGTCGGGAGGAGCGAGGGGGTCGAGATCTTCTTCGGCCTGGACGGCGGGGGTGAGTTCAGCGTGTTCACCACCCGTCCCGACACCATCTACGGCGTCACCTTCGTAGTCTTCGCGCCCGAGCACCCGCTCGTCGAGCAGCTTACCACAGCGGGGCAGAGGGATGAGGTGACGCGTTACGTCGAGCAAGCGCGCCGGCAGTCGGAGATAGAACGGACCTCGACTGAGCGTGACAAGAGCGGCGTCTTCACCGGCTCCTATGCTGTCAACAAGCTGAACGGCGACAAGGTCCCGATCTGGATCGCCGATTACGTGCTGATGAGCTATGGCACGGGAGCGGTCATGGCCGTGCCGGCCCACGACCAGCGCGACTTCGAGTTCGCCGAGCGCTACGGGATCCCGGTCCGGGTCGTCATCGCCCCACCCGGCTGGGCTGGAGAAGACCTGACCGAGGCCTACGTGGAGCCAGGCACAATGGTCAACTCAGCCCGCTTCGACGGTATCGGCAGCATCGAGGGGATCGACGCCGTCGCCGACCACATGGAGGCCACGGCCTGCGGGCGGCGCACGGTGAGCTACCGCCTGCGCGACTGGCTCATCTCCCGACAGCGGTACTGGGGTGCGCCCATCCCCATGGTCTACTGCGACAAGTGCGGCATCGTCCCCGTCCCGGAGACAGACCTGCCGGTGCTTCTCCCCGAGGACGCCGAGTTCAAGCCCACGGGAGAATCACCGCTCAAGTACTGCGAGTCCTTCGTCAATGCGGCGTGCCCGGCGTGCGGGGGGCCGGCCCAGCGTGAGACCGACACCATGGACACCTTCATGTGCTCATCATGGTACTTCCTCCGCTACGCCAGCGCCGGTTGCGACCACGCAGCCTTCGACCGTGACAAGCTCAAGTACTGGCTTCCGGTGGACCAGTATACCGGTGGCGCCGAGCACGCCGTTATGCACCTGCTCTACTCACGTTTCTTCGTCAAGGCGCTTCGCGACATGGGGATCGTGGACTTCGACGAGCCTTTTATCCGCCTGTTCAACCAGGGGATTATCGTCATCGAGCGCCAGAAGATGAGCAAGTCCAAGGGCAGAGTGGTGAACCCGGACGAATATGTCGCCGAGCTTGGCGCCGATGCGGTGCGCGCCTACCTGATGTTCATCGGGCCGTGGGAGCAGGGTGGGGAGTGGGACGACAGGGGAATCAAGGGGATAGCCCGCTGGCTGAACAGAGTCCGCGACCTGGCGCTGGGCGACTATCGGGAAGCGCAGCCGGACCCCGCCGAGACGAAGGGGCTGCGCCGCCTCACCCACAAGACCATCAAGAAGGCGACCGACGACCTGGAGAGATTCCATTTCAACACCATGATCGCCGCCTTCATGGAGTTCACCAATCATCTCGGGCGCGTCCGGGACGAAGGGAGCGTTGAGACAGCGGCCTGGCAGGAAGCGATTGACGTCCTGCTGCTGCTTCTCGCACCGACCGCGCCCCATCTGGCCGAGGAGCTATGGACGGCCTCTGGCCATGCCTACAGCATCCACAATCAGCCCTTCCCATCATGGGACCCACAGCTTACCGCCGAGGAGGAGTTCACCCTGGTGGTCCAGGTGAATGGCAAGCTCCGCGACCGCGTGACCGCGCCGGTCACCATCACCGAGGAGGAGGCGCGCGAGCTGGCGCTCAGTCGTGAGCGGATACAGCCGTACGTGAACGACAGGGAGATACGGAGAGTCATCTACGTCCCTCGCAGGCTGGTCAACGTCGTCGTTGCAGACGGTTCCTAGCCGGATATCGCGCAGGAGCTGGAGCGGTGGGCGTGGCGGCAGGAGCGCATTCGATTGTTCACGCGTACGCGAGTGGTGACTTGAGCAAGTCCACCGATTGTTATATACTACTGCCTACGTCGCCTGGAGGGTGAAGTATGAAGCTATCGTGTCATCAAGCAGATTTGAGCAAGGGGCTGGCCATCGTCGGCAGGGCAGTGGCCACCAGAACAACGCTGCCTATCACCAACAACATACTGTTGACGGCAGAGGAATCGCGCCTGAAGCTCGCCGCCACCAACCTCGAGATCGCCATCAGCCACTGGCTCGGGGCAAACGTCGAGGAAGAGGGTGCCATCACCATCCCAGCCAGACTCCTCACCGACTTCGTCAACTCCCTGCCCAACGAGCCAATCGAGTTGACGCTTTCGCCACGGACCCGCACCCTCGAACTCAAGTGTGCCCGGTTCCAGGGGCGTATTAACGGGGTCGAAGCCGAGGAGTTCCCGCCCATTCCCGAGATAGGAGATGGAACGGCAACGAAGCTGAGTCCCGAGGCGCTGCACCTCGCGATATCACAGGTGGTGTTCGCCGCTGCCACGGAGGAGACCAGGCCGGTCCTCACCGGCGTCCACTGCCAGTTCTATGGCGATACCCTCACCATGGCCGCGGCCGACGGCTTCAGGTTGGCGGTGCACAAGGCGCCGCTGGCCGAGCCGGTCAAGGAGATGACCGAGGTAATCGTCCCCGCCCGCACGCTGAACGAGCTTCAGCGGCTCATCGGCGACCAGGAAGAGCCCGTCTTCGCCACCATAAGCCCGAACAACAGCCAGATCCTCTTTCGCCTGAACGACGTGCAGATGGTGTCGCAACTCATCCAGGGGACCTTCCCCAACTACACCCAGCTAATCCCGCAGAGCTACACCACGCGCGCCGAGATCGGCCTGCCCGAGTTCCTCAAGGCGACCCGTACGGCCTCCATCTTCGCCAGGGAGGGCAGCGCCATCGTGCGTCTCCAGGTCCTGCCGGGCGAGGAGCTGACCCCGGGCAAGGTCGTGCTGTCCGCGCGCGCCGAGGAGGTGGGCGACAACATGGGCGAGGTGGACGCCATGGTCGAGGGCGACGAGGCCAAGATAGCCTTCAACAACAAGTTCCTCATCGATGTCCTGAGCGTGCTCCACGAGGACAAGGTGACGCTGGAGACCACCAACCCGTCGAGCCCGGGCCTCCTCAAGCCGGTGGGCAGCGACAACTACGTCCACGTCGTCATGCCTATGTTCGTCCAGTGGTAGTAGACTCCGGACAAAGAGTATGAAGGGGAGCAGTGATGCTCCCCTCTTTCTGTGTAACAACATGGCGGAATATCACCGGACTTCTCGGACTACCGTTCAATCTCACCCCGTCCAAGAGAAACCCAGAATGTGACAGTGTGGACTGGACTGTATGATGGGTAGGACTATTACATCTATTGGCTTTCAGCCTGCATAGCCTATCCAATCCTGAGGTTTCGGATGATTGCCCCGATGCCAGGCCTTTTTCCATGCAGGAGCAAGTAGACTTTGAAAACCCTGATGATCAATAACAAAGCCCCAATGATAGAGAGACCCAGCACCGTTCTACTGGAAACCAGTTCCCCGGGAGGGATATTACTCACGCCGAACCTTATGATTACCGTCACAGGAGCCGAGATGGGCAAAATGGTAAGAACAACCCAACTTGGATTGTTCCGAAACGACATGAGTAAAGACATAGACCAGAGTGGCACAAGTGCGGGAATTATCAAGGTCCCGATCAGTTGTTGTCCTTCCCGGAAGTTGGGGCTGATGGTACCGATGCCTGCCGAGGTACGTGTTGCGTCAATAGAAAGTGTTACCGAACGGTGGTTGGTTGCCTCATAAATGAGGTTACCGAAGCCTCCTTTCCTTGGGCATGCTCAGCCATGGCCCATAGTGTTTCCAGTTGACGGT
>JAXHUA010000080.1:0-4461 GCA_034189695.1 Chloroflexota bacterium | reverse complement strand
CGCCCACTCCCACTCCCACTCCCACGCCCACGCCAACGCCGACGCCTACGCCTACACCAACGCCGACGCCGACACCTACGCCGACGCCTACACCAACGCCGACGCCTACACCAACGCCTACGCCGACGCCTACACCAACGCCTACGCCGACGCCTACGCCCACGCCGACGCCGGAGTCTACGCCTACCCCGACTCCCACGCCGACGCCGACGGCTACGCCGACCCCGACTCCCACGCCGACCCCGACTCCCACGCCTACGCCGACGGCTACGCCGACCCCGACTCCCACGCCGACGCCGACGGCTACGCCGACCCCGACTCCCACGCCGACGCCGACGGCTACGCCAACACCAACGCCTACGCCTACGCCTACTCCGACGCCTACGCCTACACCGACGCCAACACCAACGCCAACACCAACGCCTACGCCTACACCAACGCCGACGCCGACACCTACGCCGACGCCTACGCCCACGGCTACGCCAACCCCGACTCCCACGCCGACCCCGACTCCCACGCCTACGCCGACGGCTACGCCAACCCCGACTCCCACGCCTACGCCCACGGCTACGCCAACCCCGACTCCCACGCCTACGCCCACGGCTACGCCAGGCCCAGGCCCCACACCGACGCCGACGGGGACACCCGGGCCAATGCCGACTCCGACTCCGACGCCACCCATAATCATCGGCGGGGGCGGGGGTTTCGACTTCGATCCATGCCCTGGCACCTTCACCGTCGACTTCGAGTCCGAGATAACCGAGGTGCGGATGTCGCGCGACGGCTACATCTGCGAGAAGTGCTCCGCACCAAGTCCCGACGGGCTCCATCTGCTTGAGCTGGAGCGCGGCACCAGAACGCTCGACGCCGAGGGGGATATTGTCAGGCGCCTCGAGGTGAGAGAGGTCGAATCGCCGGTCTTGCCTTCGTACGCCGTCCTCGTGGGCAGCGCGTACGACTTCGGGCCGTCACCCGTCAGCTTCAACAAGACGATCAGTCTGACGCTGGGCTACAACGTTGCCGACCTGCCCGATGACGCGCTGGCGGTGGGCATGAACTACTTCCACGTTCTCGGCGGTTGGACGCCGGTGTCGACCGTCGATAGGCAGGTGGCCGAGATAGGCAGTCTGACCGGCGAGTTGGACCACTTCACCATCTTCGCCATCCTCGCCGAGGTCCCCGGCTTCGAGGTGGAGCACCTGTCTATAGACGCCTCACGAACGCCGATCTGGCCATTCCTGACATTTGCCGTGAGGACCGGCGAGGACGCCACCGTCTCGGTTGACGTAGCCAACACCGGCAACCATGAGGCCATCCGTACCGTCCGTCTCGAGGTAAACGGAGCAACGGAGGGCACCCAGGCGGTGACCCTCGATGCAGGCCAGAGCGCTGAGGTGGTATTCGAGCTCGAAGGCAACGCCCCAGGCCAGTACGTCGTGGTCGTGGAAGGGCTATCGGGCGAATTCAGCAACTTCCTGTGGATAAACTGGTGGCTCGTCCTCCTCGTAGCTGGCGGAGTGATCCTGGTCATCCTGCTCGGTTTCTGGGGGTATCGTAAGACCCGCGAGATCGTGTAGCCGCTGGGCAGGGCATGCTCGACTGCCGCCTTCCCACACTGCCATCGCCCTGGAGCTCCTTTCCCCGTCACGCCACCGCTGGAACCGCAACCACATTCGATGCAGCCTCACACACGCTTGTGTCAACCCCTATCACAACGCGCACCGACAGGTCAGTACGCCTGGCGCTCAGGCCTCCAGGCGTAACACGCTCCAATGCCTGCACCCTATTACGTTCATCGTTTGACTCGTTTCTGCCATGCCCAATACAATGTGGTCACAATGGACAGATTTCGACTATGGAGGAGCAATGCCACATAAGGCTTTGCCAGGCGTAAGAGTAGTTGAGTACGCGCAGTTCGTCAGCGGTCCCTACTGCGCCAAGCTGATGGCGGACATGGGCGCCGAAGTCGTCAAGGTTGAGCCGCCGGAAGGAGACACGGCCAGAGGATGGGGACCGTTCCCCGGCGACATCCCTCACCCCGAGCGCAGCGGCCTATACCTGTACAACAACACCAACAAGCTCGGGATCACCCTTGACCTCAACCGCGCTGAGGACAGGCAGACGTTCAGGGACCTGGTCAATCAAGCGGACGTCCTGATCGAAGATACCCACCCTAGTCTCATGGAAAGCCTGGGCCTGGGTTTCAACTCCCTGAGGGAAGGTAACCCTCGCCTGGTCATGACATCGATAACGCCTTTCGGACAGACCGGCCCCTACCGGGGCTACAAGGGCTACTACCTCAATATGTCGCATGCCAGCGGCATGGGGTACACCTGCCCCCAGGTCCCAGGCGACTACAGCATCCTGGAACGGGAGCCCCTCAGAGAAGGAGGGCTGATAGGCGAGTACGACTGCGGCGTGTCCGCTGCGGTGGCCACGCTGGCGGCGGTCTATCTGTGCCGCTCCACCGGAGTGGGCCAGCATATCGATGTGTCCAAGCAGGAGGCGCTGCTGCACCTGGCGAGACCGGAGATGGCAATGTGGTTTGTCAGCGGCTACCGGGAGCACCGTGCTGACGAAACGATGGCCAGCACGTGGGGCGGCGTGCACCCCTGCAAGGACGGTAACATCTTTCTCTTCCTCGTCGAGGAGCGTGCCTGGCAGAGCTTCATCGACATGATGGGGAACCCGGAGTGGTCCAAGGAACAGAGATTCGCCGCCGACGAGCGCAGAAACCTCACCCCGGACGACGTATTCCCTTTGGTACGCCCCTGGCTCGCTGAGCACACCAGAGCGGAGATCTTCCACGGCCTCCAGACGCGCCGCTGTCCCGCCGCTCCGCTCAACACAATAGAGGACGTGGTCAGCGACCGACATCTCAAGGCGAGGCATTTCTTCGTCTCACTCAATCACCCGGAGGCCGGCATACTGCAGTACCCGTCGGCTCTCGCCAAGCTCTCGGCAACACCGGTAGCGTTTGACCGCCCCGCCCCGCTGCTTGGCCAGCACAACGACGAGGTCTGCGCCGGCCGACCGATGCATAGACAGCCAGAGGAGGACACCGTCTCTGCTGACGGGCTCGCCGCCCGCAGGGCTGGCGGATTGCCCGGCAGACGGCCTCTGGAGGGCGTCAGGTTGACCGATCTCTGCTGGGTATGGGCCGGCCCGTCGGGCACCGAGCTTCTCGCCTATCTTGGGGCGGAGGTGATCAGGGTCGAGAGCCAGTCCCACATCTGCCTTACGCGCAGGAACACGCCCTGGCCATGGATGGTCCCCGCGGATGTCAACCAGAGCACCACCTTCAACAGCCTCAACCTCAACAAGAGAGGGATCACCATTAACCTCACCCAGCCAAAGGGCATCGAGCTGGTGAAGAGGCTGGTCGCCATTAGCGATGTGGTAACCGACAACTACGCCGGCGGCATGATGGAGAGGTTCGGCCTCGACTACCCCGCCTTGAAGCAGGTGAAGCCGGACATCATCGCCGCCTCCATGTCCGGATGGGGGGCCTACGGGCCCGAGCGTGACTATCGCGCCTACGACCCCATCTTCGCCGCTCTGAGCGGACTGTACGAACTCACCGGCTACCCCGACGGCGAGCCGTCACGGTCGGATAACCGCGGGCGCCTCGACCTGTCGAGCGGCACGTCCTGCGCCATGTGCATCATAGCCGCTCTCGACCATCGCTCCAGGACCGGGGAGGGGCAGTTCATCGACGTGTCCGAATGGGAGGCCATGAACTGCGTTCTGGGCGATTCCTACATGGAGTACTTCATCACCGGGCGTAGTCCCACCCGCGTGGGCAACCGGGACCGGGTCATGGCGCCGCACAACTGCTACCGCTGCAAGGGCGAGGACAAATGGGTGAGCATCGCTATCGCCACCGATGAGGAATGGCGCGCCTTCTGTAAGACGATCGGCAGGCCAGAGTGGGTCGACGACCCACGGTTCTCCGACCCGCGAAGCAGGTGGCAGAACCAGGAGCAGCTCGACCCCCTGGTGTCGCAATGGACCATCAACTTCACCCACTACGAGGTGACTGAGACGCTTCAGGAAGCGGGGGTGGCCGCCTTCCCCAGCATGAGCCGAGAGGAACTGGCCAATGACCGTCATCTCTCCGAGCGAGGAGTCTTCGTAGAGGTCCCCCACCCCGAGACGGGTGTGCAGACCTTTCTCGCACCACCGTGGAAGCTGTCCGAGACGCCGGCCCAGATCTTCAAGCACTCCCCGCTTCTCGGGGAGGACAACGAGCACGTCTTCTGTGAGCTTCTGGGAATGCCGATAGAGGAGTTCGCCATTCTGGTCGGCGAAGGCGTCATCTACTGAGCGTCACCGTCATGGGCCGATGATGTTGCCCCCATCGGTTGGGCTCCGGACCGGCCCATCGAATCATGAACCGCACCACAGCCTGTGCTATAATTGCCGCAGGAGGGTCTCAATGAGTCTGCAAACGGTCACAAG
>JAXHUA010000008.1:0-11372 GCA_034189695.1 Chloroflexota bacterium | reverse complement strand
GATGCCTGTTTCTTGTATCTCCTTGATTCGGTCGAACATCTCCTGCTTCAGTCTGGAGGCAAGGCCGCTTGAAGGCTCATCGATGCACAGCAGCCTGGGCTGGAGCATGAGCGCCCTTCCGATGGCGAGCATCTGTTGCTCCCCACCGGACAGCTTGCCTGATATCTGGCCGCCTCTCTCCTTCAGCACGGGGAAAAGTTGGTACACCGTTTCCAGCCTTCGGTGGTACTCCTTCCGGTCGCCAATGAGATAGCCGCCGGCCTTGAGGTTCTCCTCGACTGTCATCTCGGTGAAAGGCCTCCTTCTCTCCGGGCAGTGAATGAGGCCCCTCTTGACTATCTCATGGGCTGGCAGCGTGTCTATCCTCTCGCCATCGAAGCGGACTTTGCCCTCTATCGTAATGTCTCCGGCCCTCGCTCCTCTCATTGTCATCTTGTGCCACCTGACCAATCCTGTGATGGCGCGAAGCAAGGTTGACTTGCCGGCGCCGTTGGGGCCCACCAGGCTGACCAATTCACCGACGTCAACGTTCATACTGAGGTCGTTCAGCACAAGCGCCGTGTCGTAGCATATCGTCAGATGCTCAACCTCCAGCAGCACCTCAGGCCACCCCCTTGCCGATGTACGATTCGACGACTCTCTCGTCCCTCACCACCTCTTCAGGGGGGCCGTCGGCGATGAGTTCGCCAAAATCAAGGACGATCACCCGATCGACGATTCGCATCAGTTCTGCCAGCTTGTGCTCAATGATAATCATGGTTGGGCCTTCACTGTGGAGTCGGCCAAACCTGCCACCTTTGTGAAGCCTTCTTACGGACTTGGCGAGGAGGTCGGTTTCGGCCGGATTGAGGCCGCTGAACGGCTCGTCGAGGACGAGCAGTTCGGGGTCGGTGGCGATGGCGCGCGCTATCTCGAGGCGATTGAGGTCGCCGTGGGACAGACAGGAAGCAGGTTCAAGGGCGAGGTCGGAGACGCCGACGAACTCCAGGGCGTCCAGAGCCCTGGACTCGACGGTCTTGACCCATTCGCCTCGCTTCGATGCTCTCGGGCAAAGACAGGCCACCATCACGTTGGCGATGATGGGGAGTCGGCGAAAGGGCCTGGTAACCTGGAACGTGCCGGCGATGCCGTGATTCACTATACTCCACGGCTTCAGCCCGGTGATGTCCTTGCCCTTGAACCTCACCCTGCCTGAATCGGGTTTCAGAATGCCCGTTATGAGCCGCACCAGCGTGGTCTTCCCCGCTCCATTGGGTCCAATCAGGCCAACCATCTCATCCTTGTTAACGCGAAAGCTGACCTTGTTGACCGCCGTGAGGCCGCCGAAGCGCTTGGTCAGGTCCTCTACCTCGAAGAATGGCGTGTCCAAGTCACTCTTCCTCCTCGTGCTCCTCCCGCAGTTCCCTGCGAGACACCTTGCCGACATCTGTCTTCGGGAGTTCGCCGCGAAACTCCAGGACCTTGGGCACCTTGTAGTGGGCCATGTTTTCCTCGCAGTACTTGAGCAACTCCTCCTCGGAGATCTTTCCTCTCGCCTCGGACTCAAGGACGACGATGGCCTTGATCGACTGCCCCACTGTAGGGTCAGGCACGCCGAACACGCCTGCCGCTTTGACCTGCGGGTGGGTGGTAAGGACCTCCTCTATCTCTCGTGCGAAGACGGAGTAGCCCTTGTACTTGATCATGTCCTTTTTTCTGTCGTAGAAGAAGAAATAACCCTCTTCATCCATTCTGACCAGATCACCGGTACGGAGCCACGTCCTGCCGTCCAACTGGATCAGCGAGTCCTTTGTGTCCTCGGGTCGGTTCCAGTAGCCCTGCATGACATTCTCGCCTGCTATCAGCAGTTCGCCTATGTCGCCGACTGGCGCGAACTCAAGGGTCTCAGGATTCACCACGGCTGCTGACACGCCCGTAACAGGCACTCCAAACGAGCCCACCTTGGGCCGCCCCATGGGGTTCGCGTGGGACACGGCGCTGCACTCGGTCAAGCCGTACCCTTCGAGGATCTGGGCGCCTGTCCTTCTCTCCCAGTCCTTCACAGTTGACTCATGCAGCGTGTCGGCACCGGACGTGATAATCTTGAGCTTCTTCCAGTTCACGCGCGTGGTCTTGTCGAAGTCTTTGAGGAACTGGTACGCCGTCGGCACGCTGAAGAATACCGTTGCCCGATACCTCTCCATTGCATTCAGAATCTCCTCAAGGTCGGGGGTGGTGAAGAGGATCAACGTTGACCCCTGTATCAGCCCGTTGATCATCGCCACTATCTGACCGTAGATATGGTAGAACGGCAGGAAGGCAGGGATAACCTCCTTGCCGTCTTCCAGTATGGGCCAGAATGCCCGGGTCTGCATCTGGCAGGCCAGTAGATTGTAGTGGGTGAGCAAGGTGCCCTTGGGGAGGCCGGTGGTCCCGCCGGTGTAGGGAAGGACGGCGATGTCCTCTTTGGGTTTGATTTCGACGGTTGGCGGGTTGGGGGGGTACTGCTTGAGCAGCGCCTGGAACTGATGGAAACCTGGCCTCTCAAGGATCTTGGGGCTCGGCACCGCCATCTTGCGATACGCCTGGCCCAGAACGCTCTTACCGGCGAGCCTTCTTGACGCAGGCAGGTACTCCCCGATGCTGGTGAGAATCACATTCTTCATTTCCAGCCCCGTCCCCTCAACGTTGTCATAGAGCAAGTCCTGGCAAACGATGGACCGGGCTTCGCTGTCCTCAAGCTGGTGCTTGACCTCAATGCTGGTGTAGACCGGACTGATGGGCGTCAACGTGGCGCCCAACCTGAGCGCGCCGAAGTAGGCGACTACGAATTGGGGGCTGTTCAGCAGATAGAGGGCGATTCTGTCTCCCTTTCTCACGCCCAGCTCATGTAGCGCGGTGGCGAATCGGTCGACCTCGTCTTTGAGCCTCTTGCAGGTTATGCCGTTGCCGTAGAAGACTATGGCGGTCTTCCCCGAGTACTTGCTGGTCACCTCGTCGAAGACCTCGGACAGGGATCTCTCGGGTATATCGACAGTGGCCGGCACGCCCTCCGGATAGAACTTCAGCCACGGTTTCTCAAGATACCTCTCCTTTGCCTCCATATGCCCCCCTTCCGCTTTATGTCTGGGGCAACCACGATACTCCGGCGTACAAACCTTGTCAAGTACGAGATTCTGACGCTCAGCCGGAGCCTCTGGCAGCATTTGGATGGCCGCCTGAGCACCTCCATTCTCCGGTCGTGCGTTCATCGATGGAGCGAGAGCACGGTCGGGGATGGCCTCTTGCCAATATATAGAGGGGGTGATAGGATTTCAGCGTCGGTCACGGGTGTGAGCCGCCTGCCTCACGCGCGTCGGGGGCCATCGATGCTCAGGTGCTTCGAAGGATCCCTGGCGCAGTTGTGTGGTAGGGTCGGGTGTATCGCAGCGCGTGGCTAGCCAACGGGACGTCAGACTGCCCGGGAGCGCCTGTCGGTGGCCCTCCGGCAAGACAGCCTACAGCGCTCAGTTGACTGCTGACAAGGCCGGCAGAGGTTGCGAAGGAGCAGGTGCCTTGGAAGACGTGGTCAAGGCGCGGGTCGAAGAGCTTAGAAAAGCAATCAACCACCATAACTACAGGTACTACGTCCTCGACAGCCCTGAGGTATCTGATGCTGAGTACGACCAACTCATGATTGAGTTGAAGGGGCTGGAGGAGGACCATCCTGAGCTCGTTACTCCCGAATCGCCGACTCAGCGCGTCGGGGCAGCCCCGGTAGAGGCCTTTGGCGTTGTCGAGCACCGTCCCCCCCTCCTCAGCCTGGCGAACGTCTTCTCACATGAGGAGTTGCTCGCCTGGCACAGGAGGACTTCTAACATGGTTGCCGGGCGCGAGATGGACTTCGTGTGTGAGCTCAAGCTGGACGGCCTGGCTGTGGCGTTGACATACGATGAGGGGCGTCTGGTGACGGGAGCGACGCGGGGTGACGGCTATCGTGGTGAGGAAATCACACAGAACCTGAGGACGATACGCAGCATACCGCTCTCCGTGCCGAAGGACGCTCCGCGGAGGTTCGAGGTGCGGGGCGAAGTCTATCTGTCGAGGAACGGTTTCCGGAGACTTAACGAGGAGCGCGCCAAGGAAGGACAGCCACTCTTCGCCAATCCCAGAAACGCTGCTGCCGGCTCGGTACGGCAGCTTGACCCCCGAGTCACGGCGAAGCGACCGTTGGATATCTACATCTACGCGCTCGGGTGGGCTGATGGGGCTGAGGAATCGCTGCCGCCGACACAGTGGGAGACGCTCCAGTACCTCGCATCGCTTGGATTCAGGATAAGCCCGTACAACAGGCGCGTGCATGGTATTGAGGACGCAGAAAGGTACTACCAGGAATGGATGGAGCAGAGGGAACGGCTCGAATTCGATGCGGATGGGGTCGTGGTGAAAGTGAATCCGGTTGAGCTTCAGACCATGCTGGGCGCTGTGGGCCATGACCCGAGGTGGGCGGTGGCGTACAAGTTCCCCGCAGTGCAGGCCACCACCCGTCTTCTGGACATACGCATCAACGTTGGGAGAACGGGCAGTCTGAACCCCTACGCTGTGCTGGAGCCGGTATCGGTTGGCGGCGTGACGATTAAGCGAGCGGCGCTCCACAACGAAGATGACATAAGGCGCAAGGACATCCGCATCGGCGACACGGTGGTGGTGCAGCGTGCCGGTGAGGTTATCCCTGAGGTGGTTGCCCCGGTGGTATCGAGGCGCACAGGTGGTGAGAAGGTCTTCTGCCTCAGGCGAAAAACGTGGGAGCTGTACAATGAGAAGCGCGGCGTATCGGACGGGGCCGTTGGCGAACGGGCGGTTTGCCCGGAGTGTGGAACCGACCTCGTGCGAATCGAAGGAGAGGTGATGGCGCGGTGCACCAATGCCGCGTGTCCAGCGCGGATACTCGAACTTCTGACGCACTTCGTCTCGCGCGCTGCGATGGATATCGACGGAGTTGGCGAGAAACTGGTCGCGGCATTGCTGGAAAGGGAACTGGTGCGTGAGGTTGCCGACCTCTACTACCTGGACCGTGGTCAGCTCCTGGGCCTTGAGCGCATGGGAGAGAAAAGTGCGCAGAATGTGCTCGATGCCATCGAACAGAGCAAGGACAGGCCGCTGTCCCGGGTGCTTTTCGCTCTTGGCATTCGGCATGTTGGCACGGAGACTGCGGATGTCCTCGCGGCCCGCTTTGGCAGTGTGGACCGTCTTGCGTCTGCTTCGAAAGAGGAACTGGTGTCTGTTCCCACCATAGGCCCGAAAGTCGCAGAGAGCATTGCCGCTTTCTTTCGGGAGAAGACGAACCTGGAGGTGATAGAGAAGCTGCGACGAGCCGGCGTGAGACTTGAGGGGGAGGTGGCGGAGACGCCTGGGGAAATGGCTCTGTCCGGCGAGGAATTCGTGCTGACTGGGAAGCTGGAGGCAGTCCCGAGGAGCGCGGCTGAGGCGCGTATCAGGGGACTTGGCGGTACCACGGGCTCCAGCGTCACCAGGAAGACGACATACCTCGTAGTTGGGGCCGATCCGGGGTCGAAGCTGGAAAAGGCGAGGGAACTGGGAACCAAGCTAATCAACGAAGAGGAATTCCTGCACCTCATTGAAGAGGCAGAGAAGCGAAGGAGGTAGGAAATGGCCAAGGTACTCGTTATCTACCACTCCCAGACGGGATGCACGGAGGAGATGGCGAAGGCTGTGGCGGAGGGAGCTAGCTGGGCAGGAGCAGAGGAGGTGACGGTGAAGAAGGCGTTCGATGCAACGGCGGACGACCTTCTGGCGTGTGATGCAGCGGCGATCGGATCGCCAACATACTTCGGCTACATGTCTGGGGCGGTGAAGGACTTCTTCGATCGAAGCCTAACGGGGTGTCGTGGGAAAGTCAACGACAAGCCGTTTGCCGCTTTTGCGAGCATGGCGCTGGAGAAGAGGGCGGCCATCGATGCCATAGAAGGCATAGCGGGTTTCTATGGGCTGAAGAAGGTGGCGGAGGGCGTGCTTGCGAAGGGCAAGCCGGCTCCTGAGATAATTGAGGAGTGCCGGGAACTGGGCAAGAAACTCGCCACTAGCTAGATCGTGAAACTCGTTGTAGGGTTGGGGAATCCGGGGAGGTCCTACGCCAGCGACCGCCACAACATTGGCTTTCGCTGCGTCAGCCGGTTCGCCAGGAAGCACGGGATAGCGATCCGGAAGCGGAGGGCGAAGGCGAAACTGGGGACGGGCGAAGTTGATGGGGTGAGGGTGGCAGTGGCGAAGCCGCAGACCTACGTCAACCTGAGTGGACAGGCGGTGGAGCGGCTTGTCAACGAGCTTGGTGTGGCGGTCAGTGACGTGCTGGTGGTATATGATGACTTGGACCTGCCTCTGGGGCGACTGCGTGTCCGCGAACGTGGTGGCTCGGGGGGGCACAAAGGGGTCCGGTCGATCATAGAGTGCCTCGGCGATCAGGGTTTCTCTCGGATCCGTGTTGGCATAGGCCGTCCCGACGGGGACGTGGTTCCGTATGTCTTGAGCCAGTTTGCCGCGGATGAGAAGGAGATCGTGACTGAGGTGGTGGAGAGGGTAGTGGACGCTATCGACTGTATCGTCACGCAGGGCATCGAGCTGGCGATGAATCGCTACAACTAGCCCTCCGACAGTCCCACTGCGCTTTCCATTGTAGCGTCCCAGACCGGGTGCTATAATCTGGTCTATTATCTTGCGCGCGCCAGTTTGGCGGCGCGCCAGTGAGGGGTGTGGATGTTCGTATCGGTCATTGGCGCTAGTGACTGCTCTCACGATGAGGAGCGAGCCGCCGAAGCGGTGGGACGCGAACTGGCGGAACAGGGCGCCACATTGATATGCGGTGGCCTTGAGGGAGTGATGGAGGCAGCTTGCCGGGGGGCAGTCTCCCAGGGAGGCACGACCATCGGCATTCTGCCGGGGAACAGCCGGCATGATGCCAATCCTTACGTGAAGATACCCATCGTGACCGGCATGGGTTACGCCAGGAACGGCATCGTGGCCAAGTCGGGGCAGGCAGTTATCGCCATCGGTGGCAGTTGGGGCACACTCTCCGAGATAGCCTATGCACTGCAAGGTGGCGTGCCCGTTGTGGGTCTTGGGACGTGGTCTCTGTCCCGAGAGGGACAGCAGGACCGGTCAATCGTGGTGGCGAAGGACCCTTCCGACGCGGTAAGCAAGGCCATCGCCGCCGCCAAGCGTGCCGCGCCACCGAGTCCGCCGGGAACATAGACATGGCCGGTTGCCACGGCAGTGCATTGCCGAAGCGACGGCCGCACGCAACGACGGGCAGTTGGATTTGCACGATATCCAAACCAGAGAAGGGGAGGTCGAAGCCTAGTAATGGGTAGCGAGGCTGCTATCAAGACCGTACGGGCGAGAGAGATACTGGATTCGAGGGGGAACCCGACCGTTGAGGTCGATGTGGTGCTCTCCGATGGCAGTTGTGGGCGGGCATCGGTGCCTTCTGGGGCATCCACGGGTGCCTACGAGGCCCACGAGTTGCGGGACGGCGACCGGGACAGGTTTGCCGGCAGGGGTGTGGTGAAGGCGGTCGAAAACGTCCAGGAAGTCATCGTTCCCGAGATAGTTGGCATGTCGGCTTTCGAGCAGGAAGAACTGGACCGGCGGATGATACGGGTCGACGGCACTGTGGACAAGTCGAGACTCGGCGCCAATGCCATACTGGGCGTGTCACTTGCAGTGGCTCATGCCGCTGCGAAGTCAAGCAAGGTGCCGCTGTATCGCTATCTCGCTGGATCGAAGCCGGCGAACATCCTCCCCGTGCCGATGATGAACATCCTCAACGGCGGACGGCATGCCGAGGAGTCGGCCGATTTCCAGGAGTTCATGATTGTCCCGCTGGGCGCGAAGAGCTTCGCGCAGGCCGTGCAGATGGGCTCAGAGGTCTACCACACGCTTAGGATGCAGCTCCAACGCAAAGGGCTGGGCACAAGCGTGGGCGACGAAGGCGGGTATGCACCTTCCCGGCTTTCCAACAAGGAGGCGGTGCATCTTATCAATGAGGCAATCGAGGCGGCCGGCTACAAGCCGGCGGTAGACTGCTCTATCGCCCTTGACCCCGCTGCCTCCGAGTTCTTCGAGGATGGTAAGTACGTACTCGCCCGGGAGGGGGTATCCCTCACCAGGGCTGAGATGGTTGACTACTATGAGTCATGGGTCTCGGCGTATCCTGTCATAAGCATTGAGGACGGTATGGCCGAGGACGACTGGGAGGGGTGGCGGTTGCTGATGGACAGAATCGGCCACAAGGTCCAGTTGGTGGGAGACGACCTCTATGTAACCAACGTCGGACGTCTTTCTCGTGGGATAGCGGAGGGCGTTTCAAACTCCATTCTCATCAAGCTGAACCAGATCGGAACGGTAACGGAGACCATCGAGGCCATCGAGATGGCGAAGCGGGCGGGATGGACCGCCGTGGTGAGCCATCGCTCGGGGGAGACGGAAGACACCTCGATCGCCGATCTTGCCGTTGCCATGGATGCCGGGTTCATCAAGGCGGGCGCTCCGTGTCGGGGCGAGCGTGTGGCCAAGTACAACCGTCTGCTGCGTATTGAGGAGCAGTTGGGTGACAGGGCGGGCTACGCGGGTATGGATGCGCTCTACAATCTGCGCCGATGACGAAGGTCGGGATCACAACGACAGTGCCGGTTGAGGCCCTGCTGGCGGCGGGTCATGAGCCTGTTGACCTGAACAACCTCTTCATATCCGATCCTGACCCGGAAAGGCTGGTTCGCACCGCGGAGCGGGACGGATTCCCCACGAACTGCTGCACCTGGATCAAGGGGATGTATGGTGTGGTGATGGAGGGAGGCATCGACAAGGTCGTCTGCGTTACCACCGGCGACTGCTCCAATACCGTCATGCTGATGGAGGTGTTGAAGCTCAAGGGACGGGACGTCGTCCCGTTTGCGTTCCCCGACCACCGGGACGCTGGCGCCATGCAGCACGCCCTGGAATCCTTCGCCGCTGCTCTGGGCACCACCATGCGGGCGGCGGAGGAGATGCGCGAGGAACTCGGGAGGGCAAGGAGCCTGGCCGGGCAGCTTGACCGGCTAACGTGGATGGATGGGGTTGTGAGCGGGTGGGAGAACCACTTCTGGCTGGTCTCGACCTCGGATTTCCGGGGAGACTACAGGGCGTATGAGCATGACGTGGCCGAGCTCATTGAGGCGGCGAGGAGACGAGAGCCGTGCAGGCGGGATACCCTTCGCATCGCCTTCGTCGGCGTACCAGCGGTGTTCGCGAGGGAGTTCTATCATTTCGTGGAGGAGCAGGGGGCCAGGGTGGTGTTCAACGAGGTCCAACGCCAGTTCTCCATGCCGGGCGGGACTGGTTGCCTCGCGGACCAGTATACGGCGTATACGTATCCGTACTCGGTCTTCGACAGACTGGACGATATCGTCCCGCAACTGGCGCTTCGCGGCATAGACGGTATGGTGCACTACGTACAGGCGTTCTGTCACCGCGGCATTGGTGACATCATATTCAGACAGCGGATCAATTTGCCCATTCTCACCCTGGAGGGTGGCGATGATACCCTTCTTTCACAGCACGTGAAGACGAGGGTCGAGGCCTTTCTTGACATGATTCGACGTCGCGGTATGAGGCGCGGCAGAGCGCGCGTCGCCCCGTTGCGCATGCCCTCAGAGCAATAGCGGATGAATCCAGGCGGTGCCGAAGGGGGACGCGAGTCCAGCGATGTCTCTGTTTCGGTCTGCGGCAGGGCATACCTGGAGCCAGAAGAAACAACGGAGGAGGTTGAAAAATGGCGACGAAGGTGGGAATCAATGGCTTTGGCCGGATTGGCAGGCAGGTACTCAAGGCGATCAACGAGAACTACAGCGGCAAGCTGGAGGTGGCGGCCCTCAACGATCTCACTGACACCAAGACCAATGCCCACCTGTTCAAGTACGATACCAACTACGGCATCAATCCGGCCAGGGTGGAGTCCACCGAAGACAGCATTATCGTTGACGGACGCAGCATACGGGTGCTCTCGGAGCGAGACCCGGGGAAGATAGCCTGGGGAAAGTACGGGGTCGAGATCGTAATGGAGTCGACGGGACTCTTCACCGATGGGACGAAAGCAGCCGCCCATCTCGAGGGCGGTGCGAAGAAAGTGGTTATCTCAGCCCCGGCACGAAATGAGGATGTCACCCTGGTGCTGGGCGTAAATGAAGCCCACTACGACCCGGCGAAGCACCGGGTCCTGTCCAATGCTTCCTGCACCACCAACTGCATTGCCCCTGTCGTTAAGGTGCTGCACGAGGCCTTCGGCATAGAGAAGGGACTCATGTCCACCATCCACGCCTACACGAATGACCAGAGAATACTGGATATGTACCACAAAGACCTGCGGCGAGCGCGTGCGGCAGCGATGAACATCATTCCCACCACCACCGGTGCCGCCAGGGCAGTGACGACGGTTATACCCGAACTGGCGGGCAGGCTGCATGGTATGGCATACCGTGTACCGGTCTCGACGGTATCGGTGGTTGACTTCGTCGCTGACTTGGGGCAGGAGGTCACCGTCGAGGGAGTGAACCAGGCCTTCACCAGGGCTGCGGAAGGTCCGCTGAAGGGAATACTTGCCGTGTGTGACGAGGAACTGGTGAGCATTGACTTCAAGGGGAATCCGGCAAGCTCCATAGTCGACCTTCCCAGCACCATGGTCATCGGCGGCAACATGGTCAAGGTCCTATCCTGGTACGATAATGAGTGGGCGTATAGCTGTCGCCTGGCGGACCTGGCATCGTTCATCGTCGACAAGGGACTGTGATGCCTGAGTGACACGCGAGCCGCCCTGACAGTGAGCCTTGGGGGTGCTTGCCTTGCCTGGGCGGACTGGGATCGCTTCGGGCACTTTCCTTTGACATAGAGGGCCTCTTGTGCTAGTCTACGTGCAAGCAAGTCCAGGCTACCTCCCGGGGAGCGGGTGAGGGGCTTTTAGATAGTCATCATTATTCATCATCTTCGACAGGGCAAAGGAATTCATCGTTCGGTCTTCGGAATGCTCCTCTTCAGCTTGCTCGGGGGGTGGGGGAGGTGGGAGATATGGGATCCCCTACTCTATGGGGCCGTAAGTGGCTTTTGAGGGTACCGCCACACGTATTCATCGCTGTCATTGGTGGCCTCATTATCGCACTTCTTATCTCAGTACTGATGGCGTATCCGCTGTCTATGCTGCCTGGAATGTGGGGAAGCCTGAGCCCAATCGTCGTCGCTGCGTGCCTTTGTGTGGCGATCGTTTCGGTGACGGTGATGCGGGCGAGAGACCTGCTGCATCTGTTTGGCATACGGGTCCCCGAGCGAATGGGTGATGTGGGTCAATTCGGGTCGGGGAATGGCCAGGT
>JAXHUA010000079.1:0-6749 GCA_034189695.1 Chloroflexota bacterium | reverse complement strand
TCAACTGGAAACACTATGGGCCATGGCTGAGCATGCCCAAGGAAAGGAGGCTTCGGTAACCTCATTTATGAGGCAACCAACCACCGTTCGGTAACACTTTCTATTGACGCAACACGTTCGGACGCGAACCCCATCCAGAGGCGGCCACTGCCCCCACGTGGCGGTTGCCCTTGAGCATCCACTCCGGGCCCACGCGGAGCGGATGCTCCGCCCTACCCATGAACGAGCACAACCGCTGGCTTTCCTCGGAGGTCTCTGCTATGCTCCGGCCAGCAGACCGCCAAAGGAGCGTGCTCATGGAAGTGAAGGACTACCGCAACGTAGATGCCACTGAAGACGCCCCCGGCGTGTTCCGGCGGGTCGTCGTCGGCCCGGACGACGGGGCTCCCAGGTTCGTCATGAGGGTATTCGACGTGGCGCCGGGCAGCTCCACACCGTGCCACGTCCACTGGTGGGAGCACGCAGTCTTCGTCCTGTCGGGCACAGGCGTGGTGAGATTCGGCGCCAGAGAGCAGTCGATAGCCGAGGGTAACGCGGTGTATGTCCCGCCCGACGAGGAGCACTGCTTCGCCAATACGGGGAACGAGACCCCACGCTTCATCTGCGTGATCCCGCGTCAAGACCCGGCAGCGCCCGCCCAGTGAACGGAATGACCCGGCGGGCAACGCTCCAGACGGTGGTCGACTGAGGGGTCGCCTTTTCTCCGCTCCCTAGTACCATTCCCTGACGTGCCTGGCGACCAGGTCCACCGCCTCGAACTGCTCCGCGGTGGGCAGGAAGTAGCCCGTCCTCATCCTGGCGTGCCCGCGCTTCGGCTCGGGGTAGACTGTGAGGCCACCCTTCATCGAGCCCGCATCGGCCTCCAGGAGCCTGCTCTTCAGACCGAAGTCGTAGTTGAGGCGCTGCGCCAGATGCTCATCGCCTTTCCACTCTACATCGGTCACTACACCCTTGACGGGCGAGGACTTCTTGAGTGTCAGCTTCACCTTCTTCTTTTTCGAAAGGACGAACCCCGGCAGCGCGACCACATAGTCGACGTAGTAGTGGGTGCCTTGCTGGCTTGCCACACCGACGACGTTGATTGACTCCATGTTCCTTCCATTCACCCTGATCGTCGCGATCGGCTTCTTTCCCCACGACCGCTTTCGCTCCGCGGCACTCTGAGGATCGTCCCGGGGAAGCGTCGCCGCCTTGACGCCAATCTGCTGGAGGTGCTGACAGAACTCCTCGACCTTGCTCCCCCCCGTCTTCCTCAAGCTCCACAGCGCCAGGGGCAGGCCGACGACCGCCAGCAGCCCGAGAATGATCGGCAGAAGGCTATCCCAATCCAACGCTTCCTCCCTGTCAACAGATGAAAGGCTGTGCATCATAGTACCCCACGGGCCCGCTCGCGGCAACGCCTGAGCACGACCCCAACCCTGACCGAGCAGCCACCCGCCCGGCACCGGGCATGTTGTCAGCCCCCGACGTGGCTGATATGATTTGTTTCTCGCCACTTTCGTTTGAGGCTTTCGTATCATGGGCATCATCGAGACCAGAGGCTTGACCAAACGGTTCAAGGACGTGCTGGCGGTTGACCGCGTCGACCTGGAGATTGAGGAGGGCGAGTGCTTCGGCCTGCTTGGGCCGAACGGCGCGGGCAAGACCTCCCTCATAAGAATGATAACCGCGGTCTCTCCGGTCACCGCTGGTGAGATATGGGTCCAGGGCAAGAACCTCGACAAGTGCGCCCGGGAGGCGAAGGCCATAATGGGGGTGGTGCCCCAGATGGACAATCTCGACCCTGACCTGACAGTGTTGCAGAACCTGCTGACGTTCGCCAGGTACTTCGACATACCCAAGAGAGAGGCCCGCCGCCGCAGCCTGGAACTCCTCGAGCTGTTCAAGCTGGAGGACAGGCTCAATGCCCGCATCCGGGAGCTCTCCGGCGGCATGAAGCGCCGCCTGCTCGTCGGCCGAGGGCTGATAAACCAGCCCCGAATCCTCATCCTCGACGAGCCCACCATCGGACTGGACCCTCAGGCCAGGTATCTGGTGTGGCACAAGCTCGCCCAACTCAACAGCGAGGGCGTAACACGGATACTCTGCACCCACAACATGGAAGAGGCGACCGTGCTCTGCGACCGGGTGGCGGTTATGAATGAAGGCAGGATACTCAGTCTCGGTGCCCCACGCCGGCTGATATCCGAGTACGCGGGCGACGCCGTGTGGGAGATCGACGTGCGCCCGGATGCGCATGAAGCGATCGTACAGGAGCTGGAACGGCGCGGACTGGACTTCGAAGATAGCGGCACCCAGATACACGTGTTCCATGCCGATAGCGACGAATCGCTGCGTGAGGTGGTTTCCTCACCGGACAATATGAGACGGAGGCCCGCCACACTGGAGGACGTCTTCTTCCGGCTCACCGGGAGGTCGCTGGTCGAATGAAGCCCTTCTCCTGGCGGTTCGTCCGAATGTGGCAACGCAACAGGGATGTCTTCTTGCGGCTGTGGCATTCGGAGGCGCCCGGCTTCATCGCCGAGCCCATACTCATCCTGGTCGCCATGGGCTTGGGCCTGGGGGCATACGTCGGCCTCGTTGACGGCCAGAGCTACATCGAGTTCATCGCGCCGGGCATCATCGCCAGCTATGCCATGTTCAGCGCCAGCTTCGAGTGCACCTACGGCACCTTCGTTCGGATGGAGTACCAGAGGACGTTCGACGCCATCATCGCCACGCCACTGAGCGTCGAAGACGTCATCGCCGGCGAGATCTTCTGGGGCGCCACCCGCTCACTCATGACAGGCACGGTGATCCTGGCCATCGCCGCCGCTTTTCAACTGGTGCACTCCCCATGGGCGCTGCTCATACCTTTGGTGTGCTTCCTCGAGGGCGTCATGTTCGCTTCGATCGCCCTCCTGTTCACCTCTCTGGCGCCAGCCATCTACACCTTCAACTACTACTTCACGCTCTTCATTACGCCGATGTTCTTCTTCAGCGGGGTGTTCTTTCCCCTCTCGTCCTTCCCACAGATCGTCCAGACGCTGAGCTGGATAATACCGCTGACACCGGTGGTCCACGTCACACGGGCGTTGGTGAGTGGAGAGCTGCACCTCAGCCTCCTGTGGGCGCTCGCCATCATGATCGCCGTCGCCGCCGTCTTCTTCTCACTTGCTCTGGTCACCATGAGGCGCAGGCTGGCAGTATAGCTGAGTTGCCCCAACCGAAAGACCACGCGGCCTCCCACCCACCCCATCACCTTGCTCATGGTGCGCCTCTCTCAGAAGAGAACGCACCCGGTCCAGGTAATCCTGTCGGGGTGAAAGCGGTTATCGAGCCCGAACCGGTCCAGCAGCGCTAGCACGTTCACGGCTATCGATTCGAGCGACATCCTCGCCTTCTCAGGATAGGCACATGGCTCTCCCAGCTTCGCCTTGCACGGCTCGCACAGCGCACAGCTTCCCCCCATCATTCCCCACACACCGTCCACGCCCCTGTCCTTGATGAAGGTCTCAAGCTCAAGAATCCGATCGTGGAAATCGTTCTTGGTCCGCTTCAGCCCTTCGCTGTCATTCCTCACATCGAGCCGCCTGGAGTACTGGAGCAGCACGCCTCGACGATACCTGGCGAGGCGAGCCTCAAGCTCCTCGATTTCACCGACGTACGGGGGACACATGTAGTGCGCCCGGTAGTTCCCGCACTTGTTCTCGAAGCAGAGAGTCCTTATCCGCTCCTCAGGCACGAGAAGCGCCGGATCGAACCCCAGGCACGCTTCCACGCCCAGTTCCGCGGCGAACCGCAGGGTGTGCTGCATGAGGCCGTCTCCAGCCATACCCGCGTCCATCAGTCTTCCTCCCGCCTCACCTCAAACACCACCGGGTTCGCTGCGTCCGGACACTGCGCCACAGCCTTGTCCGGGTCCTCCTCCCAGGGAAAAGAACCGCCGAACTCCAGCACCTCAGCAAACGGGAACAGGGCAAAGAACGCCCACGAACACATCCCGGCGGGCGTCTTCTGGCCTATCACGAATTCATCGCCGACCTTGTGCCCGGCCTCGCACGTCCCCTTCTGTTGAATCACCCTGGCAACCACTCTGGCCATCGTTCCCTCCTGCAAGATTGAGTGCCTGGCAATCGCCCTGGCAGGCGTTCCGCCCATGATGTCTCAGTCGATCTCGGAATACAACGCCACCTCTGGCCGCCCGTCGAGCAGCGACGCTATCGCCCCGGAGAACTCCTTGAAGTGGGGCGTAGCCGAGTGCGCCTTGAGCGCTTCGCTGCTCTCGTATTTCTCATACACGAAGATCTTGCAGGGGTCGTTCACGCTTCGATGCACCACGTACGCCACCGTCCCATCGTCATTCAGCACCTTCGGCACGAGCTTCCTGAACTCCTCCACCAGTTCGTCAGCCCTTCCTTCAATGGCTTTCATGTGTGCCGCAACGACTATCATGCCTTCTCTACCTCCTTGACAGGTGTTTCCTTCCACCACTTCCACAACAACACCTTCAGAAACCGCCCTTCGGCGCGCATGCGTGGGGCAGCTTTTGAATGTCCCCTCTGGGCCGCCACGTTGCCCTTGCCAATCGCGCTCCGGAGTGTCCTTATCCCGTGGGCTCTCAGATATTCGAGCCTCCTGAACCTGTTGTACGCGCGCAGCCCCATTCGCCTGAACTTCGGATCGGTCCAGATGTCAGCGCCGCACGCCTCTCCAGCGGCGAAGTCAATCGTGTAGGGCAACTCCGGCAGTGTATCCTTGGCATCCTGGCTCATCGCCGCCCACCCGATGCTGGCCAGTTCCCCACCGACGAAGATGCAGAAGGCCACTGCCCCCCGGTCCAGCCGCTCCCTGGCATTCAGGGCGCACGATCGGAACTCCAGCCCCTGCTTCTCAAGCTCGTCTGCTCCCAGATTGCTTTCGACTATTCTGAAGTCAAAACCATCCGTCCTCGGCAGGAAATCGGTCTCGTCTAGCTCTGAGGCCTCCTCTATGTCGTACTCAAACACGTAGACAGTCCTGTATTGGAACACGTGTCCCGTGGCCAAGAGGACTGTACGTCGCAGCAGAGCCGTCAGCCCCTCGGTGCGGAGAACGCGCCTGGCCCTGTCAAAGAGCGAACTCATGAGTCACCTTCCGACAGGCGCTTCTCGAAGCCAGCCTCACCCTCTGCGGGGCGATCCCTCCGCAACGACCGGGGCGACCTGGTCTCATTGCCGGCCGCCCGAGCCCCAGAGGGCGCTGGCCGACATATAGCCCGAGTCCAGGGGCTTCTCTTTCCACGACGTCCACCACAGCAGCTTGAGATACCGCCCCTCGCCGTATATCCTGCTGTCTATCTTCGACAGCGCTCTCACCGAAACCAGATTCCCTTTGGCGATCGGACCTCGCGTCACGGCGACCCCGCGCTCCAGCAAGAACTTGCGCAGCTTGAACGTGCGGTACCTCCGGAGGCCCATGCGCCGGTACTTCGGGTTGGTCCAGACGGGGGCTGCGAGCGCATCCCGCGAGAAGTCCACCTTCAGCGGAGGCTCCTTGAGACCCTCCATCGCCTGCGGCGTGAGCGCAACCCAGCCAATGGTGCCCAGCTCGGACCCGACGAAAATGCACAGGGCCATCGCTCCCTTGTCGAGCGCCTTCCTCGCATCGATATCGTATGGATACGAGCGGAACTCAAGCCCTTCCCTCTCGAGTTCATCAGCCTCCAGATTCGTCGTCACGATTCGAAACACCAACCCCTCCAGTTGAGGCAGGAAGTCCTCCTCCCTCCACCGGCGTGCGTTCTCCAACTCAAACTCCGACAGGTAGTAGACACGGTAGACGAAGAACCGGCACGTCACTGACGCGAGTCCTCGTCTCATCAGGGCCAGCAGCCCCTCGGTCTCAAGGATGCGCTTCGTTCGCCTGAGCAGAACTGTCAACGTGCACCTCCCCTGGGCGCGGCACGCCTGCAAGTCCCGTCTCAAGTGCGGTCAGCCGGTCGACAGCCGAGATGTTCCAGCCATCGCGCCACGTCCCTCAGCCTGCCGACGCCGACCGCCCGCCCGGCGTACCGCGTTGAGCTCTCTCTCCATCTCCGGCGATAGCGGGCGCCCCTTCCACGATTTCCACCACAGGACTCTCAGGTAGCGACCCTCACTTTCAATCACCGGGGCGAACTTGAGATTCGTCCGCAACGATACCGTGTTGCCCCTTTCTATCAGACCCCACCACCTGGGGGCGCCCCTTTCGACCAGGAACTGGCACCTCTTGAAGTTGCCGTAGGTATGCAGTCCCAGACCACGGTACCTGGGGCTGGTCCAGACACCCCCGCGGTACGCTTCACCGCTCTCGTAGTCCACCGGCAACGGGGGCTCGTCCAGGCTGGCCTGGGCCTCCTTGCTGAAAGCGACCCAGCCTATGCTTCCCAGCTCCCGGCCAGCGAAGACACAGAAAGCCATCGCGCCCCTGTCCAGCCTTTGCCGCGCGTTGGGAACAGAGGAATGGGACTCCAATCTTGCGTTTGTCAACAGACCGTGGAGCATGTACCTCCTGACCTGGTACTTCTGCATCATCACGTGCTGGCGCAATGCCTTCGGCGACACCCTCGCCAGGGTACCGCTGCACGACCTGTCACATTGTATTCTCCGTCGTGCCCCGAATCAACGTGCCGAATTGCCTCATAATAAATGTTACCGAGTGGGGTATCGTTGCCTCAAAAAGGGTGTTACCCAATGAGAGGCATGAGTAGAGGCAGCGTGACAGAGTATACCGAGGTGATGAAGGAGAGG
>JAXHUA010000078.1:0-7236 GCA_034189695.1 Chloroflexota bacterium | reverse complement strand
GGTCTGCACGGCAGCCTCCGGCTCGACCTCGGCCCGGGCGGGTGCCTCGTCAGCAGCTTCCGGTTCCTCGGTCTGCACGGCTGCCTCCGGCTCGACCTCGGCCTGGGCGGGTGCCTCGCCGGCAGCTTCCGGTTCCTCGGTCTGCACGGCAGCCTGCGGCTCGACCTCGGCCTGGGCGGTTGCCTCGTCGGCGGCTTCCGGCTGCTCGGTCTGCACGGCAGCCTCCGGCTCGACCTCGGCCTGGGCGGTTGCCTCGTCGGCAGCCACCGGTTCCTCGGTCTGCACGGCAGCCTCGTCGACCGTCGCCGGCAGCTCGGTGTCCGCTGTCAGAAGCGAGTCCGGCAGGACGTCGAGTCCCAGCGGGGCCTCAGCACCCTCAGGGGCTTCAAGCGCCTCAGCGGGCTCGAGGGGCTGTGACAGGGTGCAGTAGGCTGGGATCAGTTTCCCGATGATCACGTTCTCCTTGAGCCCTCGCAGCCTATCGGTCTTGCCCGCCAGTGCCGCCTCGGTGAGCACCCTGGTCGTCTCCTGGAAGGAGGCCGCCGACAGGAAGCTCTCGGTGTTGAGCGAGGCTTTGGTAATGCCCAGAAGCACGGGCTGGGCTGTTGCCGGGTCCCCGCCCTCGGCCAGCACCTTGGCGTTGATGTCGTCGTAGACGAAGCGGTCGACCAGTTCCTCGGGAAGCAGCTCCGTGTCGCCGGGCGAGTCGATACGCACCTTGCGCAGCATCTGGCGAATGATGACCTCGACATGGCGGTCGTTAATGCCGACGCCCTGGGAGCGATACACCTTCTGCACCTCTTCCAGCAAGTGCTGCTGGACGGTGTCCTTGCCCATGATTCGCAGCAGGTCTTGGGGGTCTATCTGGCCTCCGGTCAACTGCTGACCGGCCTTCACTTCGGCGCCGTCCTCGACTGTGATGTGAGATGAAGGGGGAACCGTGTACTCCCTCTCCTCCCTCTCCTCGTACCACACGCATATCTCCTCGTCTTCCAGGGTGACTCTGCCGGCGACCCTCGCCAGGACCGGCTCAGCATCCGACGGCGTGGCCACGTCGACGCCGGTCGTCATCCGGGGCTCGGTCAGCACGTCCCCCACCTCGACCAGCTGGCCGCTCTCCACAGCCGGCTGCCATTCGGGCAGGAGCGGGTACTCGTCGCAATAGAACTGGGAGTTCGATATCTTGATGCGGCGCTCCTCCTCTGTGTCCATGACCTCGACCTGGCCGTCTATCTCGGAGACTATGGAGTGGACCTTCGGTGAGCGCGCCTCGAATATCTCTTCCACCCGGGGCAGACCGCTGGTGATGTCGACCCCGGCGACACCGCCGGTGTGGAAGGTGCGCAGCGTAAGCTGGGTGCCCGGTTCGCCGATGCTCTGGGCCGCGATGATGCCGACAGCCTCTCCGATGTCGACGGTGCGCCCGCGGGCGAGGCTCCAGCCGTAGCATTTCTGGCACACCCCGTGTCTCGACTGGCAGCTAAGCGGTGACCTCACGAACACCTGGGTGATCCCCGCTGCAACGATTTCCTCGGTCTTCTCCTCGGTGATCTCGTCGTTGCGTTCCAGTATCGTCTCGCCGGTGGTCGGGTGTGTGACCCTGGCGGCGGTAAAGCGTCCGAGTATGCGCTGCTTAAGTGGCGCCAGGATGCTCCTTTCGGTCGCTTCGTACATCCAGATCCCGGCGGTCGTCCCGCAATCATCCTCGACCACAATTACTTCCTGGGCCACATCGATGAGGCGCCTGGTAAGGTAGCCGCTGCCGGAGGTTCGCAGCGCTGTGTCGGCGAGCCCCTTCCTCGCCCCGTGGGTGGAGATGAAGTACTCCAGCACCGAGAGACCCTCGCGGAAGCTCGACTTGATGGGAAGCTCGATGATCATACCCGATGGGTCGGTCATCAGGCCGCGCATTCCCGCCATCTGCCTGATCTGGGCGATGTTGCCCTTGGCTCCCGACGTTGTCATCAGGTAGATCGGCCCGTAGCGGTCAAGGGACTCGGCCAGAGCGTCGGAGACCCGGTCGGTCGTCTGCATCCAGGTCTCGACTGTGCTGTTGTAGCGCTCTTCCACGGTAATCAGCCCCTGCTGGTACTGGCGCTCGATTTCGGCTATCTTCCCCTCCGCCTCCTCGAGGAGCATCTTCTTGGCCTCGGGCGCCTGCACATCGTTCATGGCTATCGTGGCCCCGGACTTCGTGGCGTACTCGAATCCCAGCTTCTTGATGTTGTCGGTGACCTCCGCCGCCTTCTCGCCTCCTGACAGCTTGTAGCACCTGGCGATAACCTGCTTCAGGGCCTGCTTGTCCATGACCTCGTTGATAAAGCGCATTTCCTCCGGCAGCACCTCGTTGAACATCAAGCGGCCCACGCTGGTTCTCATGCGCTCCCCGTCCCGGCCGGTCCTGACCAGTATCTCCTCCTGCACATCCACGACTCCCAGCTCGTGGGCCAGCAGCGCCTCGTCCAGAGTGTTGAAGCACTTCTCCGTGCCCTCGGGAACCGATTTGGTGAGGGTCAGGTAGTAGCAGCCCAGGACCATGTCCAACGTCGGCGCCACGACCGGTTCGCCGGAGGCCGGCAGGAGCATGTTGTGGGTCGACAGCATTATTTCTCGGGCCTCTCTCACCGCGTTCTGTGACAGCGGCACGTGCACCGCCATCTGGTCACCGTCGAAGTCGGCGTTGAAGGCGGCACAGACGAGAGGATGAATCTGTATGGCGCTGCCGTCGATGAGCACCGGCTCGAACGCCTGGATGCCGAGGCGATGGAGCGTTGGTGCCCGGTTCAGGAGCACCGGTCTGAACTTGGTTACCACCTCCAGGGCGTCCCATACCTCGGGCCGCTCGCGTTCGACCAGCCTCTTGGCGCTCTTGATGTTGTGGGCGTACCCCTGAAGAAGCAGGCGGTGCATAACGAAGGGCTTGAATAGCTCGAGCGCCATCTTCTTGGGCAGGCCACACTGGTGCAGCTTCAATTCGGGGCCCACCACGATTACCGATCGCCCGCTGTAGTCGACTCTCTTGCCGAGGAGGTTCTGTCGGAAGCGGCCCTGTTTGCCTCGGAGCATGTCCGACAGCGACTTCAGCTTGTGGTTCCTGGAGGTGGTGATCGGGCGCCCTCTTCTACCGTTGTCAATCAGGGCGTCCACTGCCTCCTGGAGCATCCTCTTCTCATTGCGGACAATGATCTCCGGCGCGCCAAGCTCCAGCAGCCGCCGCAGCCTGTTGTTGCGATTAATCACCCGCCGGTAGAGGTCGTTGAGGTCTGAGGTGGCGAATCTGCCGCCGTCGAGTTGCACCATCGGGCGGAGGTCCGGAGGCAGGACCGGCAGCACGGTGAGTATCATCCATTCCGGCTTGTTATTGCTCCTCCTCAGCGCCTCCACCACTCTCAGCCTCTTGATGGCCTTCTTCCGGCGCTGCCCGGTGCTGGAGTGTATCTCCTTGTTCAGCGTTTCGCGCAGCTTCTCCAGGTTCAGGTTGCTCAGAATGTCGAGGACCGCCTCCGCCCCCATGCTTGCCTGGAACGCGTCACCGTACTTGTTCTTGAGCTCGCGGTACTTGCTCGGCGACAGGAGGGTGAATTGCTGGAGTTCCTCAATGTCGCCTACGCCCTGGTTGAGTTCCTCGAGCAGGCGCTTCTGTTCGTCGGCCGCCTCCTGGTGGAGCTTGTTGATCTGCTCCGTCGCCAGTCGCCGCCGCTCTGCGGCTTCCGCCTCGGCCTTTGTATCCGGCTCCTCCGACACCGCAGCGACAGCGGCTTCGGCCTCGGCCGTTTTCTGTTCCGCTGCTCGCAGCAGCGCTTCGAGATGCGACTTGGTCACCTTTCTGCCTTTGGCCACTATGGTGATGTCGTCCAGGGCGATGTCCTGTGCCGCCTTGCCGCCCATTGCCTCTTCCAGTTGGGTGCGGACCGCGTCCCTCAGTTCATTCACTCGGTCAACGGCCGTGCGCCTCTCCTCCCCTGAGGCTTCAAGCGGAGCCAGGTCTTCCTCGAGCGCTTTCTTGATCTCGTCCACGCGGTCGCGCGTGAACGCCTCAAGGCTCGAAACGTGTTCGAGGGTCTCCTCGCGGACGCGCCGTATCGCCTCACCTTTCGCGGCTTCATCCAGCTTGGTGACTATGCACTGGGCGAAGTAGATCACGCGCTCCAGGTTTCGTGGGGAGATGTCCAGCAGGAGCCCCAGTCTGCTTGGCGTGCCTCGAACGAACCAGATATGGCTCACCGGTGCGGCAAGGTCGATATGGCCCATCCTCTCACGGCGCACCTTTGCGCGCGCAACCTCGACACCGCACTTATCGCATATGATGCCGCGGTAGCGCACCTTCTTGTACTTGCCGCAATAGCACTCGAAGTCCTTCGTCGGGCCGAAGATGCGTTCACAGAACAGCCCGTCCTTCTCCGGCTTCAAGGTGCGATAGTTGATAGTCTCGGGCTTGGTAACCTCACCCCATGACCAGTTCTTAATCTGCTCTGGTGACGCAAGCGAGATTCGAATGGAGCTGAATTCGTTGACCTCAGGCATTGCTACCTCTCTTGGAATCCTCCTATTCTCGACCTAGGAAAGTCCAACCCCAGATCCTCCACCAGTGACATCTTGTCTTCCTCTTCGTTCAGCACCTCTACCGCGAGCCCCAGGCTCTGCAATTCCTTGACCAGGACCTTGAATGACTCCGGCACCCCGGGCTGCAGAACGTCTTCTCCCTTGATGATGGCCTCGTACGTCTTCGCACGGCCCACGATGTCGTCCGACTTCACAGTGAGAAGCTCTTGGAGTATGTGGGCGGCGCCGTAGGCCTCGAGCGCCCAGACCTCCATCTCTCCGAAGCGCTGCCCGCCAAACTGGGCCTTGCCCCCAAGGGGCTGCTGCGTTATCAGTGAGTAGGGGCCCGTAGAGCGGGCGTGGATCTTGTCCTCCACAAGGTGGATCAGCTTCATGATATAGATGCAGCCGACGGTGACCGGCTGACCGAACGGCATCCCGGTGCGGCCGTCGTAGAGAAGAGTCTTTCCCCAGACGGGCAGCGGGAACCCGCTGTCACGAGACGTCTGCTCCCCCTTCTGCCTCAGTTCCTCATCCGATAGCCCCGCGCTTTCCACGCCGCGGTCCTCCAGCCACAGTCTGAGGCACGCTCTCCGTGCTTCGCCCTTTGATTCCTGGGAGAATACGCGCTCGCCGTCGTAGCCGAGGTCGGCCAGCCATTCCTTGGCCTGCTCGACCTGAAAGGCTCCACCCGCCTCGGGGTCATGACTAACCGCGCCGGAGCGCTGGGCCAGCCATGACTGCGCAAGCGCTTCCTCAATGGCGTCGTTATCCGCGCCGTCGAACACCGGCGAGACCGCGCTGAATCCCAGAACGTAGGCTGCCCACCCGAGGTGGGTCTCGAGCACCTGCCCCAGGTTCATTCTCGAAGGGACACCCATCGGGTTGAGGATGAGCTCCACATGCCTGCCGTCGGGAAGGAACGGCATGTCTTCATCGGGCAGTATTCGGGCGATGACCCCTTTGTTGCCGTGCCGGCCGGCCATCTTGTCGCCCTCAGAGATCCTCCTTCGCTGTGCCACCCATACCCGTACCAGCTTGTTCACACCGGGAGCAAGGTCGGCACCATCTTCCCGCGAGAAGATCTTGACGCCGATCACCGTGCCCGATTCGCCGTGCGGCACCCGCAGTGAGGAGTCCTTGACGTCCCTCGCCTTCTCGCCGAAGATCGCTCTGAGAAGCTTCTCCTCGGCGCTCAGCTCGGTCTCACCCTTGGGCGTAATCTTTCCTACAAGAATGTCGCCTGCTTTCACCGTGGCGCCCGGTCGGATGATGCCCTCTTCATCCAGGTTCCTCAGGCTCTCCTCGCCGACATTGGGTATGTCGCGGGTGACCTCCTCCGGACCCAGCTTAGTGTCCCGTGCCTCAGACTCGTGTTTCTCTATGTGGATGGATGAGAACTTGTCTTGCCGGACGAGGCTTTCGCTTATCACGACAGCGTCTTCGAAGTTGTACCCCTCCCAGCTCATGAAAGCGCACAGGACATTCTGCCCCAACGCCAGTTCGCCACGGTCTGTGGCGGGGCCGTCGGCGAGCACCTCCCCCCGCTGCACCCGTTGTCCCTTGGACACCAGGGGATGCTGGTTGACGCAAGTCCCCTGATTCGAGCGGGCGAACTTCCTCAGGGGATAGACGTGCTGCCTCGCGTCGTCGCCGTCGATCAAGATCCCGTTCGCGTCAACAGACGCCACCACCCCATCGCAAGCGGCCAGGACAACCTGGCCGCTGTCGCAGGCTGCCTGCCTCTCCATGCCGGTACCGATGAGCGGCGACTCCGGGCGCACCAGCGGCACTGCCTGGCGCTGCATATTCGAACCCATCAACGCCCGATTGGCGTCATCGTGTTCGAGAAAGGGGATCAGGGAAGCCGAGACGCTCACTATCTGCTTGGGAGAAACATCCATCAGGTCCACGCCATCCGGTCCAACCTCGAAGAACCTGCCGTGTTTCCTCGCCTCCAGCTTCTCGCTAATGAACTGGCCGTTCTCTTTGAGCAGCTCATTCGCCTGGGCTATCGTGTGCTGCTCCTCTTCGTCGGCTCCCAGATACACAATCTCAGCCTTGGCGAACGGCGTCACCTTCACCAGCCTCTCCGGCAAGGGCGAAAGACGCTCGGCTATCTCGGGCGTGACCACGTCTCCGGGTTCCAGGAGCGGCTGGTCGTCTTCTCCCAGGACCGTCTCCTGCACCGTTCGGCCGACCAGGTCCGGTGACGAGCTTGGCAGCTCCTTGACGACGATTCTGTAGGGCGTCTCTATGAGACCGTAGTCGTTGACCCTGCTGTAGGTGGCGAGAGAGTTGATGAGGCCAATGTTCGGCCCTTCCGGGGTCTCGATGGGGCATATCCTCCCGTAGTGGGAGTGGTGGACGTCTCGCACTTCAAACCCGGCGCGCTCACGCAGAAGTCCACCCGGCCCAAGGCACGAGACACGCCGCTTGTGGGTTAGCTCGCCCAGCGGGTTGGTCTGGTCCATGAACTGGGAAAGCTGCGAGGCACCAAAGAACTCCCTCATCGCCGCCACCATGGGGTGGACATTGATGAGCACACTCGGTGTAGCCGTCTCCGTGTCGATGATGCTCATACGTTCCCTGATGACGCGCTCCATACGCAGCAGGGCGATGCGGAACTGGTTCTGGAGGAGTTCCCCGGCCGTTCTCACACGTCTGTTGCCGAGATGGTCGATGTCATCGGGG